>JBGMRN010000070.1:0-14803 GCA_048061535.1 Thermoanaerobaculales bacterium | reverse complement strand
TCGATCTCGACAGATTCAAGTCGGTGAACGACCGGTTCGGCCATGCCACCGGCGACACGTCGCTGTTGCCCGGCGGCAAGATCGCCACCGTCAGTGCCGGAGTGGTCGAGGTCGAGCGGAGCAATCCCGACATTCACAGCGCGCTTCAGGCCGCGGACAAAGCCCTCTATCGAGCCAAGGCTGAGGGCCGGAACCGAGTCGTCCGCGGGTCGTAGGCTGCGACCTCCGTCTGGTCTGGTACGATCCCGCGACGAACGAAATCTCGATGGAACGGAGCTTCGGTCACATGTCGAGAAGGCTCAAGGTCGCCAGTGTCGCTCTCGGGATCCTGGTGCTGCTCGGAGGCGCGCTCGTTGGTTTTATGTACCGGGCAGTTGCCCGGAGCTTGCCGTTGCTCGAAGGCGAGGCCGAGATCGCGGGTTTGGCCTCCGCAGTCACCGTCGAGCGTGATGCTCTCGGGGTGCCGACCATCCGGGGGGCGACTCGCCTCGACGTTGCGCGGGCCCTCGGCTTCCTCCACGCCCAGGACCGTTTCTTCCAGATGGACCTGCTGCGCCGCAGGGCGGCCGGCGAGCTGTCGGCACTTTTCGGTCCCGGCGCCCTGGAAGCGGACCGGGCGAGTCGTATCCACCGCTTCCGAGCCCGAGCTCGCGAGCGGATGGCCGAGCTGAACGACGCCGATCGCCGCACGCTGGCTGGGTACTCGGGTGGCGTGAACGCCGGTCTCGAGGCACTCCGAGAGAGACCGTTCGAGTACCTGCTGTTGCGAACCGAACCGGCGCCGTGGCGGGACGAGGACTCGCTGCTGGTCATGTTTGCCATGTACTTCGTCCTCAACGACGACACCGGCAGCCGCGAATCGGATCGGGGCTTGCTCGAGGACCTGCTGCCGGCCGAAATGGCGACGTTTCTGGCCCCGCCAGGGACCGAGTGGGATGCGCCGGTGGTCGGTGAGGCGTTCGAGGTCCCTCCGATTCCGAGTGCTGCGAGTTCAACGGATGTGGTCGCGGTCGGGTCAGACGACGGTGGCCGGGCGAGCGCCCCGGTCAGCAGATCTCACCAGCTTGCTGCTGCTCCCGGCGATGCGCCGCGCTTCGCGGAATCCAGTCTCCTCGCGACGAAACCAGGCGAGAGACACCGTCCGGAGACGTCGGCGTTGGCCGGGAGCAACAACTGGGCGGTCGGGGGATCGCGCACCGCCGACGGGCGAGCGATCCTGGCCAACGACATGCACCTCGGGATGGCGGTTCCCAATACCTGGTACCGGGCTCTGCTCGAGTGGCCGAGCGATGACGGTTGCGGGCCGACCCATCGAATTGTCGGCGTGACCCTGCCGGGCGCGCCGACGGTCATCGTCGGAAGCAACACCCGTGTCGCGTGGGGATTCACCAACTCGCAGGGCGACTGGTCGGACCTCGTGATCATCGAGACCGATCCGGCGGATCCCGGCCGGTATCGGGTGCCGGGCGGCTGGCTGGAGATCGAGCGCCGGTCCGAGACGATTGTCGTGCGTGGCGGCGAGCCGGAGGCGATCGAGATCGAGGAGACAATCTGGGGTCCGATCGTCGACCGGGATCACCAGGGCAGACCTCGGGCGATTCGCTGGATCGCCCACGATCCCGGCGGTGCCGACCTCGGGCTGCTTGGCCTCGAGCACGTCACCTCGGTCGAGGAAGCATTCGAGGTTGCCAACCACACCGGGATGCCTCCCCAGAACTTCGTGTGTGCCGACACGAGTGGCAGCATCGGCTGGACCGTCATTGGCAGGATCCCACGCCGGATCGGGTTCTCCGGCAGGATCCCGACATCGTGGGCAGACGGAGACCGGGGTTGGGATGGTTGGCTGAAGTCCGAGGAGTACCCGCGGGTGATCGATCCGCCGGATGGGATCATCTGGAGCGCCAATGCGCGGGTGGTCGGCGGCGAGATGTTGGAAACCATCGGCGACGGCGGCTACGCCCTGGGCGCCCGAGCACGGCAGATCCGGGAGGACCTGTCGGTGCTCGAGAACGCGACCGAGGCGGACATGCTGGCGGTGCAACTGGACGATCGGGCTGTCTTCCTGGATCGGTGGAGGGGGCTGCTCCTCGAGCTGCTCGATGATGGGGCGGTACGCGACGCTCCGGAGCGGGCCGAGTTCCGCGATCTCGTCGAGAGCACATGGACCGGCCGCGCCGGCATCGATTCGACCGCCTTTCGTCTCGTGAGGGCTTTTCGGACCTTCACCTTCGAGCGGGTCTATGGGTGGCTGACGGCGCCGTGCGAGGCGGTGGACGAGGACTTCAACATCTACCGGATACATCAGGCGGAGGGGCCGCTGTGGCGCATGGTCGCCGAACGGCCCGTGCATTTGCTCGATCCGAGCGTTGGGTCATGGCGGGAGCTGCTCCTCGAGGTCGTGGATTCGACCATCGAGTACTACGCTGAGCTCGGCGGCGAGCTGGTAGACCAGACATGGGGCGCCCGCAACACGCTGTCCATGCGCCATCCCATGAGCCGGGCGGTGCCGGTGCTGTCTCGATTCATCGACATGCCGCGACGGCCGCTGCCCGGCGACAGCAATATGCCGCGGGTGCAGTCGCCCGGCTGGGGCGCCTCCGAAAGGTTTGCAGTCTCACCGGGGCACGAGGACCAGGGGTATTTTCACATGCCCGGAGGGCAGAGTGGGCACCCCCTGTCGCCGTTCTACTCAGCCGGGCACGACGCCTGGGCGGATGGCGTGGCGACACCACTGCTTCCCGGTCCGACCGAGAGCGTGCTGACGCTGGTCCCGTGAGCGCAGAACCCGGGTCAACGACGGGAGACCGAAACCGTCTTCCGCGCCATGACGAGCTCGCCGAGATCCCAACCGTAGCGGGTGGCGAGGTCTTCAAAGAGCTTCCGGAACCGTACGGTCACGGTCACGGTTGCGGCTCCTGACGGACGTTCGAACCGGTAGGTGGTGACATCGGCTGCCATGGCTTCGAGGCGGGAGTCTTCGCGAATGACGGCCTGCTTCCAGTAAGACACCACCGGCCACTCGCCGCTGGCAACGTCCTCGAGCAGCTTGGCGTAGCCGGCGCCCGGGCGCCCGGCCAGGCTGCCTCCCCAATCGGGGATCGTCGGACCCTGGAGGAGCGCAAGGGCCTGCCCGTCGGGACCGGTGGCTTCGACCTCGAGCAGGAGGTGGCGGCCGGGGTGGTCGGTAGGGAGGTTGTGGCCGGTGCCGGTGTTGGTCATCGTCACCGTTACCGAAAGCGCGTCACCGAGGTCGTCGACCTTGATGTCGAGGGTCAGCGCGGTGGCCATGAACGCGGCGTCACGCGCCCCAAACTGGAGGTGAGAGGGGATATCCTCGGCCGGGTGCCACAGTCCGCCCTGTTCCGGCAGGACGAAATAGTTGTCCCCATTGGGCGCCATATGGCACGCCTGGCAGGTCCGGCCGGTGTCGGGATCGGCGTAAGGGCTCTTTCGCCATTCCTCGTACGAGGTATAGATGGGCGTACCCCAAAAAGAGAACTGGTGGCACGGCGCGCAGAAGGCGCTCTGCGTCATCGCCGGAAGGTACGTGTCCGGGTCGTGGATGTCGGGGAACGGCCCGAAGAAAACCTGCTCGCCCTCCGGCGGTCGCAGCACCTCGAGCGACAACACCCCCGCCATGTTGGGGTAGACCTCCCGTGTCTTCGGCTGCAAGAAGACCCCTCCCACCTTGTGACAGAAATCGCAGTGGATGCCGGACGTGAGGTCATCGCGGGCTGCGTTCGCGTCAGCGCCGAAGGGCCGGTCCACCCCCCTTCCGGGGGTATGGCAGGCGCCGCAGATTCCGTTGGTTTCCGGGAAATCCAGCCGGTAGCCCGGCCTGACTGTGGTCGTGCCGTCGATATCGGTTCCGTTGTAGAAGCTGAAGAATCGCGGGTTGGATGCCGCTCCGCCGTGGGCATTGCCCTGCCACTGGGGCAGGATGGCCGGGTGGCAGTTGCCGCAGGCCGAGGCCCGGTCCTGGCTCGGTGTGGGGTCGATCCACCGGTAGTCGGGGTTGTCTTGATCGTGCAGGGCGCGCAGAGCCAATCGGATGCCGTTCACGGGGGGTGTGACGACCTGGGACGCGATGTAGAAGCCCTCGGCCCAGGCTGCGATCTCCACCTCGTTCTCCTCTGCTGGAACGGCAAGTGCGAAGCCACCGTCGTCATCAGTCAGCGTCCGCGGCACGCTCGTAGCTCGGGCCGAAACGAGGGCGCCGGCCACCGGCGTCCCATCCACATCAGCCACCACCCGGCCGCGCACCACCGGGCCCTGACCCACTCGACGACCGCCCCGCCTCGGTCCCGGCAAGGAGGTGTCGGCGTGGGAGGCGATCGTCTTGGCCGCCTCCATCGTGGAGCTCACGCAGGCGTGATTGCCGGCGGGAAGGGAGAGCAAGAAGGTCACCAGGTCATTCACCTCGTCCGACGATAAATGGGAGGTGACGCCATGTGCGTCATCCGGATTGGCGGTTGTCAGGACTTCGGCAAGGGTTGCGGCGCTGCCGTCGTGCAGGTAGGGCGCGCTGCGGGCCAGATCGCGCAGGGTTGGGGTGTCGATCTCTGAACCCAGGCGCTCGCTGGATCCGTTCGCCGTACCGACATCGTGGACCGCGAGGTCCGTGAAGTAGGGCCTGGGATGACAGCTTGCGCAGTCAGTCACGTTATTGAAGAAGAGCGCTTCGCCGCGGGCCACCGCTCCGGGGTCCAGGGTATGCCGGATGGTATTCTCCGGCAGCTCCAGCCCATCGAGGTAGGCGGCGAGCGCGTCGAGTTCGTACGAGCTCTCGGCGTTGGGCGGGCCAAGAGGATCGTGCATGGCGCCGTCGAGCAAGCCGGATCCGAACTGCTCCCTGGTGACGGCGAAATCCGAATCCGCCGATTCGTTCCACTCCGCCGACCAGCGGAGAGGGTAGCTTTGGACCATGCCGCGCAGACTGGTCGTGTTGCGCGGTCCGGCGAAGCCGAAACGCCATGTGCGGCCGTCGTGGTCGGCGTCAAAGTGGCAGGAGGCGCAAGCGATCCACTGCGCCCGCGCCATGCGTGGGTCGTCGGAGGACCAGAAGAGTCGTTTGCCGAGGAGCATGGCCGGCGGCAGGGGAATGCGGGTGACTTGGATGGTCTCGACCACCGAGAAGCTCGCCGCGTCGATCACCGACACCGTGCCTGCGAGCGTGTCGTTCACGTAGGCACGACTGTTGTCCGGGGCGAGCACAATGCCGCGCGGATTGTCGCCCACCTCCACGTGAGCCAGCTTTCGGCGGTTGGCGAGATCAACCACAGTCACGTCGTTGCTGGCGGCGTTCACGACCCAGGCGGTGGCGTTGTCGCTGAGGGCCACGTCGAAAGGCAGGCCCACGCCCGGCGGATCGATGGTGTCCATCGAAAGGTGTTGACCGGCCAGATGCTGTCGCCCCTGCACGTCCACCTTCGAAACCAGCGGGAACACGGTGGTGTCGAAGGTGAGCGCGGTGTTGGCGGTGTTGGATCGGGTGTGGGGCACCCAGGCGACGGCATCGTCGCGGCCAAGCACGACGGACTGTACGAGGTTGCTGTCCGGCCAGAGTTGAATCGTCGAGACCGCGAGGGTCGTCGTGTCGATCACACTCAAGGTGCCGGTGAGCAGGTGACTGACCAGAAGAGTGGAGCCGTCGCCGGTGATGGCCAAGCCGGAAGGGCGGTCACCCACCGCCACGGTGGCCACGACTCGCCAGTCCGGCGCCGCGAGCACTGCGACCTGCCCGGTACCTTGCACGGCTACGTACGCCCTCTCGCCGCTGTTTTCCACCACCACGCCGTATGGCCGGTCGCCGACGGTGGCGGTGGCCGAAACGGTCCCGGCATCGAGGTCCACGACCGATACCGTGCCTGAACCCATATTGGTGACCCAGGCGTAGCGGCCCGCTTCGTCCACCGCGACGGTGCGGGGATCCTCACCGACCTCGACCTCGGTGGTCACCGAGCCGGAAGCGACGTCGACGACGCTCAGGGTGCCCGAGTCCGGGTTCACCACCAGCACCGTCCCACCGTCCGTCGTGATCGCGATGGCCGAACTCGCCCTCTTGACCGCCCCGTCGACGTCAGCCGCTGCGATGGCGATTACCGCGCCGATGATCACCAACCGCCGACGGTACGACCCTCCCGCCAGGGTGAGTTTCGCGCGCCTGAGTTTCGTGCGCATGGCGTACAGATCTTATCACCGGCCGCCACATTCCACGAGTCATCTCACCGATCATTTTCACCAGCTTCTCGGCGCAGATCTTCGCTCCGGACGGCGTTGACATTCAAGTCGAGCACGCTCTGCCGTTCATTGACTTCCCGAATCTCGACTTCACCGCCTACGACGAACCGGGCCCAGGTCTCGCCGACGACATCCGGATCAGCATGCTGCGGGTGACCGACTCCGGAACAGTGCACGGGAGGCGTCGTTTTCTGCGTGGCGAGGAGGTCATGTTTGGCGAGACAACTGCTGTGTTGCCTACCCCGCGACGTGCCACCGGAAGAGTCAGCCCCTGAGGGCGGGAGGGGACAAGGTCGATGTTCGGCGAGGCGCCCCTACGACCGTCAATGCAGGTCGCGATCGCGCTAACGATTTAAACCGGACAGCGGCGGTCGGTGATGCCGCCGCGGAGCACGGTGAAGGCGTAGTCGACGTCGCAGCGATGCACGACGACCGTGAACTCGGTGGGGGTGGAGATGACATCGACAACGTTGATCGCCTTCATCGCCAGGCGTTTGAGGGTTTCGTAGTACACACAAGATGACGATGCCGAGTCCGGGCCGTGGCTGAGGGTGATGGCGGCGAGATTGTCCATGCGTGAGAGGCAGCGTTCGCTGCTGAAGATCTCGCGCGCGAGGTGCTCGATTTCGGAATCCATGATGACGGTGACCTCGCGGACTCCTTGAGCAAAGGCGACAAAGCGCTGCGCGCCATCGCGAATCGCCTCGAGCAGTTGCTGCTGTTTGGCGAGCACGGTATCTGACCATTGCAGGGTCAGTTCGCTGAGGTGGGAACGCACGGTGAGATCGCCGATGCCCCAGGGCCCGGTCGGCGATGACGACGTGCTTTCGAGCTTCGGCATCATTCGTTTCAGAGCCATGACAAGCGAACCGATGCTGACCGGACGCAGCAAGCTGGCCTCGACCTCGGGGCGGATTCTCCGCGCAAGGGCTGTCAGGTTCAAGATTCCATCAGCCAGGGCTGATTCCAGGAACGGAGTGGAATCGATCACGCTCGCCAGGACATCGCGGATTGTTCTCATGTTAGGACTGTAACGTTTTCTTCGAGAAATGTAAAAACTCTTTAGAAACTTGACGCCGAACCGATCCGAGGCAAAGCTCGGTTCTTCCTTTGGGCGGCGAACGGTGCCTCTGTGCGCGGTGGGTACATCCCAAAGGGCCGTTTCGAAGGGGGTAGTCCCGCGTGGTTTTTGCTGAGAACAACTGGGCTTTAATCCTCGGAGGTTCAAGCGGTTTCGGTTTGGCAACGGCGCACAAGCTGGCGCGCCATGGAATGAACCTCGCCATTCTCCACCGCGACCGGCGCGGGGCGATGGGGCGCATCGAACCCGAGTTCGAAGCCATGCGAGGCCACGGGGTTCAGGTGCGCACGTTCAACCGCGATGCACTCAGCTCGGAGGTCCGAGGTCAGGTTCTCGACGAGGTCCGAGACGCGATGGGGCGTGACGGTAAGGTCAAGGTCGTATTGCACTCGATCGCATTCGGCAACTTGAAGCTCGCGGTCAAGGAGCTGCAAGCAGATTTGAGCGCCGTCAAAGCTCTGGCCGAGCACCTGCACCTCGAGGAGAGCCAGCTTCAGGCGACAATCGACGAGCTCTTGGCCGAAGGACACGATGCCTACCAGCTGCTTGCAACCGCGACGCGCTATTCAGAGAGTCTCTTCCTCGAAGAAGAGGACCTCGCACGTACGATTCACGCGATGGGCACGAGTCTACTCGGCTGGGTCCAGGCAATCTTCAACCGCGGTCTCTTTGCTGATGACGCGAGGGTTTTCGGCCTGACGAGCGAAGGCAATACGGTCGCCTGGAAAGGTTACGCCGCGGTTGCTGCAGCCAAGGTCGCGCTCGAATCGGTGGCGCGATCGATTGCGGTCGAGTTCGCTCCCCACGGCATTCGCTGCAACGTGCTCCAAGCCGGCGTGACCGATACCCCGGCGCTGCGTCTGATCCCCAACCACGACAAGCTCATGGCCGATGCGAGGAGTCGCAATCCGTTCGGCCGGCTGACCCGTCCGGAAGACGTCGCCGACATGATCTTCCTCCTTTCCCTCGACGAAGCGGCGTGGGTCAACGGCGACGTGATCCGGGTCGATGGCGGCGAACACGTCTCGGGAGTGAGACGATGACGCTTCACCTGCACGGGCTCGGCCACTTCCATCCGTCGAACCAGATCACCAACCGGTTTCTCGAAGACCTCGACATCGGCACCAACGAAGAGTGGATAATGGATCGGGTCGGTATCCGGTCGCGCCGCACCGCCCTTCCGCTCGACTACATTCGCACGACCTTGAACCGCGATCCGCGGGCAGCGTTGGAGGCTGCTGAAATCTCCAATGCCGAAGCGGGTCGGCGGGCCGCCGAAATGGCGATCGAGCGCTCGGGTTTTTCAAAGAGCGATATCGGCATGGTCATCGCCGGCGGCTGCGCGCCCGACACGGTTTCACCGGCCGAGAGCTGCAATATCGCCCATGCCCTCGACCTCGAGGTGCCGGCGTTCGATATCAACTCGGCGTGCACCAGCCTGATCGCCGCCGTGAATCTACTGGCGTGGATGAACCCGGAAATGGCGCCCGAGTGTGTGCTCGTCGTCGCCGCCGAGCGCTTGACAAGCTGTGTCGACTACTCGGACCGGGCCGCAGCGGTGCTGTGGGGTGATGGCGCCGCTGCCGCCGTGTTGTCCCATCGGGTCCCGGGCAGAGCCGTGGTCGAAGGCGCGTCCCTCGAATCGAGCCCGGCCGGCTCCGACAAGGTGGTTGTACCTCGCGTCGGTCATTTCGATCAGGAAGGCCGGACCGTGCAGACCTTTGCCATCAAGAAAACTGTTCGCCTTCTCAAGACGCTTGCACGCCGGTACCAGACGCCTGAAAGGGCTTTCCACTTCGTCGGGCATCAGGCCAACAGGATCATGCTCGACTCGGTGTGTCGACTGGCCGAGATCCCGCCCGAGCGTCACCACAAGAACGTCGAGGACTTTGGCAATACGGCTGCGGCGGGCTCGCCCTCGGTGATTTCCGCTCGCTGGGACCAGTGGCAGGACGGTGAGGACATCGCCGTGGTCGGCGTCGGCTCGGGACTGACCTGGGGAGGTTTCATGATTCGATTCGGGGCGACCCAGGGATGATGCTGTGAAATACGGAGAATTCCGCTCTCGCTCGTTTTTCGATTCCTCCGAGGTCCTGGCCTTCGGCCACGGCGTGCTGCTCTCAGACGCACCAGAGGGTTTTGGCGCCCGCTTTCCCATCCCGCCGATGCTGATGATCGATCAGGTCTCGCTCATCGAGAGCCGAGGCAACCGCGGGCGCATAGAGGCCGAACGCAGGGTGCATCTCGACGACTGGTTTTTCCAGTGCCATTTCTCCGGCGATCCGGTACAACCAGGCTGCCTCGGTGTCGACGCCGTCTGGCAGCTCATCGGTTTCTACTGCGCCTGGATGGGTGGTCTCGGAACCGGCCGGGCCCTCGGCTGCGGCGAGGTCGATTTTTCGGGTCAGATCCGTCCGCACGATGAGGTGGTGCGCTATGAGATCGACATCGTGCGTTTTGCCGACCTGCCGAAGTCAGGCTCGTGCATCGCAATCGGCGACGCAACGGTTCTGGTTGACTCCGACCCGATCTACTCGATCAAACGCGCCAAGGTCGGCCTCTTCCGCGATATCGCCTATCCCGATTACCCACACCCCTCGATGAACTCGCGCGGCGGGAAGATGACGTCATGAGCGCGCTGACAGCCCGCGAGATCCTGGCCGAGCTGCCGCAGCAGGAGCCTTTCCGCTTTGTCGATGAGATCCTCGAGATCGGTGACGAGGAGATCGTCGCCGCCTACCGTTTCAGGGAAGATCACGACTTCTACCGCGGTCATTTTCCGGGGAACCCGGTGACCCCGGGCGTCATCCTGGTTGAAGCGATGGCCCAGGTCGGGGTCGTGGCACTGGGTATTTACCTGCTCGCCCGGCAGGAAGGGATCGACGAGGTGAGAAAGGTGGTGACGATGTTCACCGACATGCAGGTTGATTTCACCGGGATCGTCAGGCCTGGAGATCGCGTCATCACCACCGGTCGCAAGGTGTTCTTTCGCAGGCTCAAGCTGAGGTCGACGGTCGAAATGCGGCTCGAAGACGGTAGCGTCGTGTGCTCCGGCATCGTCTCCGGCATGGGGATGAGACAGTGACGCGCAGGGTTGTCATCACCGGTCTCGGGATCGTTTCTTCGATCGGCAATACGGTGGACGACTTCACGGCATCGTTGCGTGGCGGCCTCTCAGGGATCCGGCACATGCCAATTTTGGAAGAGCTGAACTTCGGTTGTCGCGTGGCCGGGGTCCCTCACGGTGTCGACGAGATCGCCGAACGCTACTTCGACGAAGATGACCTGCGCGCGATGAACTCGAGCCACCGCGTCGGGTGCATCGCCGCCGTCGACGCCTGGCTCGATGCCGGTTTCGAGCGGCCGAGATTCGACGATGATCGGGTGGACTGGGACTGCGGCGCGATCATCGGCACCGGGGTCGGGGGTCTGGATACCGTTGGCGAAAAAGTCGTCCCGATGACCGACGCAGGGCGTGTTCGGCGGCTTGGCAGCACCGTCGTCGAGCAGGTGATGGGCAGTGGCGTGTCGGCGCGCATCGCCGGACTGTTCGCGCTTGGCGGCCAGGTAACGAGCAACTCGAGCGCGTGCAGCAGCGGCACCGAAGCGGTCATCATGGGTCTCGAGCGCATCCGCGCCGGACGGGCGAAGCGCATGCTCTGTGGCGGTGTCGAGGGCGCGAGCCAGTACACATGGGCCGGTTTCGACGCCATGCGCGTGCTGTCTCGGCGCTTCAACGACGATCCACAGGCGGCCTCGAGGCCGATGAGCGCTTCGGCTGCGGGGTTCGTTCCCGGCGCAGGAGCGGGCATGCTGCTACTCGAAGACCTCGAAAGCGCCGTTGAACGCGGCGCCCGCATCCACGGCGAGGTGCTCGGCGGAGGGATCAACTGCGGCGGCCACCGGATGGGCGGTTCCATGACCGCGCCGAATCCCGTGTCGGTGCGGCGTTGTGTGCAGAGCGCCCTGGCTGATGCCGGGATTGGTGGCGACGAGATCGACGCGATCAACGGCCACCTCACGGCAACCGGCGCCGATGCCGGTGAGGTTGCATCGTGGGCGGATGCGCTCGGCCGTGAACCGGGCGGGCTCCCGGTGATTACCTCGACGAAGTCGATGATCGGCCACTGTCTCGGCGCTGCAGGGGCCATCGAGTCCGTTGCGTGTATCGCCATGCTCGAGGGGGGGTTCGTCCATCCATCGATCAACTGCGAAGATGTCCATCCCGAAATCGAGCCCTACCGGGGCTCGATTCCGCACGCCCGCCGCGACCTGACTGAACTTCAGACAATCATCAAAGCCGGCTTCGGTTTTGGTGACGTGAACGCCTGCGTCGTTTATCGGAAGTGGACCGAATCGAAATGAACAGCAAGGAGCAAGGAATGACGAAAACAGACATTTTTGAAAAGGTCGTGGAGATACTGAAACGCTACACGAAAAACGAGACGGCTCTCGAAGGTGCGTCCGCCGAGACCAACATTCTTGAAGACCTGCGGGTCAACTCCGCACGGCTTGTCGATGTCATTCTCGATTTCGAAGACGCCTTCAACATCGAGATAGCCGATGATGATGCCGATTCGGTGACCACGATCGGCGATGCCCTGAAGCTCATCGAAGCGAGAATCGGTTAGCGCCCAAGATGAGCGGCGGCACCAGACTCTGATGGCGACTTCAGGGCTGCGCGCCCGCGATCGGTTCGCCTTGGTTGCGCAGAACCTGATTGCATACTGCTGTGCGCCTTTCACGCTGGCCCTGCTCTGGTTCGTCGTCCACGTTCGGTACCGGTGGAGCATTGTCGGTCATCGCAACATCAGGCGGCGGTTTCGCAGCGAGCTGCGTGCAGCCCCCGGTCCGGTGATGGTCTGCGCCAACCACCTGACGATGGTCGATTCGGTGCTCCTCGCGTGGGCCCTCGCTCCGTCATGGTGGTACCTGCTGAACTTCAAGAAAATGCCGTGGAACGTGCCGGAGAGAAAGAACTTCGCGCACCGGATTCTGCCGCGCGCCGGCGCCTATTTGGCGAAATGCATTCCCCTGATCAGGGGTGGGGACAGGGCCCAGATCTCTCTTGTACTGAAGAAATTACGACATCTGTTGGCGCATGGCCACGCGGTGCTGATTTTTCCGGAGGGCGGCCGCAGTAGGACCGGCCGGGTCGGCAGCACCAATCCGGCGCTCGGCACGGGCCGCCTCATCAAGGGCCTGCCCGGCGCCCGTGTGCTCTGTGTCTACCTGCGCGGCGATCATCAAGAACGGTACTCGACCTTCCCGGTCCGTGGCGAAAGCTTCTACTGCGCGACCTCGTGGCTCGAGCCGTCTACCGAACACGAAGGCCTTCGCGGGTCGGTGGAGATCTCCCGGCAGATCATGCACCGAATCCAGAAGATGGAAGATACCTATCTGAGCAGGGCGGGTTAGGTCGTATCTCGATGGTCGGGAATGATGTTGTCGATCTCGGTGACCGGGAGGCGCAGCCGGAATCGCGCCACCCGCGGTTCGACCGCCGGGTGTTCACGGGGGGCGAGCATCGACTGATTGAGACGAGTCGCTGCCCGAACCAGATGCGTTGGATGTTGTGGGCGTGCAAGGAAAGCGCCTTCAAGCTCGTCAAACGACAGGATCGTGCCACCGTCTTTTCGCCGAGAGCCTTCGAGGTCGCGATGGTCTCTTCAGGGTCGGCACAGGTGCGCCATCAGGAGCGCGAGGTGTGCATACGGATCATGGTAGGTGGCGATGCGATTCACGCCGTCGCAACCTGGAAAAGGGACTCCACCGAGAAGCTGATTTCTGCGGTCGGAACGGCCGTGTCGAACCCCAGTGGCGCGGTTCGGGACCTGGCCCGAATGCACCTCGCGCGGGTGTTCACGTGCACACCGGGCGACATCGAGATCGTCTCGGGTTCCGATCGCATCCCCCAGCTTCGGATCGGCGGGATGTGGCCGTCGGGGTTCATTTCTTTGTCCCACCATGGAAGGTATGTTGCGTTTGCCTTTGTCCAGTACCCATCTCGACCCGGCGCAGTCGGAACCGAAGAGTTTCCGGCTCCGCCGGGTAGTTTTTGTCATTTAGATTGACCGCCGACCGCTGCCGTCTACCTGGCGCCGGACTCCTTGAGCAACCGCGCGTTTTCGGAGCAGTTGCTCATCTTCGCCATCTTGTACGGTGAAACGCCTCCCACAAGCTTGACCGAGAGATTGGCGCCCGCGTCGATGAGAGTTCTCAGGAACTCGGTCGTATCGCACCGCATGACCAGTAAATGCAAGGGGGTTGAGCCGGTGCTGTTGGACCGATTGACGTCGGCCCCGGCGGCGATCAGAAGCTTGCCGGCTTCGACGTGATTCATTGTTGCCGCCGCTATTAGCGCGGTGCGACCGTAGGAGTCCGTGTCGACCGGCATGCCGGCGGCGATGAACAGCTCCAGAGCCTCGGTCTTTCCCTGGGACGCGGCCCAGACGAAGGAACTCGCGTCGAACCGACGGACACCGAACTTCCTGAGTTGCGCCAGCACGTCGTCCTGCGAGGCTTCTGCAGTCGCCGCCTCGACCTGAGGTTCCTTTGTCTTCACCGCCTCGACCTGAGGTTTCTTCTGCCGGACGCGGATATCGACCGTGCCGCCCGGGGTTTCCTTGACCTCAAAGTTGTCCGGTGGTGAGCCGGATCGGCTGGCGGGGAGTGGATCGATCGCGGGCAACGAGTACGAGATATCGAGCTCGGCCCACTCGTCAACGACGTCGAAGCCAAACTCGGCGACCTCGCCCCAAAAGGCGTACTTTTCGGTGCTGACGCCCTCGCGCACCGAGTAGCCCTTGAACGAGTGCTGTTCAAGGCGCCGCCCGGAAGCGTCAAATGCCCGAAATCGCTCGACCGGTGTGAACGGCCTCGCTTCGGGGAGGATTTTCTCGGGGTCGCTCCACGAAACGAAGGGCCCGTCGATTGTCACCGTCAGGCCGGTCGGAGCGGCCCCGCCCGGCCCGATCGCCACCGTCCGCATGCGCACCGGATAGCGCAGCGCGATGCTGCCTTCGACCCGCGCGAACTCGACGGGCTCTTTCCCTTCGACCGGGGCGAACCGCAGCTCGTCCGAGTGCGTGTCGTGGTCGTAGATGCCCCGAACGCGCTCGAACTCCACCTCGTTGTCCGCAGCATCAAGCAACCGGGCAGGGGAGAACTCCACCGACGCGTAGACGGAGTTGTCACAGCGCGGCAGGTAAATCTGCACCTCGGAGTTGTTGAAACCGAAATAGGCGTAGCTGCGACTCGAGATCACCAAGAGTTGACGTTTCAGCTCCTCGGCGGTCAGATCCAAGAACGCGGGTTCGGCTGCGTCGTCGACAATCCGCGGGCTGGCGAGCAGCTCGGCCCGGTCGGGCTCGTCGCTGAAGACAACGATGGGAAATTGAAGGCAAAACACCAAAAGGCAGAGCAAGGACTTCACAGGACACCTCCACGAACTGTTGGTTTCAAGCAAAGACTATCCTACAT
>JBGMRN010000069.1:9608-14877 GCA_048061535.1 Thermoanaerobaculales bacterium | reverse complement strand
CGACTTCGAGCCCCCTGAGCTGCAGTTCGCACACCAGTGCCTCCTCATAGACGCTTTCGAGCAATCCAGGTCCACCAAGCGTTCGGTGAACTTCAATCGCGGCATCTACGACGACCCTGCTGATTTCATTCTCTGTCATGAGCTTCTTTTTGGCGTCTCTGCGTCTTCGCGTTCTTCTCTCCTGTGAACATGTTAGCGCGAATGGGAGTTATCCCCCCGGAGCTCCAGGCACCTCGAACGGCAGGATCAGATCTTGGCCGAAAAGGAAGTCGTCGACGATCTCTACTTCCAGCGACGGCGAGCCCTCCGCTTGATCGGGCAAGGACCCTTCGGCGACCCGCACCGTGTACCTGCCGATGGTGAGGCCGTCCACCCGGTAAAGGCCGAAACGGTCGGTGACGGCGGAAGCAATTCGCTCGCCTTCCTCATCGACGACGTCGAGGCGGAGGCCTGCGAGGACACGCCCCGCGGCATCGGTCAGCCGCCCGGCAATGCCGTACTCGGGGTGCACTGCGAAGTCGATCCTTGTGACCGCTCCCGCCGCAACCTTGACCGTCCAGCGGGATCGATCCGGTACGAGATCGATCGGGAGGTTTTCGACATCGAGCTCAACCGAGTACAGCCCTTCACCAAGCCGCCCGACAAAAAACCTCCCATTGCTGTCGGTCCTACCGCCCCGCCCGCCATCGACAAGCACCAGTATCCCATCCAGGCGCAAGGGTAACGCCCGGACGCCAGGTCCGGCCCGGATCGTCCCCGCGATCGCGCCTCGATCGTCGCGCACCGCCCCTCTGTGCGCGGGAATCATCCGCCCGCCGGCAAACCCGAGATCCACCGAAAGTCCGATAAAGTACCGGCGACCGGCCCTTTCTCCTAGACCTCTGAGGGAGGGATCGTCTTGAAGCTCGAGGTTGATCACCAATCCCGGATCGATGCCGATCGTGGTCCACGCTTCGTATCCCAGATCTCCGTCAGAGAAGAGGGGCCCGCCACCGATCGTTGTGCGAGTAGCGAAATCGACCTCCGACTTGAGAATTGCCGAAAAGCGATCGGGCAGACCTGCGCGAACATCGGCCCCCAGCAGGAGCGCCGTTCGCCCGTTGAGCTGCCGCGAAAGCTCTGCCGTGGCGGAAATGTCCTCGAGCACGCTGAGCGCAAACCGTGTCCTGTCGTCGATCCTGTACCAGATGTTTCCCAGGTAGCGACCCTCGATGTCGGGGTAAACGCGGATCGAGAGGGCCCGGCTCGGGCGCCAGCTGAGGGTGGGAAGGACGTAGTCGGCATCCCCTGACAGGCTTTGGCGTCGGCGTGCGACGATAGACAGACCGAGGGTTCGATGGGGATCAACACCGAACTCGAGGTAGTGGTTGTACTCTTTGTCGTCCGTGAAAACGTGGAATCCCTCCTGGGTGAGGGTTGACCGGGCCTGAATCCAAAATTGACTCCACTGCCCACTGAGCTCAAAATCGTAGCCAAGGGCGCCGTCTGAGGATGCGCCGCTGAAGGCGGCGACCAGACCGTCACCGAGACGAGCCACCAACCCGCCCTCGATCTGATACCGATCGGCCACTCTCTGTGCGGTGGCTTCCACCGTCAACCGGTCGGAAAGGCCGTATCGAACCTGATAGAAGCCTCCAAGACCACTGTCAGTGTCCGACAGGCCGTTGTCCTCGACGAGGTTCCCCTGGCGGCCCAGCCCTCCCTGCTGGACCCAAGCACCGCCGTCCATCAGGAGATCGAAGGCGCTGCGCGTCTCCTCGTGAATCGCGATCGGAATCGAGAGGTTTGATCGATCAAAGATGTAAACCTCGATGCGGGTCGCCTGACGGGAAGGTAGCAGCACGTCCACGAACTCGTAGGTTCCGTTCAGGGCTATGACTCGGCGGTCGAAGGGAATACCGTCGATACGAAGCTCCGCTTGCCCTCCCGGTGGTCCCATCCCACGCACCTTTGTCAGTGACTGCATCCGTCGCGAGAGGAGCTCCCTGGCCTGCCGCGAGCGGCTGAAAAAATCGAGGTCAACGTTGGTGATGGCGACTTGAGCGCCAGTGAGGTCCATACTGTCGAAGAGTGGGTGGAGGCGGATCCGTTGGTAGCCGAGGAGCAGCTGGCGCCGTCCACGGCTCTGCAACCACGAGTACTCCTCGAAGCGGTGTCGCGAGGCAAGGTCGTCGTCGTATCTCACTCGCCACCAACCCGAGGCAAGGCGGCCTTCAGCGATGGTCGATGTCGTATATACGGACGAACCAAACTGGCGTGTGGCGCTGAGATCAGTCTGCAGGGTGGCCACCGTCGCTGTGGGCGGGAAGAAGTCGGGTTCACCGAGATCGACGGTCGGGGCGACCGGTCTTACTGCACCAGGGCCCCAGGGCACCTGGAAGCTCAGCGCAAACTCCTGTTGATCGAAGCCGACCTCGGTCGCCAGCCGCTGCTCGAAGAACTGCAGCGGCACCATGAGCACGCTGTCGACCTCGACCAGCTCATCGCCGTCCACCGAAACACGCCCGATGGGCGTCGTAACCACGATTCTGCCGTCGCTCTCCTCCACACTGGCGCCGATGAGGGGTGCCACCTCCTCAAGAGGAAGCAGGAACTCGTCCGCTCGACGAATGATCTCGATCGAACCGACTTCCCTGCCGTTGACGATGACCCCAACGAGGATGGTGGTTTCTGCCGGGACGAACTCAGTCAGGGCGGATGCGACTAACGAGGAAGCCTGCGAGTCGATTGGCCAGCCCGCCCCGAGACCGAGAAAGGTGAGACCCGCGACGAGTGCCGAGAGCGGGGAGTGTCGCATTCTTGTGGCTACTCACCGCTGGGAGGCTCGGTCTCTACATCCTCGTCCGGCAAGACCTTGAGCTCGATCGTGCGACCGATGTCCATGCCCCCCACGGTGCCGTGAAGATCGAAGACATAGTCGCCGGGGTCGAGCTCGGCGAAAATAGATGTCGTCACCATTCGCCGGGTGCCCGGTAACACAGGCGTTAAGCTGAGCGTCCCGGCGGCAGTCATTCCGTCGGGGAGCGTGGCCTCTTCATCCTCGTCGAGACCCTCGATGGGCATCGTTTTTTCGCGGCCCGGAAACAGAGCGACCGGCCACAGCGCCCACTGACCACGAAGCCGGACGTGGGTGTTTCCCCGACTCTCGATATCGAAGCTGATGGTGTTGCGATCGGCGGTGACGGCATGGATGACGCCGTCGCGCACAACAGGCTCAACCAGACCGATGACCGAGGTTCCGAGCCGAAAGAGGATCCTCGACCCGTCCGGGTTCTCGGGCATGTTGTCGTCCGGAATCTGCTCAAAGAAGACGAGAGCGCGATGCTCCCCGGGCTCGGGTTGGAGACGCGGGCGAGCCGCGAAGCGCACCGCCTGCGATCCCCCGGGTTCGAGAGTGAAACGAAGAGGATTGATCACCAACCACTGATCCAGCGACTGCTCGGTGGGTGGAATGATCCGGACCTTGTTCTCTTCGTCGAGCTCCCAGTTGTTGACCTCGACTGAGATGCTGACTCTCCTCGTCCCGAGATTGAAGACCCGGATCGAGTGGGTCTTCGGCCCGTCGTCGAGAAAGAACTCCGTTCGGGCCGGGCTGATCCCAATCTGGGCCTCGGCCGATCCGACCAGCGCGAGCACGACGAGACATAGGAGTCCGAGTCGTGCCATGAGCCCGGTCGCTCCGTTCACAATCGTCGTCGAGGGTTTCGCTGTTTTCATCACCACAGAATCAAAGCTGGATCACGGTAACCCTGAGGGAACCGGAGTAGCGGCCCGCCTCGACGGCGTGACCCAGGTCCATCTCCAGAATAACGCCTCCTTCGACGGTTCCCAAACCAGTTGCCCGGTCGCTGACCCTGAGGGGCAGCTCCACGACCCGAACCTCGATGACCGAGGTGTCGTTTGCCGAGTGGCTGAGAACGCCGTGCCGGCCGTTTGCGCCGATGAGATCGTACTCGACCCGTGTGAACGGCAGCGAGGAGTCGCCACGCACCCGAAGATGCCAGAGAGGGGAGATTTCCCGGCGGACGACGGTGATCGGAGCTCCGGTCGGAGGCGACTCGAAGCGCGTTGTGAGGCTGCGTGGATGGCTCAGGACTGTGGGCGCCGGGGCTCGAACCCTCGTCGGGTGGCGACTGACGCCTTCCTGAAGATCGAACGAGGTCACAGTCTCGAGCAGGGCGTGCGGTTCGATCCACAGCTCGCTGCGACCGTGTCGAGGGCCGTTCGTCCGAACTGCCTGCGCCAGTACCGCCTGTGATCCAATACACATCAGAGCCACCGCAAGACAGCAGGCAGTGAGGAAAGGGACCGGGCGTGTTGCCCGGTCCCGTGCTCCGCGATCTCTGGATCTGCAATCCATGATGTGGCCCCGAATGCGATGCGACTCAGACGATTGCGGCGGTGATGGTGTAGGTTGGGGCGCTCGCAAACGTGTCCGGCGCGGTGATCGCGCTGAAATCAAGACCCAACTCGACGCCGCCGCTGAGGGGCGTTCCAAAGGTCGGCGTCAGACCGGTACACGTGCCGGAGCAGGCGCCGGAGGTGACTGCGATCGTCCCGGATGCGCCGCTGGTGAGATCACTCAGGTTGCCGACACTTACGGTGACCGTTGAACCGGAGGCGACAAGCCCGCGAATCGCCCACGCATTCTGGATGGTCAGGGTGACTGCGGTAGTGCTCGGATCGCTGCTGGTGGGTGCTGTCGCGTTCTCGGCGGTCAGGACACCGGTGCCGGTGGACGAAACGGCGCTGGCGGTGAAACCGTTGTCTGCCACGCCGCCGGTCACATCTGAACCGGCAAGGGCCTGCGCCATGACGTTGGCTGGGATGGTGATCGCGATCGTGTCGTAGTAATACAGGATCACGAAACCGTTGACGGTGATGGACACGTCCACATCGCCTGTCGCCTGCGCCGAGGCGGTGCTCGGGACCATCAGGGCCACACCCAAGATCAGAACACATGTCACAAACAGCTTCTTCATTTCACTTCTCCTTTTCAACGTGAGCTGTGACCCGGTTGGAGGTCGGTTCGCTCGATTGGTTGACAGATGGCCGTGTCCCGGTCTTCCCTCCACGCCAACCCGGTGCCCGAAGGCTCTGTCGACAGGGTGGCAACCGAAACGGCGATACGCTAAGCTCTTCACGCCTCGACTAGATTGCAACTGGCGTGCCAACATCCAATCAAAGACCTGATCGTCGATCGGCAAGAGAAGTTCCCATTACGGAACAGTCGTCGCGATCCGGGACGAAACACCGCCGCGGACGCAAA
>JBGMRN010000069.1:0-9508 GCA_048061535.1 Thermoanaerobaculales bacterium | reverse complement strand
GTGTCCTCCACGCTCACTCGGGCATACCTGCCCTCCTTGGCTTCGGGATGCGCCGCAAGAAAAAGAGCGTCGGCCGTGATCTCGGTTGTCGAAACGGTGATGACGCCTCCGTCGGGCATCGCGTCCCGGGCGTTGACACAGAGATTCAACAGAATCTGTGCGACGAGTCGTCGACCCTTCCCCCGGGTTGCGGTCGTAAATGATCGGGTCCGCGTCAGCCCGCATGCCTCACGACCTCGCTACGCGACGATGTGAGATATGCTGGTGATGATGGTAGAGGTAGCTGTCGCATGATACTGGAGTCGCCGTGACCAGCTCCAAGGACATCCCTGGGTTCGAGAACCCCGCGGGTTCGGTTTCGCCGGTGATGGACCGCGCGTTCATCCTCCTGCGTTTCACCCTGATCATTGCCACCAGCTATTTGCTGCTCGCGGAGTTCGGCCCACGGTCGGTGCCCCATGCCCTGACGGCGTTGATGGCGGTGGTTCTCCTGTCGAACATCGGCGCCCTTGCCGTCCCGACGAAGTGGTTGCAGTCGCCGCTGCTGATCGCGATCGCCATTCTGGGCGACACAACGTGGATCACGATCGCGCTGATCGCTACCGGGCGTTTCACCGCGGAGTTCTTCTACCTGTACTTCTTCGTGCTTTTCCTCGCCGGCATCGGCGAGAACATCCGACTGATTGCCCTCAGCGTGACGGTTGTGTGCGCCGCGTACATCGTGCTCATCGCGAAAACCCTTGGACCTGACGAGGTGCTGACCACCCAGACGTTGATTCGGGTCCCGTTCCTGTTCTCGGTCGCGATCTTCTACGGTTACCTCGTCGATCGGCTCCGAAGTGAGCGCCACCGCTCCAGCAGTGAGCAGGCGATCATCGAAGGCCTGGAACGCAACCGTCGCGCCCTCGCCGAGGCCAACGAGGAGCTGAGAAGGCTCAGCGACGTGAAATCCAACTTCGTGTCGATTGTCTCCCACGAGCTCAAGAGCCCGCTGACGGCCATCAAGAACGCGGCCGCCCTCATCGACCCGGGCGCCGAGGGGAAAGCGAACGAGAAATTCCTGCAAATGATCCGGCGCAACGCCGACCGCCTCAACACCATCATCTCCGATCTTCTGGACATGTCGAAGGTCGAGTCGGGAACCTTGACCATCGCCGCCGATCCCGTCGACCTGCGGTCCTTTCTTTCGGAGGTAGTCGAGCCCTTCGAGGCCGAGGCGAGAACGGCCGGGGTGACGTTTGATCTCAACCTCCCGGAGACTTTGCCCGAGGTCTTGGCCGATGCGGACCGGATCGAGCAAGTGGTCTCCAATCTCCTCAGCAACGCCCTGAAGGCGACGCCGAAGGGCGGCTCGATCGCGGTCGGCGTCGAATACGTGGATGGCAGCCGAGCCACCATCACCATCACTGACGACGGAACCGGGTTGACCGCGGAGGACCAGAGCAAGGTCTTCGAGCCCTTTTTCCAGGCCGGAAACGTGCTCGACGGGAGGCCTGCCGGCACCGGCCTCGGGCTGACAATCTGCCGCGACCTGGTCCGCGGGCACGGAAGCGAGCTCCACATCGAGTCCGAGATCGGCGCCGGGAGCCGCTTTTCGTTCTCGCTGCCGATCAGGTCGCAACGTTCGGTCGAGACGATTGCGTTCGAGAACCAGGTCAGGACCACCTTCCGGGCCCACCCGTACTTCACCGTCATCGTCGCCGACTGCGCCGGCGGCGCGTCGAACGGACACGAGGGCGCAACGAGCCGGACACTCGACACGGTCCACGAGCGGCTGGACAAGCTCCTCCCACGCGCTCTCGATGTGCTGTGCGATCAGCCTTCGCTCGGGAGAATTGTCGTCGTGCTGCTGAGCACGCCGCTCGACGGAGGTTGGGTCGTCAAGCGAAAACTGGCATCGGCTTTCGCGTCCAAATCCGTGCGATTCGAAGGCAGAGGCATTGAATCGCCCAAGATACTCGGACCGGCAGGTTATCCGGAGGACGGCGAGTATGGGTCAGGGTTGATCGAACGTGCGATCCTGGTAGGTGAGAGGATGGAGGACGAGGTATGAGCAACGCGACGATTCTGGTTGTGGACGACGACCCGGACATCCTGGAGACGACCAAGGTCGCCCTCGAACGATCGGGTTACGAGGTGGTCACGGCCACCAACGGCTTCGAGGCCCTCGGCGCGGCGCGGATCCGCAAGCCCGATCTGATCCTTCTCGACGTGATGCTACCGGAGGAGAACGGTTACCGTGTGGCGCGGGCCCTCCGAGAGGACGAGGAGATCGGCGTTTACGAACGGCCCAACCGGATCATCCTGGTCACCGCCCGCGACCTGAGCACCGAGCCGGATCGGGAGCAGATGTTCCAGGACTTCGCGCAGCCTGACCGGGTGATCTACAAACCTTTCGATCTCGACAACCTCCTGCGCCAGGTCGAGGAACTCTTAGCCGAACACTGAATTCCGGCAGGACGAAGACAGTAATCAGGAAAATAGAATTCGAAATTCGGAATTTCGACGCACCGCAATTACGCCTTCTCTCCCATAACAACGAGAGCGCAGACGCGCACGGCGCCTCACGCCTCTCGCGACGAAATCTGGTGAAGTTCGGGCAAACCTGAGGTGCACGCATGGAATAGTGTGACCAAAAACCAAGAACTACCTGTTGTTCCGGCGCCGCCGGTTTGCTTTACATCCCCTCCTCGTGGATCATGGAGACGAACTCATCGACGATCGCCTTGTCCCAGCTGCCGCTGCGGGTCTCCTCGAGAATGATCTCAAGGGCGGTATCGACCGGCTCGCCGCGCCGGTAGCTCCGGTTGTTGGTCAGCGCGTCGAAGACATCCACGACCTGGAAGACCCTCGCCAGGAGCGGGATCTCCTCGCCGGCAAGCCCGTCCGGGTAGCCCGAGCCGTCGTAGCGTTCGTGGTGGTGACGGATGAGGGGCAGAACGGGGCCGAGACTGTGGAGGGGTCTGCAGATCTCCCAACCGATCATGGCGTGCTGTTTGACCGCCTTCCACTCGTCCTGGTCGAGCTTGCCGGGCTTGAGAAGGACCGAGTCGGGGATCCCGATCTTGCCGATGTCATGCAAAAAGCCACCACGCCGCAGGGCAGTGATCTGTTCGTCATCGAGACCCAGCCGTTCTCCGAGGCGCACACCAAGATGGGCAAGACGAACGCAGTGGTCACCGGTCTCGCGGTCCCTGGCTTCCAGCGCCTTGGCGAAGGTGAAGATCAACTCCTCGGCGGAGTCGAGGTCCAGGGTCATGCGGTGGAAGGCAACCAGGTTTCGGACCCGTGCCTCAAGCTCCATGAGGTCGGTCGGCTTGTCGAGGAAATCACTCGCACCCACATCGAGCGCCTCGATCCGGGCCTTGCGGGACCCGTGGCCGGTGAGGAAAACGACTGGAATGAGGTTGGTCTCGCGGTTTCCCTTGAGCATTCGGCAGATCTCTATGCCATCCGCACCCGGCATTCTGAGGTCGAGGAGGATCACATCCGGCTTGTGCTCCACCGCCAAAAGATACCCTGCGGTGCCGTCCGGGCTCTGCCACACCTCATAGCCGAGACGACCCAACGCGCCGGCCAGCAACTCGAGGACCTTGGGATCGTCGTCGATCGCCAATACCCTGCCTTTGACGTCGGCCATGGAAAGACTCCCTTTCTCATAGCCTAACAGACCACTGGCGAGGTATCGACTCGGCCGAATCGAAGTCGGCGGTCGCTATTTCCGATGACATGAAAGGCACAACCTGCTCTTCGAGTTCGAGATCGTGAGCCTGGATGGTGCCTCGGCGTCTGCATGGCAGGTGAGACAGGTCACCCGGCCGGTGGCGAGGTTGAGCCGCGGATCCAGATCGCCCACAGGAGTGAACTCGGGGTGACCAACCGGGTACAGAACATCGACCGAATGGTCATTCCTCAATCCGCCGGGACCGGCTGCCGACTCGGGGAACCACCCTTTCGGCTGTTGCTGCCTGTCTTCATTCGAGCGATGCAAAACGGAGCTCGCAACGGTACCATCGTGACAGCCCGCGCAGGCCGTGGTCACATCACGCACCTCGACCACCCCGCCCGCCGCCATGACAAAGGTCCTGCCTTCGACGACCCTGATCTCGTCCCTACCGCACAGCTTTTCGCCGACACTCGCCTGCGATGTTGCCGCCACAATCGCGAGTATACCGGCAGCCACGACGAGAATGCTCAGGAAAGGTCCTCTCGAACGGGTGTGGGTGGCGATCCTCGGTGAGGCCATGTCAATCTCCTCGGACAACGACACTGCAACCCAGGTGCCAACCACGAAAAAGAATTTAACTCTTTGTAAATAAGTATCTTAAATCTGTTTTCTGACAAGGACTCCACCTGCGAAATGTCCAGTTTCACTACACTGGGAACGGTCTCTCCGATCCACAGCACGGACCTAATCCCCTTCGGCAGTAGAGTTACGACCCATCACCGAGTCGACCGTCTTGGTTTCGGACACTCAGCACCCGCGATTCTATGGCGGTCTAACCCGCACTTCTGGGTTTCGGAGCGGCGGCGGCGAAGCGCTGACCCACATATCTCACCACGTCGCGAAGCGAGAGACCGACGAGATGTCGTGCGATGTGGCGGTTACGTGGTATCCTTGAAAAAGACAGCGACACAAGCCAACACAGTGACTTCAAGTAGAGTCGCTGTTGCGACCTTCGCCCAAGAGTTGAAGGGTATCGCAATGATTCGGAGGAATACCGCCACCGAACGCTCCGTCTCCTGTCTCCTCTTCCAGACTGGAAGGACATGAATCGTGAAGCCTGAAACCCGGTCAGAACCAGAGGACGTTCCCGTCCACCGTCTCCCGTCTCCCGCCTCCTGGCTTCTGGCTTCTGGCTTCTGGCTTCTGGCTCCGAAGTCTACTCTTCGTACTTCTTCGCTCCGCCGTTACGTCGTTCCGCTTGTCGTGGTATGGACGTTGGTGATGGTCGGGGCATTCGCCCTGCAGGTTCGTGACCTCAAGGCAGGTGTGCTTGCCATGGCGGAGATCCAGGCGAGGCCCTCCTTCGACAAGGATCTGGTCTACCGCCGTTGGGCCACCGGGTTCGGCGGCGTTTACGTGCCGGTGTCCGAGAAAACGCCGCCCGACCCCTATCTGGCAGACGTCGAGAATCGCGACGTCACAACCACCTCGGGTCTCGAGCTGACCCTGGTCAACCCCATGCACATGACCCGTCAGGTGCACGAGCTCGGGCGCGAGCAGTACGGTCACCAGGGCCACATCACCGGCCTCGACCCACTCCGGCCGGAGAACGCGCCCGACCCGTGGGAGGCCGAGGCGCTGCGGTCCTTCGAGCGCGGGGAGACCGAGGTGGTGTCGCTCGAGCTGATCGACGGCGAGGAATACCTGCGGTTCATGCGACCGTTGCTCACCGAGCAGGGCTGCCTCAAGTGCCACGCACAGCAGGGCTATGAGGTGGGCGGCATTCACGGCGGCATGAGCGTGTCGGTGCCGACAGCGCCGCTGTGGTCCGCGGCGCGGAGGAACATGTTCAACATGGCGGCCGGCTTCGCCGCCGTCTGGCTCGTGGGGATGGGGGGGATCGGTCTCGGCGCCCGCGACATCGAGCGCCGCATCCGTGAGCGCGACCGGGCACAGACGGCGCTGACGAAGAGCGAGTCGCTCCTCAGCACGACGGGCCGCATGGCCAGAGTGGGGGGATGGGAGGTCGATGCGGAGACCCTCGAGGTCCGCTGGACCGAGCAGACCTATCGTATCCACGAGATACCAGTGGGCGAGAGGCCGACCCTCGAGGAGGCAATCAATTTCTTCCACCCGGAGGACCGCCCCAAGCTCGAACGAGCGATGCAGCGTGCGCTCGAGAACGGCGAGCCCTACGACATGGAGATCCGCTTCATCACCGCCGAGGGCCGGCAGCTCTGGATCCATATCGTGTGTGAGCCGAAGGTCGTCGACGGCAAGACCCTCCTGCTCAGCGGGACCCTCCAGGACGTCACCGGGCGCAAGAAGGCGGAGCTTGCGCTCCGGGAAGAAAAAAAGAAATACCGCGCACTTTTCGACAATGCCAGCGATGCCGTGCTCATCGCCCAGAACAGGGTGATCCGGTTTGCCAACCCTGCGACCGAGGAGCTCCTCGGCTTTCCGCAACAGGAACTTGCCTCGACCGACTTTTCGCGATTCATCCACGAAGAGGACCGGACGATGGTTGGCGAGCGCTATGATCGACGGCTCAATGGGGAAGCGCCACCCGGCCCCTACGCCTTCAGGATTGTCGACAAAGCCGGGCACACCAGGTGGGTGGAGCTCAAAGCCACGGTCCTTCTTTGGGACGAGGAACCGGCCACGCTGTGCTTCATGAGGGACATCACCGAGCGCGTAAGGACCGAGGAGGAGTTGGAGAAGCATCGCGGGCGCCTGCAGGAGCTGGTCGAGGAGCGGACCGCCGACCTGAAGCAGAGGGTCGACGAGGTGGAGCGCCTGAACAGGGGGATTCTCAACCTCGCCGACGACCTGCAGGCAGCCAATGCCAAGCTCGAGGTGACCGCACGCCAGCTCGAGAACGTCAACAAGGAGCTCGAGGCATTCGCATACTCGGTCTCCCACGACCTGCGGGCGCCGCTGCGCCACATCGCCGGTTTCGTGGACATCCTGGGAAAGAACAGCGCCGACACCCTCGACGAGAGCGGTCAAAGACATCTGCAGCTGATCGCGGAGTCCGCTGGGCGGATGGGGACGCTGATCGACGACCTGCTCGAGTTCGCGCGGGCCGGGCGGATGGCGCTGCCCGTGGGGCCTCTGGATCTCGGGCGGCTCACCGACGAGGTCCTGCAGGAGGTTCAAGCGCGAACGGAGGGGCGGGAGATCGCGTGGGAGGTCGGCGCCTTGCCCGAGGTGTTGGCCGACCGCGCCACCATCCGCCAGGTGCTGGTCAACCTGCTGGAAAACGCTGTCAAGTACACCCGACCGCGCGAGTCGACGCGAATCGAGATAGGTACGGCGCCGGGTGCTGAAAACGAGCTGGTGGTCTTTGTGCGGGACAACGGGGTCGGTTTCGACCCGCGGTACGCCCACAAGCTCTTCGGCGTTTTCCAGCGCCTGCACCGCGCAGAGGAGTTCGAGGGCTCGGGCATCGGCTTGGCCAATGTGCGCCGCATCATCAGCCGCCACGGTGGTCGCACCTGGGCCGAGGGCGAGGTTGGCGAGGGAGCGACCTTCTTCTTTTCGCTGCCGCGAAAAGAAGAAAGGTGAAGCGTGGAATGAAACGTCGGCAAGCCGTTGTGCTCGGGATCGCGGAAGCGGCACTGCTTGCCACGCTTTTCGTCGCACTCGGCGGAGCATGGAATCTGGATCTGCGACTGCGAGGGCTCGGATGAGTGAACGCAGGGAGGCCATGGCTCAGATCGGCGTCGGGCGTGACGCAGCGTTTGGACGGGCGGCACTCTTCAGGAGCGTCAGGGCGAAGCTGATAGTCTCGTTTGTTCTTGTCGCGGTGGCGATCGTGGTCGTTTCCGAGGTCGTCGACCTGGTTGGCCTGCCGTTCACTCCTTACTCCGGAACACTGGCGCTTAACAGGTTGGAGGCAGCCGCGAGTCTCAATCTGATCGCCGACTCGAAGAAGGCGCACCTGGTCGGCTGGCTACGGGAAAGGAGGGACGACGCCCGTGTCCTCTCCGCCAGCGAGATGGTTGACGCCCAAGTGCGGCAGCTGCGCGCCGCCTTGCGCGGCCTCGAGGAAGCGGGCCGGAGCGACGGCGAGATCTGGGCTCTCCTCCGCAACGAGCACAGCTATCGTTTTCTCGAGGATCTGTTTCGTACCGCCCAAAGGTCGCACGGCGGATCGGCGAGGGTCTTTCTGGCCCAACCGGAAACCGGGATCATCTTCCTCTCGACCGACCCCGCCGATCTCGGCATCGACATCTCTGACGCCCCGTTCTTCACCCATGCCCTGAGACATCGCGCCGCGGATGTGAGCGACGTCGCGATCGATCCCCGGACCGGGCGGCCGGCGCTCCGCGTCAGCCACGTGATCTCCAAGATCCCGCCGGAGAAGGTGAGCGCGCTGCTCGTGTTTCAGTTCGACGTCGACAGCGTTTTCCGGCCGATGCTCCACACCGGCGAGGGCCTCGGGGAGACAGGCGAAGCGCTGCTCGTGAATCAGGACGGGCAGATCCTGACCTCGCTCAAATACCCTCTTCCGAACGGGACCGCCGCCCGGCCGCTGGGCTTTCGGATTGAAGCGCAACCCGCGTCGCTCGCCTCTCGCGGTGAGGAGGGGATCACCGAGGCGGAAGACTATCGCGGTGAGCCTGTCCTGGCCGCGTATCGGCACATCCGCGTGACTTCCGATTGGGGCTGGGGGCTGGTCGTGAAACGAGACCGGGCCGAGCTGTTCGCCCCTCTGCGCGCGCGCCTGGTCCACTCCGCTGTCGCCGATTTGGCAGCGACCCTGCTCTCCTTGGGCGTTGTCGTGTTCATCGCGCGGAACCTCACACATCCGATCGTGTCTCTCGGTCGGGCAGCCCGCCGGGTCGCCGAAGGCGATCTGGAGGTGCGGGCGCCGGTGACGACCTCGGATGAGGTGGGCGCTCTGGCGACGACTTTCAACGCGATGGTCGAGCAGACCGCGACTTGGCATCGGGAATTCGAAGAGCAGGTCCAACAGCGCACCGCCGACCTCTCTCAGGCGAACACGAGTCTCGAGGCAGAGGTCCAGGGGCGCAAGCGGATGGAGGAAGAGCTGAGGCGACACCGCCACCAGTTGAAGATGCTTGTCGAGGAACGCACCGCGGCGCTCGTGAAGCTGAGCGAGGAGCAACGGACTATCCTCGACTCCGTTCGCGCGACGATCTGGTACAAGGACACGGAAAACAACTTCCTGCGGGTCAACAAGGCCGCCGCCGAGTCCGTCGGTCTGGCCGTCGAGCAGATCGAGGGCAAGTCATGCCAGGAGCTCTTCCCGGATGAGGCCGATCACTACTACGAAGACGACCTCGAAGTCATCAGGTCCGGCAAACCCATGCTCGGAATCGTCCAGCCGCTGCGTACCGCGGCCGGCGAGGAACTGTGGGTGTTGGCCGACAAGATTCCGTATCGAGATGATGCCGGCAAGATCGCCGGCGTGATCGTGTTCGCTATTGACATCACCGAGCGCAAGCGGGCCGAGGAGGCGCTGGAAAAGCGCTCTGACGAGCAGCGCAAAATCGTCAACCTGATGGCCGGGCGTGAGGTTCGTATGGCGGAGCTCAAAGAAGAAGTACGCGAGCTGAAAGAGCGGCTCGCGGAGCACGAGGGACGAAGAGCGGAGAAGGAGACGGGAAGCAAGAGTCAGGAAAACGAAGCCTGGAGGCGCGAGTGAGTCGACCGACCGCATATCTCACCTCCTCGCTTCTGGAACCGGAGTCTCGTGCTTATATGGCTGAAATCAAGGGTATTCTGCTGGTGGACGACGATCCCTACGACGTCGAGCTTGCGCTGACCGCCCTCGCGAGGAACAACCTCGCCAACGAGGTCATGGCGGCGCGC
>JBGMRN010000068.1:0-15133 GCA_048061535.1 Thermoanaerobaculales bacterium | reverse complement strand
AAACAGAAAAGCCCATTCGGGACATGATTTGCTGAACCCAATCACGACCGCTCAACACTCCAGATTCAGAAAGGCAATTATTTTGGGAACTAACAACACCGTTCAACATTGGTGGTTTACGGCGTGATCACCGCCAAGACCCTGGACCAGGCCATCGAGCGCGCCGGAACCAAGGCCGGGAACAAGAAGGGTTTCGATGCGGCGTTGACGGCCCTGGAGATGATCGATCTCTTCGCTCGCATCGATGAGGGCTGAGATAAGGGGCCGATCGATTCATCGGACCGCTCCGGCAGAGACGCGCCCGGGCGCGTCGACCGGCCGCAATTCGCCCGGCGAATCGCTCTTCAGCCCCGCGGCATGGGCATGAGCGCACCTCCGGAGACAGGCAGATCGCTGCCGGTGAGGTGGCGAGCGCGCTGATCGTCGCTGAGAAAGAGCACGACCTCGGCGACATCCTCGGCCTCGGCGATCCTCGCCAACGGCACTCCAGAGGCGATCTTCTTTTCCCGGCCGGCTTCGGCGAGCGCCGGCTCGGCCATCGGCGTCCGCACCCAGCCGGGCGACACCAGATTGACCCTCACCTCCGGAGCAAGCTCCTGAGCAAGAGACTGCACCAGGCCCCACAGAGCCGCCTTGGATCCCGCGTAGTGGCTGTGTCCGGGCTCTCCCCGCTGTCCGGCGGTGGATCCGATGAACACCATGTTCCCCCGGGCCATAGCCTTGGCCGCCTCGCGGGCGAGATAGTACGCAGAATATGTATTGGTACGGAACATCTCCTCGAGACGATCGGAATCGATTTCTCGGATGGGTCCACTGTTCCAAATGCCTGCGGAGTGAACGAGAACCTGGGGCGCCCCGGCTGCCTGGACCGCTGCCACACACCCCTCTTCATCGGACAGGTCTGCCTGCACGGGCAGAAGCTTGGCGCCATACTCCTTCACGAGGTCTTCAACCGGCCGGGCTTGAGTACGGTACTGAGCAACCACCCGGTCGCCCCGGTCGAGGAATGCCCGAGCACAGGCGAGACCGATTCCCGACGACGCGCCGGTCACCAACACGGTTCGTGGATGCGGACCCATGACCTCTCTCACTCCCCAGTTTTCAATTCTGAATTCTCAATTCTCAATTCTCAACTCCCTAACTCTCTAACTCCCTAACTTCCTAACCCCAGATTCCTTGTCTTGAATCGTCAATTCACGCATGAGAGCTCACCCTTTTCAGTATCGCCCGCACCGGCGCCGCCTCCGCTCCTTCGAGCAGAATCGGCAGTGCGATCATGAGGTAGCTGCCGGGATTTACGTCTGCCAACCACAGCCCCTCGATCCAGGTCATCTTGCGTGCGAGCAGCGCGCGGTGGGCCTCGAGCTCCTCGGATTCGCCCGAATCGACCGACGGCGTGTCGATTCCCAACGTCTCGACACCACGGTCAGCCAGCCAGTGGACCAGCTCTGCGCTCAACCCGGTGATCCCCCGGTCGATCTCGGCATCGAGAGGATAGCTGTCGGTTCGAATAAGCATCTTCGGGTGGCCGGGACTCCATCCCGACGGAAAATCTCGAGCGGTCAGGGCGGTGCCCGCTGACGATACTCGAACCACCTCGGCCACCCCGACGCAACGGGCAAGCGGCACATGCTCCACCCCGTCCGCCGTCGGATCGAGGTGCAACGGTGCGTCGAGATGTGTCCCGATATGGCAGGTTGTGGCGAAGGAGCTGATGACGAACCTCTCCTCTCGCCGCTGGGTGATCTCGAAAGACCGGTCTCCCGGCCAAACCGGAGTGGCGGCCCTGAGCGGCCGGCTGACGTCAATCCAACCCTCCCCGCTCCCGATTCCGGAACCATACGACTCAGGACGGGACATCGTCCCGCCCACGACCACTCTCAATCTCGACCTTGTGCGCCTCTGCTGCCGTGATGTGTCTCCGAACGACGGCCACCAATCCTTGCTGGTCCACGATCGGCTTGGCAACGTAGTCGTTGGCGCCCGACGCAAACAGCAGCCGCTCCCGATCACCCTTCATCGCATGGGCTGTGAGAAGCACAACCGGCAAATTGGCGCCGCCCGGGAGGGCGCGAATTAGCCTCGTCAGCTCCACCCCGTCCACTTTGACCCCTGCCACCCGCGTATTGCAGAGAGAAACATCCATCAACGCCGCAACCACCGGACGCGTCTGCACGACCTCGAGCACTTCGTCGCCATCGTCGCTGCACACAACCTCATAGCCGCCGACGTTGGACAGAATCGCCTCGACCAGGACCGCGTTCGCAGCATCATCCTCGACGACTAACACCAACTCCGCCACGGGGCTCCTCCAAACCTCGCCCTCATTTCTCACCAGCTTCCCGCTACGGGCGGCAATGCACCTCCTCGAAGTCGCCGTTGTACCGCGCCTGCGTGATCGTGCCCGGCCAACGGACAAGGGTCCCTCGCCAACGGATGGAAGCCGCTTCAGACGCAGAACCCTAGTGTAACCCGCCCCGGAGCATCTTCGAGCATCGGAAAGCATGGACTCGAGGTCAGCGTCGATCAAGGAACGCGCCGATGTCGTGACAGTTGATCAGGTCGGCCGTCGTCGCACCCGCCTTGCGCGCCACCGCGACCCCCCACCGCACATCGGCAAGGCCTCCCGGAGCATGCGCGTCCGGGTTGACAACCAGCTGAACGCCTAGCTCGATCGCACGCCGAGCCCACCGCCATTCCAGGTCGAGGCGAAAGGGGCTGGCGTTGATCTCGACCGCCACCCCGTGCCGTGCACAAGCTTCAAGGACCCGCTCGAGGTCGACGGGGTATCCCGGGCGTGCCAGAAGCAAGCGGCCGGTGGGGTGCCCGAGAATCCGACATGCGGGGTTGGAGACCGCCCGGATCAGGCGTTCCGTCTGCTCCTCCCTCGCCAACTGAAAACCGGAGTGCACCGACGCCACCACATACTCGAGACCCTCCTCACAACCCTCCGGAATGTCGAGCGAACCATCGGTGAGAATATCGGCCTCGAGCCCCTTCACAACTCGGAACCCACTGCTCGTCCGGTTGATCTCGTCGATTCGGCGCCACTGGCTCCGCAGACGTTCGGCGTCGATACCGTTGGCATAACGAGCCACCGGTGAGTGATCGGCGATTCCGAGGAAAGACCAACCCAGTTTCCGGGCTGCAGCAGCCATCTCCTCCACCGTCGCCGCACCGTCCGAATCCGTTGTGTGGTTGTGAAGCGCACCTCGCAGAGCATCCAGAGTTACCAGCTCGGGCAGTATTCCGCCGGCCGCTGCCTCCACCTCGCTCCCGTCCTCGCGCATCTCCGGTGGCACCCACGCGCACCCGAGTGCCTCGTACAGGCCCATCTCCCCAGGGCCGTCGATCCTGGTCGGTCCAAGCCACAAGCCATCCTCACGCAGGCGCAAGCCCATGGCCTCGGCTCGCCGCGCCAGAATCTGGAGGTGGCTGGGCGACCCCGTCGCCCACAACAACGCGGCCGCCGCTCGAGGAGGGGACGCCACCATTATCCTGAGGGGAAAGCCGTCGTTCGTCGCGCCCTCCCAGAGATCCGCCTCCACCTTCCGCAGCCCCTGCAAACGCTCTTCGAGCACCCTTCCCACCGCCGCACCGTCAACGGCGGTCACCACGAGCTCCAGCCCACCAACGGTCTCACATCGGCGCCGCAGCTCCCCCGCGACATCCACCCGATCGATCCCCTCCAGACCGCGCAGCTCTGCCTCGATCTCGGCAGCGGCATCCCATGCCTCATGCACCAGCCGCCGCTCACGAGCGCGGTTCGTAAACTCAATCGCCTCCAACAACCTTTCCTGAGTCTTCCCTCCAAAACCCTTGAGCTCCACGAGCCGGTTTTCGCGGCACGCGTACTCGAGCTCACCGACGCTGACCAGTCCAAGCTCCTGCCACAGGGAGCGCACCTTCTTCGGACCGAGACCGGAGATGCCCAACATCTCCCGCACGCCGGCAGGTATCCTCCCCGTGAGCCCGTCGAGCACCGCCGGCCGCTTCCCAGCCGCCAACTCCTCGAGCACGGTCGCCGTGCCCCGCCCGATTCCCCGGACCTGGGTGATTTCGCCGCCGGCAACCATCTCATCCAGATCGCCCTCCACCCGCTCGACGGCCCGCGCAGCGTTGGAAAACGCGCGCACCCGATGCACATTCTCACCCCCGATCTCGAGCAAAGCCGCGATCTCGCGCAGGGTGCGGGCGGCGGTCCGCCGGTCAAGCGTCGCTGCACTCATGGCAACATGATATATTCTTCCTGGTACTCATGGGCTTTACGGCACGTTTTCGATCCAGCCTGACATACCCCATCGCGGCCACTCTGGTGTTGGTCACCGTGGTCCCGGTGGCGCTGGTCGGTCTCCTCCTCGCCAACTACAACCGCGACCAGCTCAAGATCGTCGAGCAACGCTACCTCGGGCGCCAGGCGGTCAGCCTCGCAGGAGAGATCTCCCTTTTCCTGGAAAATCACAGCACGCAGCTCTCGAGCACTGCCCGCGCGATGGCAGCGAATGAACGGATCGACGTCACCTCGCTCGAGAAGCTCCTCCAGGAAACCGCGCAGGAGCCCGGCCGGTCATTCGTCTACCTGCAAATCCTCGATACCAACGGTGTGGGCGCCTACGTTCGTTCGCCGGCGCTCGACACAGCGGCCGTCCAGCGACTGGATGACGCAGTGCGAACCGCCCACGAATCCGCGATGGCGGGCGCCCGGGTTGAAAAACTGCTGTTGGACGCGCAGCGCGCACGTCCGGCCAAGGCGCTGCTCGCGTTCCCGGTTCGCACGCGAAATGGAGAGGTCTGGGGGAGTCTGACCGGGATCCTCGACCTCGCGCCATGGCAGGCGCGCCTGACGGACAACGTCTACACAGGCTTACTGGTCAGCCTGATCGACCCGAACGGCCAGGTTGTGCTGTCCTCGGAGGCGGTCCTCCGCGGGGCCAGCCTGGCATCGTCTCCCCTGGTCCACGACTTCCTCGCCCGCCCGGTGCGACTGACCCGAACCTATATCCAGCCCATCGACCTCGACGCCGGTCAGGTCTTGGGTTCGGTGGCTCCGGTCGAGGTCCTCGGTCTGGGCGTGGTCGTCGAGCGACCGACGGCGGACGCTTTCGCCCCTGTGCGAGTCATGCAGCGCCGCACTCTCGGCCTGAGCGCTCTCGCGGCTCTGATCGCCCTCGGCATCGGCCTCACGTTCAGCCGCCGGCTGATCACCCCGCTTCAGGATCTCGCCGCGACTTCATCGGAGATCGCGGAGGGGAACCTCACGGTTCGAGCCAACGTCCGCGGCAAGGACGAAATCGCCCGCCTCGGGAGCAACTTCAACCACATGGCCGGGAGCATCGAGGCCCTGGTCCGGCGCCTCAAGCAGGCGCTCCGCCAGAACCAGGAGCTCTTCCTCGAGACGATTCAGACGCTGGCAGCGGCCATCGACGCCAAGGACCCCTACACCCGTGGACACTCCGAACGGGTGAGCTCCTACTCCATGGCCATCGCCCGCCACCTCGGTCTCAACCAGGAGGAAGTCTTCAGAGTTCGAATCGCGGCCATCCTCCATGACGTGGGGAAGCTCGGGGTCCGGGACGGAATCCTCAACAAACCCGGCGGGCTCTCCGAGGAGGAGTTCGCGGTCATGCGCCAACACCCGGGCATCGGCGCCCAGATCATGGCGCCGATCCGCATGCTCAGGGACATCATCCCGGGCATCCGCAACCACCACGAGACCTGGGACGGCAAGGGATACCCGGATCGGATGGTCGGAGACCAGATCCCGATGGTGGCCCGCATCATCGGCATTGCTGATACCTTCGACGCGATGACCACCGACCGGCCTTACCAAGATTCGATGAGCCTGGACTTCGTGGTTGCCAAAATGCAGGTCATGTCAGGCACCCGCTTCGACCCGGCTGTGGTGGAGGCCTTCATGGCGGCGGTCGAGAGCGGCGACATCAGCCCCTCACCACCCAAACCCTCCGATCCAACTCCAGTGGAGATTTCATGAAACGCACGTTGCCGGTTTTCGCTCTTGTGATCCTGGCCCTGGTCGCCGTCTGCAGCAGCTCTACCGGGGATGCGGCCGAGAGAAAAAAGAAATCGTCTTCAAAACAGACCAGGGCGGATCCTCTTTACTCCCTGACCCTGATGCGCCAAGGATCGGTCCTGATGCAGCAAGGCCAACTCGAACTGGCTCTCGAAAGCTTTCGCGAGGCCGACCGCATCGCACCGGGCAACGCCACCGTCCACAACATGATCGGGCTCTGTCATCTGCGGATGGGGTCCTTTGACGAAGCGCTCCAGTCGTTCAACCATTCCCTCCGGCTGATTCCGGATTTCATCGATGCCCGCAACAATCGGGGCGCGGCCTACCTGGCGATGGGCCAGCTCCATCTCGCCGAGGTCGATTTCGTCGCCGTGCTCGCGGACCCCACCTACCCGCACCGGAAACAGGTGTACTACAACCTCGGCATGGCATATCTCCAGCGAGGCCAGTTGGGCGCCGCCGAGGAAAACCTTCGCCGATCAATCGTGCAACCCAACCCCGTCTTCAACGGTTACCTCCGATTGGCCGAGGTCGCCCAGCGGCAGGGCAAGCTGGAGATCGCCAGGGACGTGCTTGAAGAGGCTCGGTTGCTCCACCCGGATCGCGTTGCAGTCTTGCTCGACCTGGGACAGTTGCTCATCCTGATGGGCCATGAGGACGAGGCCCGTCCCTATCTCGAACAGGTTATCGCCAACGAGCCGGGCTCGAATGCGGCGGCCAGGGCGCAAACTCTGCTCGGACCGGGTTGAGTCCAACTATGTGCGAGTACGCTCACGGTCGGCCGGCGCCGCAAGGCTCCTGCCGGGGTGTCGCCGTTTCGAGGAACGGCAAGCAGAGCTCTCTGCGCGAGGAACACACACGGATGATCTCGACAGGTAGCCGTGCGTCCACCGAATTGAACTGAGATGCCGTTCAACTACCTGCTCACAAACCTCTTGGTGGACGTTCCTCAGGCGGTGGGCGCAATTTTCGCCGATCCTGAGGGGGAGGCCGTGGACTGGGTTACCCGGCACGACAGTCCTTTCGACCTCAAGGTCGAGGGCGCCTACCACAGCATATTCAAACGTCAGCTGGAGAATCTCCAGACCGCTGCCGCGACCGGCGAGATCCACTCGTATGTGCTTGAAGGAACCAGCCTGATCACGTTGACGGAATCCCTGCCCGACGGCTACTATGTGGTGCTCGTCATCGATCGGCGTGGTTCTCAAGCGCAGGCCAAGCACCGTCTGCGTTATGCGGCTGAAATGATTGCCCGAGAGCTCGTCTGAGGGTCGGCCCCGGGGGCCACTCGGAACCACCTCGATAGCCGAGCCGCGGGGGAATGATGGCTCGAAGCTTCCTGGGAAAACTCAAACGCGGCCTCTTCATGACTCATACCGAGTTTCTGGAGAAGGTTGGTGAAACCTTCCAACGCACCGGCCCGGTGGCGCCCGCTCACCTGGATCGGCTCGAGGAGGCGCTGATTGCGTCGGATGCAGGGGTCGAGCTGTCGCTGCGCCTGGTGGATGAACTTCGCACCGAGATCCATGCGGGGCGCATCACGACATCGGACGAGCTGCGCCCGGTAGTGCGACAACAGCTCCTCGATCTGCTGCATGCGGCCGAAGAAGCGGCGGCAACCGCCCGGGAGGCCGGCCGTCCCCGGGTCACAATGTTGGTGGGCGTCAACGGCACCGGCAAGACCACCACCGCGGCCAAGCTCGCCAAGCGCAAACAGGAGGAGGGCCACAGCGTTATCCTGGCTGCGGCCGACACCTTCCGGGCCGCGGCAGTCGACCAGCTCAAAGAGTGGGCGAAGAGAGTGGACACGCCGGTCATCCACCAGCAGGAAGGCGCCGACCCTGCGGCGGTCGTATTCGATGCCATCGCCGCAGCGCGATCCCGGGGTGTGGACGAAGTATTGGTCGACACCGCCGGCCGTCTCCACAACCGTACCAATCTGATGAAAGAGCTCGAGAAGGTGCGCAAGGTGGCCGCCCGGGAGGTCCCGGGGGCGCCACACGAGGTCCTTCTTGTCCTCGACGCCACCACCGGCTCCAACGGCATCGATCAGGCCCGGCAGTTCGGTACCACCGCCGGAGTGGATGGCGTCGTGCTCACCAAGCTGGACGGTACCGCCAAGGGCGGGGTGATATTGGCTATTGCGGATTCGCTCAAGCTCCCGGTACGATGGGTGGGTGTCGGTGAAGGAGAGGACGACCTGCTGCCCTTCGTGGCCGAGGACTTCGTGGACTCATTGCTGGAGATCAACCCGGGCGAAAGCCCGGCGAGCAGAGAGTGACCGATGCTAGGCCGAACTTCTCACCAACTCGTATCAGCGACGGGTGAGAAAACAGCATCAGGGGTCGGCGTACAGTGAGGCGAGCTAAACCTGGGGCGCCGCGGCGAGGTGACGGGAACCCGCCGGGCCCCACCCGGGTCGGACCAAGCAAGGGGCCGCAGCAGGCCCCGGGCAGACCGCCGACCTTGTCGCCCGAAACCTCCCAGGATTCGCGGTGGATGAAGCGCGCACTCGAGCTCGCGACCCGTGGCCGCTGCGGCGCATCGCCAAATCCCATGGTTGGTGCGGTTGTTCTCGACTCCGAGGGTCTTTTGATCGGCGAAGGCTGGCACGCGAGTTGTGGCGGACCCCACGCCGAGATCGTCGCCCTCGGCGAGGCGGGCGACCGCGCCCACGGCGGCACCCTTTACGTCACCCTCGAACCATGTGCTCATCACGGCAAGACGCCGCCGTGCGTGGACGCCATCCTGGCGGCAGGAATGCGCAGGGTCGTTTTCGCGATTCCGGATCCCAACCTCGCGGCCACTGGAGGCGCGGATCACCTGCGAGTCGAGGGCATTGAAGTCCACGAGGGTCCGGGCGCCGGAGGCGCCAAGCTGCTCAATCGAAGATGGCTTCACTGGGCCCAGCATCGGCGACCATGGGTGACCGTCACGGCGTCCATCTCCCTCGACGGGCGCGTTGCCGGCCGGGAGGGCCGGTCGCAGTGGATCACCGGGCCGACCGCCCGCGACCGAGCCATGGAGCTGCGCGAAGAGCACGACGCCATTTTGGTCGGAGTCGGGACGATCATCGCCGACGACCCGCCTCTCACCCGGCGTCCCGGTATCAACCCCACCGGAAGCTGGCGCCGGATCGTGCTCGACTCGCACCTGCGAACACCGTCTGAGGCGGCGGTGGTTCGGCAACAGCCCGAGACCACGCTCATCGTCCACACCGCCGACGTCGCCAGTGAGGACCGCCGGCGACTGAGCGCGTCCGGAGTCGAGTTGACCGAGCTCGCAGCCAGGGACGGTGGAGGGATCAACCTGATCGTGCTCCTCGAATCTCTCGGGCAGCTCGAGATCACCGCTCTCCTGGTCGTGGGAGGACCCACCGTCCACGGCAGCTTCGCCGATGACGACCTGATCGACGAGATCGTGTTCTTCGTCGCCCCGGTCCTCATCGGAGGCGATGCGCCGGCAGCGGTCGCCGGACGCGGCGTCGCCGACCTGGACATGGCCCGGCGTTTCCGCTTCGAGTCCGTCGACCATCATGGCGCGGACCTGGAGATCCGGGCCGTCCGGCCGGAGGATGAGGAATCCCGTGCGGCTGATTGAAATCATCGGCACGGTTCGCCGCATCGTCCCGCCGGGCCGCTCGGCGCTCGACAAGTCCCTCGGATGTGGGGGCAGCGATGCGTAGAATCGAGCCGGCCTACCCGGACCTCTTCCCGATGACGCACGTCCTCCGCCCCGGGTACCTGCCGGGGCCCAAGGTGAGCCTCGACCCGATCAAGCTCGGAGTCGTGTGGGAAGACGCGCCGGTCCGGATCCTTCCCGCCGAAGGCGTCGTGCCGCGAGAACCGGTGTCGGCCATTGTCTTTGCCCGGGTCGCGGCCGAGCGCCAGGACTCCGTTCTCCGTCTGCTCGAGCGCGGGAGCTCGGTACTCGTCGTCCTCGATGATCCCGAGATCACGCCCGCCGATCTCGCCATCAAGACCGACGAGGATCTCCGGGTTACCGCTCTCCTCCCCGTCCTCCCCTACCCTCTGAACGACGAGCTTACTCTCCCCGAGGCGTGGAGCGGGATCCTCTGGGGGGCCGTGCTCGGACTCTTCCCCTTTCCCGGCGCCGGCGCCGAGGTCGAACGCCACATCGAACAGCTCAAGACGGCGGGCGGGCGCTTCGCCGTGACCGCACCGTTGTTGCTCACCCCCAAGGACCGCCACCGAATCCTCGACGGCTGCGAGGGTTCGGGCGTCGAAAAGGAGCTCGAGAACGCTCTCTTCCACGCCGACGTCAGCCGCGGACTCCACGCCATCGAAAGGCGCGCCGGAGTCACCCTGCACGGCGTCGGCATGGACCCCTTCCTGCCCAGCATGGTCCCCCTCGGCCGCGAGCCCAACGCCGTACGCACAGCGGCGGTTCTCCGCCTGTGGGCGCGGCGGCTCGACCAATGCCACGAGGAGGCATCCTGGGGATGGCGGCTGCGCCGGGCGGCAGCCGCCCTCGACCGCCTCACCAAAGATCCCGCCACTCTCGCGATCGAGGACAACCTGCGCGTCGTCCCCGGTTTCGACCCCTGGGTCGAGAGCTTTACGAGAGCGCTGTGGTACGGAGGCGAACCGCTCGAATCCGCCTGGCGCCTGTGGTCGGGGATCGACGGCGAGCCGGAGAATACGGACATCATCATCGACCAGTGATCAAAACGTCTCATGCGCGATCTCCAGCTCCCCAAACTCCGGCATGACCTGGCGCCGCGAACGCTGAAATGGGGTGCGGTGAGAAAGGCGGGGTAAGGTACGATGCGACCCCCGAAAGGAGTTCATCATGGCAGAAAGGGTATTCAAGAAGATCAGTGTGACCGGCTGTTCCACCGAGAGCTACGAAAGGGCTATCGAGGCGGCCGTGGAGAAAGCATCCGAAAGCCTGCGCAACCTGGCCTGGTTCGAGGTCAAGGAATTCCGCGGCGGCATCAGCAACGGCGCCCTCGAGTGGCAGGCCACGATCGACGTCGCTTTCAAGATCGACTAGCGGCAATTTGCGAGCCGGGGTCGCGAATTGCGGTTTGGTGCGCGCGATGCGAGATTCAATCGCCCTTCTTTGGGGTTGAGCCGTATTCGTTTTTTCCTGGGGCGTCAGCCCCAGGTTCATCGCTGCGCCCAATTTTCAGCCGCGGAGCGGCGGCACCCGGATGACTTCAGGTCGTTGCCCCTTCGGGAATCTGGGGCCGACGCCCCAGATTCCCTTGCAACCCGTTGCCGATCAGGGTAATATCCGCCGCGCGTGGGGCCGTAGCTCAGTTGGGAGAGCGCAGCGTTCGCAATGCTGAGGTCGAGGGTTCGATCCCCTTCGGCTCCACCATTTTTCTTTCGCAGCAAGCTGCGAAAGAAAAATGCCACGGCGTAGCCAAAGGCGAAGCCGGGCTCCGTTTTCCACTTGTGAAGCTGCACAAGATATCTGCAGCTTCAGCCTGGTTGACATTTTAACACTGATGTGAGATATCTGTCAACCGGGAGGGGTATCATGAACGCAACCGTAGGAGATCGACTGAAGATGTTTCGGTTGGCGCGGGCAATGTCCCTCGATGAGTTGGCTGCGGCCACAGGAAGTTTGGTAACGAAGCAGGCGATCTCGAAATACGAACGGGGTCTGATGCTTCCTTCGCCGGGCATCCTGAATGTCTTTGCGCGTTTTTTTGGGGTCAAGGCGGCTGAGCTGCTTGCATCTCCTTCGGTGGACGTTCATGTTTTGGCGTATCGGCGAATGAGCCGGCTCGCGAAGAAAGAGCAGTATCGAGTTGAAAACCTGGTGTCCAGACTGCTGGAGCAAAGAGTCCTCCTTCAAGAAGCCTCGGGCCATCACAACGGGAAGGACATACCTCTCGCGAAGTACGCGCCCAAGACCCTCGAAGAATGTGAGGAGATCGCATCTGAAGTGCGTGATTCGTGGTCGCTGGGAGCAGATCCGATTGCCTGTGTGACCGACGTCCTGGAAGAGCACCACATTCACGTCCTCGAGCTTGAAACCGAGAACGCCTTCGACGGTCTCGCGGCTGTCGCAAAAGACAAGTCCGGGAAGGTCAAGGCGGCGGCGGTAGTCAGCAGGAAGGGGCTCGCCGGAGAACGGCAGCGCCTCAACCTCACTCACGAGCTGGGTCACCTCGTGATGAGAGAAACCGACCAGGTTGACGAAGAGAAGGCTGCCTTCCGATTTGGTGCGGCGTTCCTGGCTCCGGCTGAACTGGTTAGGAGAGACGTGGGTGGCGCACGGAGGAGAATATCTCTCGTGGAGTTGCTCCTGCTGAAAGAGAAGTACGGAATGAGTGTTCAGGCCCTGGTCTATCGACTTCGCGACCTGGATATCATTAGTTCCAGCCAAGCAACAGTGCTTTGGAAGCAAATCAACGCTCGTGGGTGGAAAAAGGAAGAGCCAGGTGCACTCAGCCCGGAGAACCCGCAATGGTCGCGGCGCGCAGCTGTTCGTGCTGTCGCGGAGGGGACACTGACTCTGGACGAAGCCGAGGGCATTCTTGGCTTCAAGACCGGCGATTCGAAGAAGGATGAACCCACCGCTCGAAAAGATCTGATGAAACTGCCGATGGCCGAGCGCAAGCGGCTCTTGACAGTCGATGCCGAACGAGCGAGGAGCCACTACCTTCAGGATGACGAGTGGATATCCCTCTTAGGCGGGGACCTCCTCCCAGATGAGTGAACCGCAACCAACCCGTGGCCAGATCTGGTGGGTGGACCTCGATCCAGCCCGTGGTTCAGAAACATGTAAGACACGGCCTGCTGTCGTCGTGAGTATTGATGCCGTCTCAAGGCTTCCAGTCAGGCTGGTAGTTCCATTGACGGAGTGGAAAGAGAAACACAGAGAGTATCTTTGGCGACTTGAGGTTGAGCCAAGTCAGTTGAATGGACTCACGAAGACGTCAGCAGCTGACGCTCTGCAGATTCGGTGCGTGTCACTCGAGAGGTTTGAAGAACAGATAGGTCGCCTGGAAGCCACCCTGATGTCAGAGCTCTGCGCCGCAGTCGCTTTGGTAGTGGAGTACGAGTAAACGATCGCCGGGTTCCTTCGTACCTGTAGCCCGAACCCACTATCCCTCAGCCTCCAGCCGGCGACGTTTGCGCGCGTCGGCTGAGATCAGCAGGGATCGCACGACCGAGTAGAGGCAGCCCTCCAGCCGACGGGGCTTGCCATCAGACCAAGTGCGTCGGTGGCGCTCGCGGTGCCAACCGCGCTCGATCTGGAGTGAAAACACGCCGGATGGGCTGTGCGCGTAGAAGGGGCCCCTCCTCCACGGGCTGCGCCTCATTTCGGCCCGTTCCTCGTCGGTGGGCGCCCGTTCTTTTCGTTGCGTCTTCTCCGTCATGGAGAAAGCGATCCGTTCGTCATGAATAACAGCGGAGGTTGTGTAGCCGCTGGGCCGGCCTGCGCTATCGAGAATGGCGTCAATCTCTACCGCGAACCCCGCACCCTCGAGCGCACGGATCAGAGCGTTCATGATCCGCAGCGCGCGCTTCATGCTTGCCTCACAAACCCCGATGTCCAGCACCTCCACGCCTCTCGGGCGGAGGATCCCGTGCTCGTCGCTCTCCGCGCCCTCCAGAACTCGGCGTGTTTCTGTAACGAGTAGGTACTCCGGATCGAGAACCTCTGGAACTGGTATCGGCTTCTCGAAAAGCTCCAGCCCGAGGATCTTGGCGGATGGTGCAGGGCTTCTCTTCTCAGACTTGGGACGACTGAAGTATTTCTGTTGGCCCTCTTTGGCCTCTGGCAACGGCATCTGCCTCACTCGGCGGCCTGCATTCTTCCGCGCCCAGTAGCCGCGCCCAGGTCGAGGGACGTTCAGCTTCTTGCACCACTTAGCGACGGCGACGTCGGAAACGCCGTAGCGGCCGGCAACCTTGGTGACCGGTTCGGCCCAGACCTCCTCATAGAGCTGCTCGCGGCTGATCAAACCCCGAAGAACCGCTGCCCTTGCATCGGGGTCCAGATTGGATAACCATTTTTCTTCCTGGCTCTCTTGCGGTAGGTCCTGCAGATCCACATGTTTCCGTTGAGGTGATCGCTTGGCGCTACGCTTCGAGGTTTTCTGCGGCAGTAATTTGGTGAGCTGGAGGCTCCCCATTCTCCTTTTCATTGCGGGCGTCCGGGTGAGCTCCGCGAAGATAGCCTCATCGCAGTGGTGGGGCTTGGCGAGCTTCTGGAGCAGCCAGGAGAGATCGCTGTCGGATTCCATTTTCAGGAGAGTCCTGCGGAAGTCCTGGCACTCGTGGTGCTCCAGCGTGCTCAATCGACCCCAATGGTGCTCGAATATGTGCTCCAGGCAGGCTCGGCTACCCCAGCGGCCGCCGTACCACCAACTCATCCGCGAAGCGTTGCGCACGATGGCCTTCGACCAGTCACCAGGTGGGCGTAGATCTACGAGGTGTTCCAGGGTGTCCGGGTCACACACCCATGCGTACATTTCCTCGAAGTCGTCAACCGCTGGATCGAGTTTGAGGTGACGCAGAAGCCCGCCGCGGCCCATGTGGACGGCACGCTCGATCGCTGTGTCGCGGTCGTCATCCGGGTCATCGTCGTCGTCTGATCTCCACCTCAGGCTTTGGACTTTGCGATGAGAGTCCGCCCCTGCCCAGATGAGCAGGCTGACGGCCTTAACGCGATCCTCGTCCACCGCGTCACCCAGGGCGAGTGCAAGCGCGTACGCGACCCGTGGGTCTTCCTTGTGTCTTCGGGCCCAGCCGTAGGCAGGCTTGTTGCTCGTCGTAGAGGCCAGGTAGTGGGCCAGACAGCGGTTCCGGGTTAGGTCGTTCCCAAGGTCCCAGAATCGCTCCATGATCGCAACTTCGTAGGTGCCGAGCACGGAATCGGGATCGGCCTGCGTGGCGTCCGCTCCCCATGCCAATAGCAACTCGAGGTAATCCCATGCCTTGCATTCAAGCACGGTGTTTAGGACGGACAGCGGTTCGAGATCTGCGCGATACCCGTTGCACAGAAGGAGCAGCGCCAGGTCGTACTGGCCGCTTTCAATCGCCACGGCGAGCGGCGTCTTCACCACTCACCGGACCGCTTCGACCTCGACCGTTTCGACATCTCGAATGTCGCCTC
>JBGMRN010000067.1:12806-15153 GCA_048061535.1 Thermoanaerobaculales bacterium | reverse complement strand
ACGTGGATGAGGACCCAACGCTGCCGCCATTCCGGATCAACGGCCACCTGGAGGAGATAGCCCGAGGCCGCCATCGGCAGAAAGAGGGCGGTCAGCCCGATTCCCGCGGCTCGTTTCTTGCGCCCGTTCTTGAGCTTGCCGAGCACGTGAACGCTCCAGATCAGGCCCACGGCAAATACAAGCATCGGCGCGGCCAGCACGTGCAGGTGCTGCACCAGGGGTTGCCAGGGATGGGCGACGATCGCCCACTCGTCCACCGGCTCGACGAGGTACCGCATCCAGGCATAGACCAGACCGGTTGCGCCGACGGCCAGGTTCGCCAGGTGCAGGAACAGCAGTTGAGCGCGGCTCATGGGCCGTCTTCGGCGGTCACCGCCAGGTGAATCGCGAGCACACGGCGCACCGCCTCGGTTGTCGCGCGGGCGGTGAGGGTGGCGCCCGTCACCGGCCGGATGGCTCGTTTGAGAGCGAGGTCCTCGTCGAGCTTCCGCCCCTCGTACTGCTCGTACCACCCTTTACGGGGCATGTACTCCAACGGCTCGCGGAAGGTCACGACCTCCACCCGTCGCACCGTACCGTCGGCGTCGAGCACCACCAGCATGGTCTCCGCCAGCGTGCGCACGCGGTGCGTGTCGAGGTAGGCATAACCTTCCACCTCGCCGTTCGAGCCGGTGGCCACGAAACGGGTCACGATGGCGCTCGCCACGTCTGTGCCGCTCGTCTCGGCCGCGGACATCCGCTGGTCGCCGGTGAGGAAGAGCGTCTCGCGGGCGGTCGTCGATCCCGGAAAGGCGAGTTCCAGCGCCTCCTTGACGGTCACCAAGACGGTGGCGCCGGCTGCGGCGGGCACGAGGACGAGGAGCGCGAGCGCCAGCCGCGTTGAAGGCCCTCTAAAAAATATAGCCGAACGACACATTGAATCGATCCACTCCCGTTTCCGCTGGGTTGTCGTAATTCTGATAGTCCACCTTGATGATCAGCTCTTCGATGGGTTGGTAGGCGAGACCGAGGGTGAAGATCTCCTGGTCGTTGGCAGGGTCGGACGTCCACCCTTCGGGCACTTCCTTCTGCGTGTTCACCTGCTCCCAACGCAGATACGGGGTCAGCGAGCTCCGGCCCTTTCCCGTCAACACGTCGTAGCCCGCCTGCAGGTACATCCCCTCGAGGGTTTCCCCCGCCGAGGCGCTCCCCACGTACCCCAACGCCCGGTTGAGGGACGCCACATCGTCGAGCTCGGCGCGGGCATAGAGCCCCCGCAGCTCCCAACCATGGATTCGAAAGTCGGCGTGGATGTCGAAGATCGTCGTGCCCACACCGATCGCTTCTCCCGAATCGTCGACCAGATCCTGGCCGGAATCCCCGACAAAGGCGGCGACGCCGGCGATCAGCCCGGGCACGCCTTCGAAATCGAAGCGCCCGACCCAGGCGAAGTCCTCGGCTTTCGCCCGGGATCCTTTTTGCCGACCGCCTCTCAGCCCAGCGGCCGAAAAACCGGCGGCATCGAAGCCGTTGACCACATAGGTTCGATAGCTGAAGCTGTCCAGATCACCGTATGCGCCGACGCCGTTTTCCCGCCAGGTGGTGGGAATGATCAGCCGTTCCGTGAGCGGCCGCGTCGCCCCGAGAAAGACAGTCGGTTCGTGGAGCTCGTTGATCCAGCCCATCGGCAGCAGCACCAGCCCGGCCCGCAGGTTGAACCCGGATTTGTACATGAAGTCCACGTAGGCGAACTCGACCGAGACCGAGCCGCCCGCGGAAGTGGTGGCGTGCTCGAACTCGATCTCGGAGTTGAAGACGAAGCGATCGTCGAACTTGTAGCCGAAGTAGAGGACTCCACGCAGGAGATCGAAGCTGTCCGTGGCGCCACTGGCGCCGCCGTCGTCGCGCCGGTCGTCAAAAAACTCCAGGAGCGCCTCGCCGTAGCCACCGATTGAAACTCCTCGCTCGGTGTTGTAGACCTTCGAGGCGGCGGGGCCGAGTCCGGAGACCCCACCCTCGCGGGTCGCGGTGACCACCGCTTCACCCACCTTCAGGTTTTCAACCTCGATCGCGAGCAGCCCGAGTCGCCGTTCGATCTCCGCCAGTCTCTCTTCTGCCAGCCCCTGGGAGCGCAGCTCCGCCATCGCCGCCTTGAGCTCGGCGACCTCGCGCTCGAGCCGCGCGACGGGATCATCCACCGCCGCAGCCGCCGCCGGCATCATCACAGTCGAGGCCACCATCATGACAAGTATGAGACGCAGTCCGTGTCTCGCTAAATTTCGAAAAAAGTCCATCGGCATCTCCAATTCACTGTGATAATTCGAGCAGATCATTCTGGCGAGACACGCGAGTCAGCCATCGGACGGGC
>JBGMRN010000067.1:0-12706 GCA_048061535.1 Thermoanaerobaculales bacterium | reverse complement strand
TGCGCTCCCGCCGCGCGCGCCGCCGAAGCACCATCCCGAAGGGCCACGCCCTTGCCGAACCCGCCCTCCTCGAGAATCAGTCCAGGCAGTGACCGGCGCGCGCGGCCTTCGGCTATCTCCAGGCGCCCGGCCCCCGACGCCGCGTGCGCCTTCAGGATCTCTGCAGGCTCCGGCACCTTCCCCCGGCCACGCAGGTCCCACGCGCGCACCAGGCTGCCAACGCCGGGGTCAAAAGCGCCGCCGGTGGCTCGCCACCAGTCGAGGGACGACTGAAGGTCAGACGCCAGCTCTGCGGACAGGGGTTCCCACACGCCGGGGGGCGAATCGTTGAGGCGTGCGAGCTCGCTGTCACTCCTCCAGGTGGAGAGCCGAAGCTCGGCGGCGTCGATCGCCGCCACAGCGGCCTGTGAGGCTTCGAGCGCGGTCTTTCTGTCCGCAGCCCAGACAACCATCTCGAGAACGCTGCCCATCGTGAAAACCCTGCGTTCGACCATCCGCTCGCCGGGCTCTCCGGCGCCGGCGACTGCGACTGCGACTGCGACTGCGACCAGAATAATCGCCACCACCACCTCGAGAGGGAGGCGTCGGCGGGAACGGGGTTCGGTGGAACGTGAAATCATGATCTATTGAACCTGTGCTCAATTACACAAGCATGGAGAAAATAGCCATCTTTCAAAATATTGTCAAGGCCGCTTAACAGGTCACCGTGGATGCTGATACCCAGCCCCCCTTCCCCGGCGGCTATCTGATAGAGTCTCTTGAGAAACGAGACCGCTTATCAACAATCGGAGGACGCCGTGGCCGACGAAACCAAGGACCTCATCCCCCCGAAGCCAGCCATCTCGGAAGGCGCCCACATCGGCTCGATGGAGGAGTACGAGCGCCTCTACCGCCTCTCCCTCGAGGATCCCGAGACCTTCTGGGCCGACCAGGCCGAACGCCTGAGCTGGTTCCACCCGTGGAACGAGGTCTTCGACCACGACTACGACAACGTCGATTTCGGCTGGTACCTCGGCGGGCGCCTCAACGCCTGCTTCAACTGCGTTGATCGCCATCTCGCGACCCGCGGAGACCAGGACGCCATCATCTGGGCCAAGGATGAGCCCGGAGAGTACGAGCACATCAGCTATCGCCGCCTCAAGCACGAGGTGAGCAGGGTGGCCAATGTGCTCCGCTTCCACGGCGTGAAAAAGGGTGACCGGGTCTGCATCTACCTGCCGATGATCCCCGAGCTCGCCTACACGATGCTCGCCTGCGCGCGCATCGGCGCGGTGCACTCGATCGTCTTCGGCGGATTCAGCTCCGAGGCCATCCGCGACCGCATCCTCGACGCCGGGGCGGCGCTGGTGGTGACCGCCAACGAGGGTCTGCGCGGCGGACGCCGTCTGCCGCTCAAGGAAACGGTCGACCGCGCCGTGGACGGCCTCGACCTGGTGACTACCGTGCTGGTCGCTCGCCGCACCGACACCGAGGTGGCCATGAAGCCCGGGCGCGACCATTGGCTCGACGAGGAGTGCCGGCGCCAGCGTTCCACCTGCACCTACGAGTGGATGGGTTCGGAGGACCCGCTCTTCATTCTTTACACCTCCGGGTCGACGGGCAAGCCGAAGGGAGTACTCCACACCACCGGCGGCTACATGGTCTACGCCGCCATGACCCACGAGCTGGTCTTCGACTACCACCCGGGCGATGTCTACTTCTGCGCCGCCGACATCGGCTGGATCACCGGCCACAGCTACATCATCTACGGACCGCTTGCCAACGGCGCCACCACCGTGATGTTCGAGTCGGTCCCCACCTATCCTGATCCCGGACGCTACTGGCAGATCGTCGACGACCTCGGCGTCAACATCTTCTACACCGCGCCGACCGCGATCCGCGCCATCGCCAGCGCCGGCGACGAACCCGTGACCAGGTACTCGCGCGAGAGCCTGCGCATCCTCGGCACGGTCGGCGAACCGATCAACCCCGATAGCTGGCTCTGGTACCACGACGTCGTCGGCGAGGGCCGCTGCGCGGTCATCGACACCTGGTGGCAGACCGAGACCGGCGGCATCCTCATCACTCCCCTGCCGGGGGCGACGCCCGTCAAACCGGGCTCGGTGACTCTCCCCTTCTTCGGTGTCACGCCCCTGCTGGTCGACGAGGACGGCGCCAGGATCGAGGGCAACGACGTCAGCGGCAATCTCTGCATCGAGCGAACCTGGCCGGGTCAGGCGCGCACCGTGTGGGGCGACCACGACCGCTTCCACGAGACCTATTTCACCCGCTTTCCCGGCCTCTATTTCACCGGCGACGGCTGCCGCCGCGACAGTGACGGCTACTACTGGATCACCGGCCGGGTGGACGACGTGATCAACGTCGCCGGCCACCGCCTCGGCACCGCCGAGATCGAGAGCGCGCTGGTCGCCCACGAGGCCGTGGGCGAGGCCGCCGTGGTCGGCTTTCCACACGAAATCAAGGGTCAGGGCATCTTCGCGTACGTGTTCCTCAACCTCGGGGCCGCGAGGGCCGATCCGCAGGAGCTCATCGGCGCGCTCAAGGAGCAGGTGCGGCACGTCATCGGCCCGGTGGCGACTCCCGATGTGATCCTCATCGTTCCCGGTCTGCCCAAGACCCGTTCGGGGAAGATCATGCGCCGCATCCTGCGCCGGATCGCCGCCGGCGAGTATGCCGACATGGGCAACATCACCACCCTCGCCGATCCGTCGGTGGTCGACGCTCTGATCGCGGCGCACAAGGAAACGGTGGCGCGGGGTTAACCTGCATTTATCAGCGTTATCTGTGGGTTTCTTCCGTGGTCCGTCTACCAGATCTTCACCCGTTCTTCAGGCGGCAGATACATCCCGTCCTCCTCCTGGACGTTGAATGCCTCGTAGAACTCCGGCATGTTCGCGAGTGATCCCATCACCCGGTACCGCGGTGGGGAGTGGGTGTCGGTCGCCACCCGGTTGCGCATCGTCTCCTCGGTGGCCTTGTACCGCCACACCTGGCCAATGCCGATGAAGAACCTCTGAGCTCCGGTCATCTCGTCGATCACCGGCGCCTCTCGACCGTCGAGGGCACGCTGGTAGGCCTTGAACGCGATCGTCAATCCCGCCAGATCGCCGATGTTCTCACCCAAGGTGAGCTCGCCGTTGACAGAGACGCCGTCGAGCACCTCGAACCTCGCATACTGGTCGACCAGAACCCGGGTCCGCTTCTTGAACTCCTCGCGATCGCTGTCGGTCCACCAGTTGCGCAGGTTTCCGTCGGCGTCGAACTTGCTGCCCTGATCGTCGAAACCGTGACCCATCTCGTGCCCGATCACCGCCCCGATGGCGCCGTAGTTCACCGCGTCATCAGCGGCCATGTTGAAGAAAGGCGGTTGGAGAATCGCCGCGGGAAACACGACCTCGTTCATGGACGGGTTGTAGTAGGCGTTGACCGTCTGCGGAGTCATGCCCCACTCCCACTTGCGGATCGGGCCGCCCAGCTTGCTCCGATCGAGCTCCCACTCGAACCGGCTGGCTCGCGCCAAGTTGCCGACGAGATCGCCGGGAACGATCTCGAGCTTCGAGTAGTCCTCCCAAATGTCCGGGTAACCGATCTTGGGAGTGAACCTGGCAAGCTTCTCAAGGGCCGCAGCCTTGGTCTCCGGCCCCATCCACTCCAGCTCTTCAATGGCGGCGGCGTACGCGCCGCGGAGGTTCTCGACCAACTCGACCATCCGCGCCTTCGCTTCGGGTGAGAAGTGCCGTCCCACGTAGACCTTGCCGATGACCTCACCCAGACTGCCGTTGACGGTGTCCACGCCGCGCTTCCAACGCGGGCGCTGTTCCTGCTGACCGTTGAGGATCCGGTCGTAGAAATCGAAGCGCTCCTGGTCCAGCGCGGTATTGAGGACGCCGGCGCGGCTATTCAGCAACTTCCACTTCATGAAGGTCTTCCAGTCGTCGAGCGAGGTCTCTGCAAAGATCCTGTTGAAACCTTCGATATATGTGGGCTGCCGGATGATGATGTCTTTCTCGCCGTCGATTCCGACCGCTGACAGATAGCTGTCCCAGTCGAATCCGTCGCCCAGGGCGCCAAGCTCGGAGATGGCGAACTTATTGTAGGTCTTGTCCCGGTCGCGGTTCTCCACTCGCGTCCAGTGCACGTCCGCGAGGCGGGTCTCGAGGGCCATCAGCATCGCCGCCGATCCCCTCGGCGCATCGAACCCGGTCAACTCGAACATCTTCTCGATGTGGGCAACGTAGGCGGCGCGCACCTCGACCGAGCGATCGTCATCCTTGAAGTAGTAATCGCGATCGGGCAGACCGAGGCCGGACTGGTGGACGTGGGCGGCATAACGGGTCGCGTCCTTCCCGTCGATGGAGATGTATGAAATAAACGGCCCACCAATTCCCGTAACGCGGCTGTGCGCGAAATAGGCGGAAAGGTCAGACTTGTCGCCGATGGCGGCGATCGCCTCCAGCTCGTCGCCCAACGGTGACAGTCCGAGCGCTTCGAGGCGATCGGTGTCCATGAAGGAGTTGTATAGGTCGGCCACCTTCTGCTCGTCCGATCCGGGGGCCAGGTTCTCGGCGCCGGCAAGATCCTGGATAATCTTCAACACGTCCTCGCGTGCCTTCTCACGCAGGTCACGGAAGACTCCGGTCGTGGTCCGGTCGGCGGGAATCTCCGCCGTCTCCAACCACGTCCCGTTGACGTAGCTGTAAAAATCGTCCTGTGGACGCACGTCGAGATCCATCTTGGAACGGTCGATGCCGCTGGTCGACGCGGCCTGCGTGGCGTCGTCGCCCGCCTCCCGATTACAACCTGTGAACATGAGCAAGCACACGGCGCCGATGATCATCTGTTTCATGAATCCCCTCCTGAGTTGTTTGCGGTGGCCGTCGATATCCGGTCGCGGTCGTCCGGGTGTCCCTGCAGCCCACGGTATCAACAGTCGAATGTCCGAGGTGAGGGATCCTCGCCGACGATCTGCATCAGGATTCTGGCACAACTCATCCTTCTGAAGCCCCCATCTCAGGTATAGATTATTCGAAAGATCGGACGAAATGTTTCAGATCGCGATCGCGGGCGCTCCAGCACCCGCCCGTACCGGGCCCAACCCACTCCAACCATCTTTCTGTGGCAGCCGGAAAAATACCTCCGTCAGATCAACCCGAGCGTTGGGCCCAAACATTTGTTAAGTATGTTAAACTCTTTTTGAAGCTAGTGAGATCAAGGCTCAGTCGCTGTGCCTGTTCGGGGAGAAATCGTGAGCAGCAATCCGGAACGAAACCATGACGGCCGCGGCGTGCGCCGGAAATGGCGTTGGCGCCGGGACCGCCGGCAACACGACCACCACCTGGTCGCGCCCACCATGGCCGATCTCCTCCCCGGGCAACGGGCCGTGGTTCACAGCATCGAGGGCGAAGGCCCGCTGATACAGCGCATGATGCAAATGGGTCTTCTCGAGGGAACCCAGATCGAGATGGTGCGCCGCGCGCCGGCCGGCGACCCCATCGAGTTCCACATCCTCGGCTACTCGCTTTCGTTGCGCGCCTGCGAGGCACGGTCGGTGACCATTCGGGAGATTCGGTGACCACGGAGGCCGCGGCGTGTCGCCCGGTTGCTGCGCTCCTTCCCCGAGTTGTCGTTCTGGGCAACCCCAATACCGGCAAGAGCTCGCTGTTCAATTCTCTGACTGGTCTGCGCCAGAAGGTGGGGAATTACCCCGGAGTCACAGTGGAACAGCTGGTGGGCCGGACGCGACTCGAAGGACTCGAGGTGGAGCTGGTGGATCTCCCCGGCACCTACTCGCTCTCCGCCCACTCCCCTGACGAGCTGGTCGCCGTCGACGTGCTGTCCGGGCGCGCCCTCGACGGTCAACAGCCGGATGCGGTGCTGGTGGTGGTCGATGCCTCCAACCTCCGGCGCAACCTCTTTCTGGTAAGCCAGGTGAGCGACCTCGGCCTGCCGGTGGTCATTGCCCTCAACATGGTCGATCTCGCCAAGAGACGCTCGGTTGCGGTCGATTCGGCCGAGCTCGAACGCCGCCTCGGTATGCCCGTGATCCCGACCGTCGCCACCTCGGGATACGGTCTGGAAGCGCTTCGGCGGGCCCTCGGAGACACCCTGGCCGGACCTCCGCCGGCGCCACGGGCGGCCCTCCCCGAGGTGCGCAGGGCGGCGTTGGGGTTGCGCGACGAGCTCGCCCGCCATGGTGTGACCACTTCCGTCTTCGAAACCGAACGCGCCCTCGTCGACGCCGGTGGCGCCGCCGAGCTGCGTCTGCTCAGCGAAGGAGGAGGGGACCTCAGCTCGAGGCTCGACGAGATCCGGGCGGACCTGGGCGGGGGCCGGACGCTGGCGGCATTGGAGGCCGAGAGCCGGTACGCCGCTGTTGATCGCGCCTTGTCCGGCGTCGAACGACGGCGGCGGGTGACCACCTGGACCGACAGGATCGATCGGGTCGTGCACCACCCCGTCGCCGGCACATTCATCTTCATCGCCGTGATGGCGGTGGTCTTCCAGGCTGTTTTCGCGTGGGCCACCCCTCTGATGGAGCTCATCGACGGTGCGATGGTTCTTCTTTCAAATCTCGTCGCCTCGACCCTTCCGGCAGGCGCCGTCGCCAGCCTCGTGACCGACGGCGCCATCGCGGGGGTCGGCAGCGTGCTGGCCTTTCTGCCCCAGATTCTGATCCTCTTTGCATTCATCATCCTCCTCGAGGACACCGGCTACATGGCCCGCGTCGCCGTGCTCATGGATCGTCTGATGCGCTTGTGCGGGCTCTCGGGCCTCAGCTTCATCCCCATGCTCTCGAGCTTTGCCTGTGCGGTGCCGGGCATCATGGCCGCCCGCACCATCCGCTCGCGCCGGGACAGAATCGCGACGATCCTCGCCGCTCCGTTCATGACCTGCTCCGCCCGGCTGCCGGTCTACGCACTCCTGATTGCGGCCCTGGTTCCCAACCACTTCTACCTCGGCGGTCTCCTCAGCCTGCACGGACTTGTCCTGCTGGGTCTCTACCTGCTCGGGATCTCCGGCGGCATCGGCACCGCCTGGCTGGTCAAGCGCACCCTCCTCCGCGGCCCGGCGCCTCCCTTTCTCATGGAGCTGCCGCCCTACCGCCGACCGTCCCTCCGCTCATTGGCTCTCCGCCTGTGGGATCGCGGACGGGCATTCGTGCTCCGGGCGGGGACCGTGATCTTCGCAATCTCCATGGTTGTCTGGGCCTTGGCCTACTTCCCCCGTTCGCCGGATGTCGCGGCGCCCTTCGACGCCTCGCGCGACGCCGCTCGATCCGACCTCGCCGGAGAGTCCCTCGAGGAGCGGCTGCAAGAGATCGGCCACCAGGAGGCGGCAGAGTACCTCGAGCAGAGCTTTCTCGGCCGCACCGGTCACCTGATCGAGCCGGTCTTCGCCCCCCTCGGATGGGACTGGAAGATCTCGGCGGCGGTCGTGGCCGCCTTCCCCGCGCGGGAGGTAGTGATTGCGGTCCTTGGCACCATCTATGCGATCGGCGGCGACGCCGACGACGGCAGCCTGATTAATCGTCTGGGGGCCGGCGAGGGGCCCGACGGAACGAGCGTGCTCGGCCTGCCGGCGGCCCTCGGCCTGCTGGTTTTCTTCGCCTTCTGTCTGCAGTGTGCGGCAACTCTCGCCGTGATGCGCAGGGAAACCAACTCCTGGCGGTGGCCTGCGGCGGCCTGGGTTTACATGACGACCCTGGCATGGTCGGGCGCGTGGCTCACGTACCGGGTCGCGACCCTGGTGGTGGGCTGATGGGTGACAATCTGCAACAGATCATCGCCCTGGTCATCGTCGCCGGAACCGTTGTTGGGATCATTTATCGCCGACGTGCCGTACGAGCCACCGGCCCATCATGCGCCCGATGCGCTCCCGACAACCGGGGCTGCACCGCCCAACGACCGCCGGCGCAATCCTTGCCCGTGCTCCAGGTCCCAGAGTCAACTCAGGGAAATAAAGGAACTTACAATTGACAAAGCTCAAAAAGCATTCAACAATTGACACAGTGAGTGACTACGAACGCGAATGGCGGGCCTTCGAGAACAACGAGGTGACCCACTCCACCGCCCACTATCTGCTGGCGGTTGCCGGTTTCGAGAAGAACAGCCAAGCTCCACGGGCGGCGGACGTCGCCCGCCAGCTGGATGTCTCGCGAGCGGCGGTTTCCTTACAGCTGCGAGCGCTCCGGGAGCACGGCCTGGTCGAGGTGAGCGAGAACAACCGTCTGAGCCTCACCCCTCTCGGCGCCGAGCTGGTTGCACGCATCGCCTCCAAGCGCGAGGTCATGAAGGTCTTCCTGCACGAGGTTCTCGGGGTCAGCGATGTCACCGCCGAACGCGACGCCTGCAAGATCGAGCACCTCATTTCCGAGGAGACCGGGGCCGGCCTGGTGCGTTTCATCCATTTCCTGCGTTCCGAAGACAAGATCGCGAACGACTTTCTCCAGCGATTCGAGGAGGCCACCGCCCACTGCCCCCCCGGCGCCCACTGCGGCCTCTGCAACGAGGTTTGCCTGCTCAACCTCGCTGACCAGGCTGAATCCGCCGACCCACCGCCTGCGGGGTGAGATCTTCCAATCCATGATGTCGCCTCGATTCCCCGTCGGTTCTTCGTCTTCTTCGACGACTGCGGTGTCGCGACAAGTTCCCAACTACGGTATCCTCGATGGGGAGGCCCCGGACGTGGAATCGAAAGCTGGTCTGGCCGAACGCATCAATGATGTGCTGTCGGCTCGCCCGGAGATCCTCGAGGCGTACCTCTTCGGATCTCTCGCTCGGGGTGCAGGCCAAGCTCACAGTGACATCGACATCGCGGTGTACGTCGACGAAGAGAAAACCAAGCCAGGGCTCTTCGGATTCCGATCTGAGCTGACCGCCACGCTGATGAGCGGCCTCGGCACCAACTCCGTCGACGTGGTGATCCTGAACCGTGCGCCGCCCCTCCTATACCATCGCATACTGCGCGACGGAAAACGTCTTCTCTCCCGCAACCTCCGCGCGACAACAGCCCGTGAGGGCCAAGCTCTCTCACGCCATTGCGATTTCGTACCGCAGCTCACCAAGATCGACACCATCCTCAGCGCTGGTGATTCTGTCTCGGAGCGGTGATCATGAGCCCTGGTGAGATTGACGTTCAGATCATCCGCCGCCACCTGGCCGCACTTCGAGAGGCGCTCCAGGTGCTTTTGACTCGCAGCGGCCTATCACTCGAAGATCTCGACATCCACACCGAGGAGCGTTGGATAGTGGAGCGCGGGCTCCAGCTGTGCGCCCAGAATGCGCTCGACGTCGCAACCCATATCGCCGCCAGCCGCGGCCGCGACGTGCCGGACTACGCCAGTGCGATCGACGAGCTCGGGCGCCTCGGTGTGCTGCCCCATGAGTTCGCACGGGAGTTTCGGAGTGTCGCGGGATTTCGAAACGTTTTGGTGCACGGCTATCTGGACGTCGATCTCAATGTCCTCCATGCGCTCCTCACCGACAGACTCGGCGACTTCGAGTCCTTTTCCGTCCACATCGCGACCTTCCTGAAAAGCCTTTGACGCCAACCACATTGGCGCCGGTTTTCCGAGGTTGGTCGAATCACCATACAGGCACCCACTCCCTGCCCCGGGGGCGGCGCCACCATAAACTCTCAGCCTGCAGCCTTTCCCAACCGCCTTCGAGCTTCCTCTTCGCTGTCGCAGACCCCGAGGAGGTCCTCGAGCATAACGATCCTGAAGACCTCGCGGATCTTGTCGGTGCAGCCGCAGATGGCGACGGCGCCGCCGAAGCCGCGGAGGCGGACGAGAAGGCGGACGAGCGTGCCGACGCCGGCGCTGGTGACAAACGGGACGCCGGTGGAATCGAAGACAAAGAAGCGCGTCTCCTCGCCGGCACGCGCCTAGCCCGCATATCTCACCAGCTTCCTACTGCGGCCGGCGATGCACCGCGCCCAGCAGTGTTTTCTCGCCTCGGGGTGCTCGACGTACCGCAAGTACGCGCTCCGCGCCCCTCGGGTCGGAAACCCAACTGTGCACGGCACCTCGCCACCCTCGCGACGAAACCCGGTGAGATATGCGGGCTAGACATGCTCCCAGAACCGGATCGCGGCGTTGATTTCGAGATCGCTGGAGATGCTCATGACGACGCCGATCTTCGGATCGGGCTCGTGGCTGATCTTCATCGCACTCTTCATTCCTCCTGTTTTCCGAAGTTGCGGTGAGAAATTCAGGTTAAGGCGCGACCCGCCCGGTTGGGTGACGCACCGGGGAGCCGCAGTGCGCCCCCGCTCCCAGCGGTGCGCCACACAGCGTGTGAGTACCGTGGGATGATCCGATGAAAACTCGGCCGTCGTGGGGGTTCACCGCGATCGCCCACGGGGTGAACTCCGGACCCAGGTTGAAGGTAATATCCTCCCACGTCCTGCCGAAGTCCGTCGAACGGAAAACTCCGTTGGAGTGTCCCCGGTCGATATTCCATTTCCCGGCGTACACGATATTCGGCCGGTTGGGATCGATCGCGATGCCCAGCATACCCAGGGAGCCGAATCGGTCCCTCTCCAGCCCCTGCTGCTCGCCCACCTGGAGCCAGTCGGACCGGTCGACTTCCCAGATGTAAACGCCCCCGGGACAGGCGTCCTCCGCCCAGTAGGAAGTGAGGTACACGCGGTTCTCGTCGCCCGGATCGACGCCGATGTCGGCCGGGCAGACCCCCTGGACGGGGGCGAACTCTTGCTGCCAGTTCGTTCCACCGTCGATCGACTTGAACACAATGATTCCCTCGGGCTCCTCACTCACCGAGTAGACCACGTCACCGTTTCCCGCGAACACGGCCTCGACCCGCCGTGGCAGAACCTCCCACGTCCGGCCCCGGTCGAGGCTCCTGTAACGACCCGCGTAGACAATATCGGGATTCTGAGGATGGAAGGCGATGAACCGGTAGCTGTCGGTGGTGTCCGGCTGCTGGTCGATGCCGTCGAACAGCTTCCAGGAGTCCCCCCCGTCCCGGGTCACGGCGAGAACCTGCTTGCTCCAGCCTCCTGTGGCGGTGACGATGACCTCACTCCCAGATGCAGGACAGAGAGCGCCCACCGTCGTCGATCGGGCTGCGAGCGTATCCACCGAGACCCACGGCAGCGGCAGGTTCCTGAAGGTGGCCCCGCCGTCCTCGGTCAGGAAGGCGCCGAAATCGATCAGGAACAGCGCGAACCGGCTCGGGTCGCGGGCATCGAAGGAGAAGGACGCGGAGCTGACGGCGGCCCGCCCGCCGGAGTACCCGCTGCTCGAGTAGTTCCACGTTGCTCCGCCGTCGGCGGTGCGAATGACGTGGTCTCCGCCGCCGACGGTGAGGGCCACGTTCTCGTCCACCGGATCGACGGCAACGGCGCTGCCCCAGAAGCTGCCGTGCTGGTCGTCGCCGCTGTACCAGACGAGATCGTTCGTCAGCGAGTCCAAAGCAGTCGGCGCTCGCCACGTCTCCCCGCCGTCGATAGTGAAGTAGGGCTGGTTGTAGCTGCATTCGCTGAAGCTGACGTAGAGCCGACTCGGGTTGACGGGACTGATCGCCAAGCTGACCGCCTCCAGGTGGAGAATGTTGAGCGGGTCCAGGCCGGCGTTCTTGAAGGAGAAGGTGCGACCGCCGTCCACGGATTTCTGGATTCCGCCTTCGGCGGTGGCGACATAGATGACGTCTGGGTTCAACGGATCAAAAACCAGCGATCTCGGCGTGCCGGGGGCAAGCAGGGTGGTGACCTGCTCGGCGGCCGGTGCGCCGTCGTCGGTCAGCTTGTAGAGGCCGGAATCGGCGATGACAAAAGCAATAGAGGGATCGCTGGGGTGGGCCACCACGCCCCAGACCGTTTCCTCCGTCAGGATTCCCATGGAAACCCAGGTTTCGCCGTTGTCGGTCGATTTCAGGAGCCCCTCGGCGTGGGTCGCGGCATAGATGGCGCCACTTGCCGAGAAAGCGAAGCTCTTTCCGCCCCGCATGGTCTTGTAGACAAACTCCCCGGTCTCCGGGTCCCGGGTGTACTTTTCCGGCCGGAAGAAGGCGGTCCTCCGGACCAGCTCCCAGCTCTCCCCGCCGTCGACCGTACGGTAGATCCCGTCCGCGAGCTCGTCGGAGACGGACACGAAGGTCTCGCCGACGACCTTCGTGATGTGCACCGACCCGGCCACGAGGACGAGGCTCTCGTCATCCGGATGGACGGCCAGAGAAACGGCGCCGTTGGCCAGGAAACCACGATGACGCATCTCCCACGTTGCTCCGCCGTCGTCGCTTCTCCACAGCTGCGAGGTATCCGAGACGAGATAGGCCACATTCGGGTTCGACGGCGCAATCTCAATATCCCAGATCATCTGCATGCCCTCACCTCCGGGCACGCCCACCGCCAGCTGGGCGGCGCTGCGAAGGGGCAGCGGAGTCCAAGACCTCCGGGACTCGAGAGCCCCGGGGAAGAGGTTCTGGCCCACAAGGAGAATGATCGCCAACAGCATGGGAGGGACTCGGAACGCATTCATCTCATGCTTCATAGTCTATCTTCTCGAAACCCCGGAGTGACCCGTCTCCTCGGCCGGCGCGGCGCTAACCCGCACTTCTTACCAGATTTCGTCGCGAGGGGTGCAAGGCACCGTGCGTGTCTGCGCTCTCGTTGTTTTGGGAGTGAAGTCGTACTTGCGGTACGTTACGGCGCGCCTCCGGCGCTTGTGTCTCACCGTCACCAG
>JBGMRN010000066.1:0-15188 GCA_048061535.1 Thermoanaerobaculales bacterium | reverse complement strand
GCGGGTTAGGAGCTCCTTTCCTGGAGCAGGCGAAAGAGCTCTCGTGCCAGCTCCTCTTTTGTCTCGGTTCGCTTCAACGGCCCGGTCGGGCTGTGGATCACTGCCGGATGACGGTATTTGGTGAGGTCCCGTAGATCATTGTGGACGACGAGATCTGCGCTTCCCCGGCCGATCAATGCCCGGACTTGGGCTTCCCTCGAAGCGGGATCGGGGTCGTCGGTGAGCTTGAACGCGACGATCTGGATTGTGGGGTTGCACGACCATGCCCGTAGGCTGTCGAGGATCTTCGGGTTGGCCCTCAGCCGCAGCACGACTTCGCGGCCGGTTCCGATCTTGCCGGACGCACCGGGTGCGAACGACCGCCCGTCCACCTCGATCGTGGCGATCGAGTAGTCGCTGACGGCGGCGAGGTGAACCACGGCGTCCCATCGTCCTTCCCCAAGATGACGCCGCAGGGCGGATGCGAGGTCTGAGAAGGTGAGAAAGGCCTCCCGCTTCACGGGAACGTTTGCCAATCCGGCTCGCTCGGCGTGGAGGAGAAGGACCTCCCCCCCTCGTTTTGCGAAGAACCCGCTGATGACCGCACCTGTGGCGCCGGTTGAAAGATTGGTGAGGCGGCGGACTCCGTCCACCGGCTCCTCGGTTCCGCCGGCGGTGACCAGGATTTTCAACCGAGCAACTCCTGCACCAGAGTGAGCGTCTCCTCAGGCTCGAGCAGCCGGCCAAAGCCGACAGTGCCGCAGGCGAGCCGTCCCTGGCCGGTGGGCAGGATGCGGCAACCCCAGGATTCGACGGTTGCCAACGCTTCACTGACCGCGGGATGGGCGAACATGTTGCTGTTCATCGCCGGGGCGATCCAGTAGGGTTTTCGGAAGTTGTTGGCCAGAAACAGCGCCCCGACGAGATCGTCCGCGAGACCAGCCGCCAGGCGCGTGATGCGATTTGCGGTTGCGGGGTATAGAAGCATGAGATCGGCCCAGTCCACCAGACTGATGTGATCGAGGGCGCGGCCGGGCTCGAATAGATCACTGAAAACGGGGCGTCCCGTCAGTCCCTCCAAGGTTGATTCACCGATGAACCGAACAGCGCCACCGGTCGTCACGCACTGGACCTCGAATCCTCCGTCGACCAAGAGTGATGCCAGAGCAGCCGCCTTGAAGGCAGCGATGGAACCGGAGACCTGCAGCAGAACGCTATTCTTCGACATTGTCGATCAACCTCACCTTCCCGAGCCGCACCGCCCCGAGGACTCGGCCGTCACGACGCTCGACATAATCCACCTCGAATCCCTCATCCTCGAGCAACTTCCTCATCTCATTGACATGCCCCTCACTGCGGAGGATTTGGAAAAGACGGGGGGCGATCAGGCGATCCTCCGGAGTCAGATTGACGTTTCGGGAGCTCATCGCCAGGCCGTCCTCCTCGCGAACCAGGGGGCAGGCGACGATCTCGGTATCCAGGAAAAACGCCTCCACCATGTCTCGGATCAGCACCAGCTGCTGCCAGTCCTTTTCTCCAAAATACGCCCGATCGGGCCGAACAATCTCGAGGAGCTTGAGGACGACTGTCATGACGCCGTCGAAGTGGCCGGTCCTGAAGGCGCCCTCCAACTCCTTACTGCAGGACGATTCGGTGACTCGAAAGCGGTAGTCGTCGGGATAGATTTCTTGGTAGTCCGGCCATAGCACGATGTCCGTACCTGCGTCTTCACACTTGGCGAGGTCTTCCTCGAAGGGCCTCGGGTAGTGTTTGAGGTCGGTAGCGTCGTCATACTGGGTAGGGTTCACGAAGATACTGACAACGACGCGGTCGTTCTCGGACCTGGCGCGCCCGACAAGGCTCATGTGCCCGGCGTGGAGCGCACCCATGGTTGGTACCAAGCCGACGGTGAGACCGCGACGGCGCATCCCCCGAAAGGACCGGCGGGCATCCCTCACGCCGCAGATCACCTTGACCCGCATTTCTCACCAGGTTCCTGCTGCGGCCGATGATGCGCCGTGCCCAGCGGCGTTGTCTCGCCTCGGGGTGCTCGACGTACCGCGAGTACCCGCTCCGCGCCCCTCAGGTCGAAAACGCCACTGGGCGCGGCACCTCACCGCCCTCGTAACTGAACCCGGTGAGATATACGGGTTCTCTGTCATTGGTAGCTTTCCCCGCCGTTCGGGAAATCCCCGGAAACGACATCCTTGTGGTAGGCCTGAAGTGCCTGGCGAATGATCGTGGCGCCGTCCATCCAGGTGCGAACGAACTTCGGCCGGAAGGCGGTGGTCATGCCGAGCAGATCCTGGAGGACGAGCACCTGCCCGTCAACCTCCGGGCCCGCTCCGATGCCGATGGCGGGAATCGACAACGATGCGGATACCGTGGCCGCGACGCGGTCGGGGATCGCCTCCAGAACCAGGGAAAAACAACCGGCCTCTTCAAGGGCATGGGCCTGCTCCTGGAGCCTGGTTGCGGCATCCTCTCCCCGTCCCTGGACCCGGAATCCACCGAGCTGGTGGAGCGACTGGGGCGTCAACCCGAGGTGCCCCATCACCGGGACGCCGGACTCCACGATGTGGCGGACCAGGTCGATGTTGCCCTCGGCGCCCTCGAGCTTGACGGCATTGGCGCCGGCCTGCATCAACTTCTCGACGTTGGTCATCGCATTTTCCAGCCCCTTGCGGTAGGAAAGGAAGGGCAGATCGCCGATGAGGAACTTCTCCGGCAAACCACGCCGGACAGCCGCCGTGTGGGCGGCGATCGTCTCGGTATCCATCGGAAGAGTGTTCTCATGGCCGTAGATCACCATGGCGAGGCTGTCACCCACGAGGACGCAGTCGATGTCGGTCTGAGCGATGAGGGCGGCACTCCAGCTGTCGTAGCACGTGACCATGGAGATGGCGACGCCGTCCCGTTTCTTCTTGAGGAAGTCTTGAATGATCACGAGGTCCCCTCCCGGTTGTCAACGAGCTGCGCGAACGCGCGATAGACCTCGGCGAAGGGATCTCCTTCCAGGGCTGCGAGGTCGCGTGCGGCGGTGTCCCGGTCCCCGCGCGCCAGGGCGCCTGTCAGAGCCTCCCGGCCCCGTGCGGCGACGTTTCGACAGGTCTGTTCAAGGTACGGCATCAAGACCTCCCGAGGGAGGCCGAGCCGGTTCCGAAACTCCTCGAAAGCCTTGGCCCAGAGTAGGGTGGTGAAGTTGCCGCTCAGGACGCAAAGTGCGTGGTAGAGAGGCTTGAGGTTCGGCTCGACAGGCCACGACGGGTTGGGCAGAGTGGGGAAGACCTCTCGAAAGCGGGTCCCTCCCTTTTCCTCAATAAACGCCATCGAACGGTAGGTCTCCAGGCTGTAGGGATCGGGACCGAAGGTCATCAGGGGGTGGAGCCCGGCGAGACCGTCGACGACCAGGCTCCCCGAGAAATGGACCAGCAGACGACCCCTGAGGGCCGGCCGAGCTTCCACGAACTGTTCGAGGGAGTCGTCGCTGATGAGTAGAAGGATGACTTCTGCCGGGGCCAAGGCCTCTTCAAGTGGGGTCTCGAGCCCGCGATGCCAGCGGGAGAGGAGCAAGCCCTCCAGGCGGAGGTAGCGGGCCATGTGGGTCGCAGCTCGTCCGCGGCCCACCAGGCCATATCGAGGATGCTGCATACGGTACCTGTCCTTCCGATCAAGTCCGTGATGTTGATCTTGCGGGTTCGATGCGTCACTGTCCGAAAGGATCAGTGCGCGCCCATTTGGAGCATAGGGCATTCTCGTCCGCGTATCAATGATGAGCTGCCATCTGTTTGCGGTCGGCGACCGAAACCCGGTTGAAGGCGTCGTTCAATCTTCGGGGATTTCGAACGCATCCTGAACTCCCTCGACCAAATCGCCCAGGGCCGCGCCGTCGATGAAGATGTGGTTCACGTCGAGTCCCACAGGGACCAACAACCGATCGCCGTCCGCCCGAAATTTCCCGAATGCGACCCGAGGCCGGGCGTCAGCTCCGGAGGAGGGCTTGGCGTGGGCGAAGCCGGTGAAAGGTACCCCTGGCAGGGCGGTGAACAGCAGGTGGTTGCTGTCAGTGGGCTCGGCGAGGGTTGCGACCCCGCTCATGGCCGGCATCGCCGATTCCACTCGCCGGAAGAAAGCGGCTACGTTCGGACCGTACTCGAAGTACGCGAAGCTGAAGAGGCGGTCGGGGGCCGGTAGGGTGGCAGCGAAGTCGAGCCGGTCATACAACACGATCCGGTCGGCCATTACCCGGTACCGGAAATCCTCCAGCGGCTGAATCCCGCGCGTGAAAAAGTAGCAGAGAGAGAGGTAAACGGGGTAACCGTTGTCCTCGGCAAATGCCTTGAGCCGACTGATCTCGAACTCCAGAGTCAGCGAGTAAAACGGAGTGCCGTATCCCGAAAAAAAGTTAAAGTGCTTCTGCCGGTAGTATTTCTCGACCACCGTGTAGGCCATGCTCACTCCGTTATCGCGGACCTCTACGGGGATTCGCGGTCATTATCCTTTCGGTTTCAGATAGCACGCCAAGGCCGGCAGCAGAACGATCGCGCCGAGCATGTTGAGCAGGAACATGAAGGTCAGGAGGATCCCCATGTCGGCCTGGAACTTGAGCGGCGAGAAGATCCACGTCGCCACGCCCACCGCGAGGGTGATACCGGTGAAAAGAACGCCGTTGCCGGTGATATTGAGCGTGTTCCGGTAGGCCTCCTGGATCGGCATGCCTTCACCGAGATTGCTCTTGAACCTGCTGTAGATGTAGATTCCGTAGTCTACCCCGACTCCAACTCCGAGGGCCACCACCGGCAGAGTAGAGACCTTGAGGCCGATCTCGAGAATGGCCATCAGGGCATAGGCCAGAATCGAGACCAGAGCCAGCGGGATCACGATACACAAGGTTCCCTTCACCGACCGGAAGGTGACCAGACAGAGAAGAATGATCGCCGCGAAGACCCACATAAGCATCGGGAACTGGGCGGCGGAAACCACCTCGTTTGTGGCTGCCATGACGCCCACGTTGCCGGTTGCAAGCCTGAATTTGACCTCGTCGGTTCCGTGCTCCGCCTGGTACGCTTTGACCTCCGCCACGATCCGCTCGATGGTCTCGGCCTTGTGGTCGACGGTGTAGATGTAAATCGGCATGACGCTGCATTCGGCGTTCAAGAGACCGGTGCTGGTGTCGATGTAGGTCACCGCCTGCGCCATGGTGGACGGGTTGCGGGGCAGAACCCGCCATTTCAGGCTGCCCTCATTCCAGCCCGCGTTGATGATCTTGGCGACGGCGCCGATGCCGAAGACGGACTGGACCCCAGGTATGTTGCGCATGTGCCATTCGAAGCGGTCGATGGTGGTCATGATCTCGTGCTCGGTACAAGCCTCGGGGTGCGATTCCACGATCGCCGTGATCACATCCACGCCAATGGAGAAGTGGTTGGTAATGAAATCGGTGTCGATATTGTATTGGGAGTCGGCGCGCAGCTCGGGTACGCCGGGGTGCAGGTCGCCGATTTTGATCTGGCTAGCCTTCCAACCGCCCACCACGAAAAGCACGACCCCCACCCCGATGATGATCGCGGCGCGACGGGGTTGGGCGACCCGCGCCAGCCGGTTCCAAACCGGATCCATGTGGGCATGCCTGCGCTTGAGCTTGAGGCTGTAAATCTCGTCGAGGTGGATGAAGGAGACGAGCACCGGGACCAGCACCAGGTTGGTGAGGATGATGACGGCGACGCCGAGACTGGCGGTGATCGCCATTTCCTGGATCATCCGGATCTCGATCAGCATGATGGTGATGAAGCCGATGGTGTCCGAGAGCAGAGCGATTCCGCCCGGCACCAACAGCCGCCGGAAGGTCGAGCGCGCCGCCGTCAGGCTGTCCGCGCCATCGTAGACCTCGGCGCCGAAGGCCGAGATCATCTGGACTCCGTGGCTGACACCGATGGCGAAAATCAGGAAGGGCACCAAGATCGACATCGGGTCGATGCCGAAGCCGAGCACGGTCAACAGACCGAGCTGCCAGATGACCGCTATCAGTGAGCACCCGAGCACGATGAGCGTGAGCTTGAAGCTCTGAGAGTAGACGTAGACGAAGACCGCAGTGATGAAGAAAGCAACCAGGAAGAACAGCACCACTCGTGAAGCGCCGGAGGCGATGTCGCCGATGACCTTCGCGAAGCCGATGATGTGGTAGTCGAAGTCGACCCCGATGTCGTTGGTGCTGTACTTGGCTCGAACTCCCTCGAGCAGGTCTGCCACGCCGATGTAATCGAGCCGTTCGCCCGTATTCGGGTTGACCTCGAGAAGCTCCGCAACGACGATCGCCGAGCTGAAGTCATTGGCCACCAACCGTCCCATGTAGTTGGACTTCAGGATGTTCTCGCGCACTTGCGCGAGGCCCTCGGGGGTGGGTTCGAAATCGTCTGGGATGACGTTGCCGCCCGCGATGCCGTCCTCGACGACCTCGGTGAAGCGTACGTTGGGCGTGAAGAGCGACATCACCCGCGTGCGATCGACCCCGGGGATGAAGAAGACGTCGTCGGTGAGTTCGGCCAGGACTTCGAAGAACCTGGGGGTGAAAATGTCGCCCTCTTTGGCCTGGATGGCAATGACCACCCGGTTCGCCCCTCCGAATTGTTCGCGGTAGTCGAGGTAGGTCGTCATGTACTCGTGCTTGAGGGGTAGCAGCTTGGCAAAACCGGCGTCGATCTTGAGGTGGGACGCCTGGTAGGCCATGAAAACCGTCATCAGGATGAAGAAGGCCACTACCAGACGCCGGTTGCCGAAAATTAGGTTGTCAAGCATGGTCTTCATGGCGCCACGCTTCCTTTCCGCTTGAGCTCATTCATGGGTAGCATCCTGACTCCGAACTCGCCCACCAGAAGCAGAGAATCGTCCGATGCCACCACCGCGGCCTGGATTCCACGGCGACTGGCCTGTTCCTGGAGCTCGAAGCTCCGGCCTCCATCCTCCGAAACCAGCAGGGTGCCGCCGAGCCCGGTGATGAGGATCCGGTCGTCCGGAAGGCGGATGCCGTCGGTGAGCATGGCGACGGTTCCGGTCTCGATGCCCTCCCAGGATTCGCCCGCATCCTCCGATCGGAAGAGATGCCCCCGAAGTCCGAAGAGGAGCACGACGTCATCCTCGAGCGGGAGGACGCCGAAGAATGAACCCCCGTATGGTGAGGGGAGATCGCTCCACGTCGCGCCTCCGTCGTCGGACCGATAGGCCGTCCCCGCCTCGGCCGCGATGTACATGCGCCCGTCCGCAGAGCGTGCGATCTGGTGCAGATGCCAGTCGCTGTCGCCGATCGGTTCAGAATCCCAGGTCGTGCCGCCGTCGGAGGTCGTGTAGTAGCTGCCGTATGCGCCGATGGCGATGCCGTTGTCGGCGTCGGCAAACCAAATATCGAAGAGCGGCGCCTCGTCCTCCGGCGCCCAATGCACGCGCTCCCAGGTCACGCCCCCGTCCTTCGTGCGCAGGATCACCGAGTCGTGGCCCGCCACCCACCCGAGGTTGCGGTCGTAGAAGTCAACGCCGGTGAGGGTCGCCCTGGTCGGCACCTCGGCCTGCTCCCACGTATCACCGCCGTCGGACGAGATGAGGATGTGACCACGGTGGCCGACAGCTACCAGCGCCCCGTCCACTGCGACGGCGTCGAGAGCCAGCGAGTGGGCAGCGAGTGGCGCCTGAACCGCGTACTCGGGCGCTTCCTCGTCCTGAGCCGGCGCCCGATGGGCGCCGGCGACGAGGACCACCGCGACCGCGATGAGGGTCCACCGAGCTCGGGGAAGGGAGGAAGGGGATCGGGTCGAGCCTCGACCGACCCGGGCGTGCGGGTTGCCCGCGAAAAGGGAGTCCATCAGCCGTTCTCCTCGCATCTTTCGACCACGAAAAAAAGCGGACGGGCCGCGCGGCCCGTCCGCTGCGTCTGTTGTTCTCTACCGCTTGCCCGCGCGGCGCAGCGCCGCCGGAGTGTAGTCCTCCGCCGTCCGCTTGATGTTGAACTTGTAGGGCGCATTTTCGCTGTTGAGACCGATCGCCAGGTAGCGGCCAGCCTGCAGGTCGGTGTGGACCTCGAGCGCGGTCCAGATCGCGGGCACGTTGTAGTAGTTGATGACATGTGCCTCGGACACTCTCCACAGTTGGTCGCGTTTGTCATAGGCGTCGACCGCGACGATTTGCCAGCTGTCCTCGTCGACGTAGAAAGTGCGCCGCTTATAGATGTGGCGCGCGCCCTCCTTGAGGGTTGCGTCCACGACCCACACCCGGTGCAGCTCATAACGCACAAGGTCCTGGTTGATGTGGAGCGGCGTCAGAATGTCCTTGAACTTCACGCTCGGGTCCTGGAGCTTGTACGAGTTGTAAGGGACGTAAATCTCCTTCTTGCCCACGAGCTCCCAGTTGTAGCGGTCGACTGCGCCGTTGAACATGTCGAACTGGTCCGAGGTGCGCATCGCGTCGGCGGCCGTTCCCGGGTTGTCGTAGGCCACGTTGGGGGCGCGCCGCACCCGCCGCTGACCCGGGTTGTAAAGCCACGCTTGACGGAACTCCTTGACCTGGTTCATGGACTCCTGGACAAGGAGGATGCCACCGGCGAGCCGGGCGGGCGCCATCACCTCCTGCTTGAAGTAGAGGATCTTGTTGTTGAGGTCGGCTTCGGTCTTGCCCTCCATGCTGTACAGCATGTAGAACTCGTCGTGGAACTGGACCAGGGTGTACTTGCCGCCGCGGGTCGGCGCGGCCTGGCCGATGTCACGCGAAGCGCTGTCGGAGCGGTAGCGCAGGAGATGGTTCCAGATCACCTCGACACCCTGCTTTGGAATCGGGAAGGGGATGCCGTTGATCGCGCCCTCGACACCGTAGCCGTTCTCGACCGTGTGAGCGGTGGCAGCGATCTCCTTGGTCTTGTCGTAGATTCGCTGGGGGAAGGAGGCGCTCCTGTGAGTCGGGTAGATGTTCATCTTGTAGTCGCCGTAAGTTGTCAGAAGGGCCTGCTGCCCCGGGGTCAACTTATCGGCGTATTCGGCCATGTTCGCCGCAGTGATTGTGAAGAGGATCGCGTCATCGGCGAACGGGTCGACATAATGCTCTCCCGGCGTATAGCCAGGCGGTGGTGTCTTGATGCCGCCGTCCCAGGCGGGAATGGTTCCGTCGGCGTTGCCTGCCTTTTCGGCGCCCATTGGAGTGAGATCGGCGCCGAGTCGGGCGACCTCCTCCGGCGTTGCCTCGGCCCACGCCGGGACCGATGCCCCGGCGACGAGCACCACGGCGCATCCGAGGATGATGAGTGAGTTCTTTCGCATGGTTGTTGCCTCCCCTCGCCTAGAACGAGTACTTGATGAAACCGCCGATGAAGTCGCGGTCGTTGATCAGGTTGTAGCGGCCGGCGCCGCTGTAGGTGGTGTAGCTCAGGTCGACTTGCCAAGAATTCTGGAAGCCGGCCTGGATGCCGATGGTGAATGCCTTGCGGCCGGCGATGAAGGAGCCGCCGGGCCCCGGTGTGACGCCGCTTACGTCGTGCTGCCACGCGAAGCGAGGCGCCAGGCTCCAAGCGCCGATGACGTTGTTGTAAGTCAGGCGACCGACCATGCGGTAGCCCCACGAGAAGTCGTCCGCGAAGTGCTCCGGCCGCTCCCACTCCTTGCCGACATGGGCGCCGACTGAGGTATTGAGGGGATTGCCGCTGGTGTAGGTCCCTGGCCCCTCGAAACGCAGCTCGTCCTTGGATGGCATGTCGAAGACCTTGTTGAATCCGAACTCCCCGAGCAGCACGGCCTGGTCGGCGCCGAGGAAGTTGGCCCAGATCTGGGTCAGGGTGAACTGGAACTGGCTCGAGTCCAGCCGTCGGTAGCCGTCGATGACCTCGGAGAACCCGGCCCCGCCGGGGACGACCTGGTTGGTCGCCGCGAGGTAGGGAGATATCGGTGACAGTGCCGCGAACAGCAGCTCGACGTCGTCGACCTGGTAGGGCTGATCCTGGCGATAGGAGAGCTCACCCTGGAGGGCGAGGCCCGAGGTGCCGATCTGGGCGTTCCAGCTCAGACCGTAGAGCTTGATGTCCTCGGGGTAGGCCGTGAACCAGTTGGCGGAATTCGCATAGACCGCGGCTCCGGCGGCTGACGCCGCCTGCGCAGCTGCCGCGTCCACCTCCGGGCTCAGCCCCGGCGGAACCTGGAAGTGCGCATAGACCGCCAACGCCGCCGATATGCCCGCCGCTTCCATGTCCGGCAGGATCGACTGCGGTCCGGTGATGCCGTTGATGGTCGGCAGCCGGCTGTGGATGTTCATGTAGTAGAAGCCGAACTCGGTGCCGGCCCAGCTGGGCACGAACCAGCGCAGCGCCAGTCCATACTGGCCACCGTCTTCGGGTTTTTGGGTGTCGGCGCGGGGAACGCTCATGAAAGGGTAGTCCACCGGCGGTTGGACGTACCATGGCGACTGACCGGTGTCCGGAAACGCAGCGAATTGCAGGAACACATTCTCGCCGCCGCGGCCGACGAAGTCGTTGGTCGAGAAAAAGGTGCCGGGCGGGTCGATGACGATTTCCTCCCACTGGTACTCGTAGAAACCCTCGACCGAGACGTTCTGTGACAGGTCGACCGAGGTCCACACCATGCCGAGGGGTCGAAAAGCTTCGCGGAGCTCGGCGCCGGGCACCCGGAGGGCCGCCACGTCGACCGGGTTGATGACGCTCAACCCCCCCTGGATGAAGGTGCTCTCACCCCAGTTGAGGACCTGCTGACCGACCCGGATTTCGCCGCGTCTCGTGCCCAGCGGGAACTGCCACCAGGCGTAGGCGTCGAGAAGCTCGACGCGGCTGCCGGACCAGTCGAGCGCCGCCTGAGAGAGCTCGGTGCGCTCCAGGCTGCCCCGCTCGAGCGTGGCATCATAAAAACCGGTGCCACGGGTGAAGAAGCCGATCCTGTGCGCCGCCCATCCTTCGTACGAAAAACTGAGATCGATGGTCGCTTTGAGGGTGTTGCTGACGATCGAACCCTTTTTGAAGTTGAGGTTGCCGTCATCGCCGTTGACCGACCACGCGGTACCGCCCTCGAACGGGCTGATGATGGATGGGTCGCGCTCCTCGACGCGATAGCGAGCGCCCCACGACAGCGTCGTGTCGAGGTTGAGCCGAAACTTGCCCGACGACCCGGAAAGATCGACGGCCTCGCCCGGCAGGGCGAGCAGCATGCTCAGCGCCGTTGTGAGGACTGTCAGGCTCAGTGGAAGCCCTCTCGGAACCAGCTTGGATTCTGACATCTTTCTCATCTCCTCCCTCCAGTCATCCGTTGGTTGTTACCGGTACAAAAATGGAAAGGCCCGACGGGAATGCTCGCAGGGCCTGGGGTCATGAAGCAATGAGAACGGTGGGATGCTCGGGCAGTCACAACCGGGGCCTTTCGGGCCCGGGAGTGCGGAGCTTTCGTGCGCGCCGGATCGGGATTTCTGAGTGCGATGCCCTCCGTTGAGAATTCGTCGCAACATCATACCCCTTCCACGGATTCCTGAAGACGGAGCGGACCTTTGTTTGATTTCACTGTACCGCCGACAAGACTACCATATCGATCGCTGTCAACATGCATCAGCGCCTGCTCGTACTGGCGAGCGATGTCCACGTGGCATTCGGCGCAGACCTCGTTGGGCTCGAAGTCGTCATAGACCAGGGTGCCGAGGGCGGCGTCGCCGGAGGGACCGGCGGCGTACGCAATTACGAGTAGTCCACAGAAAAGGGCGATCAGGGAAAGCACACGTAACTTCATTGGACCCCTCATCGCGAGCCTTGAAACCGGCTCGTCTCTTTGGACCAAACTAGAGTTTTCAGGCGCGAGCTGTCAATGCGCAATCCGCAATCCGCAATCCGACTTCTCTACAGTCCAAGCCTGGCCCGCGTCAGCGCCTCGAGGCCACCGGCAAGCACCAGCTCCTGGGCCGTGGGGCCGAGGGGAGAGAGCGGGTAGTCGTGGTTTCGCCAGCTGGCGGCGCCGGCCCGGAAGTCGATCTCGAGGTTGCCGGCGGGGATGGTGCGCCTGCCGGTGTCGGCCTCGCCGGCGAAGGCGGAGCGAATCGCGTTGACAAGGCCCGGGCTCTCGAGGCAGACGAAGGCGTTGTTGAACGCGTTTCTGAGATAGGTCTGTGAAAAGGAGGCGGCGATGACCATCTGGATGCCTCGGTACTTGAGGGCGGTAGCGGCCTGTTCGCGCGAGGATCCGGCGCCGAAGTTCCGTCCGGCGATGATGATGTCGCCGTCCTCGGCGATTCCCTGAAAGTCAGGGTCGTAGTTGGCCATGGCGTGTCCCGCCATCTGCTCGGGGGTCAGGTCGTCGCGATAGGTGACGTCTTTCCCGTATATTCCGTCGGTATTGAGGTTGTCTGCTGGAAGAAGGAGCGCACGACCGGAAACGTGGTCGGGGAATCCCTCACGGATAGTCACCTCTCGCTGCACGGGCTGCCATCCGAGATCGCGGAAGCTATAGTCGGGGACCGAGGCGCCGGTTCCGTCGATCTCCTCGGTTCCCTCGTGAGATTGGTGGGTCAGATTCTCCGGTCCGGTGATGAACCCGGCGACCGCCGAGGCGGCGACCACGGCTGGGCTTGCGAGGAAGACTTTCGCGTCGCGTGATCCCATTCGTCCTTTGAAGTTACGGTTAGTGGCCGAGATTCCAATCTCCCCGGCCTCGAGAAGGCCGGTACCGAGGCCGATGCACGCCCCGCAACCCGGGGGCAGCGGTCGGGCGCCCGCGGTGACCAGGTCATTCCAAATACCGAGTTGCTCCGCCTCGGACTGGATTTCGGCTGAGGCCGCAGCCATGTACATTTCGACGCCGTCGGCCACCCGCCGGCCTCGCAGGACTTCTGCGGCCTCGGCCAGATCGCCGAGCCGGGCATTGACGCAGGACAGCAGGTAGGCCTTGTGGATCTTCATCCGTTCCCGGGCGATCTCGGCCACCGGCCGCATCACTCCCACGCCATCCGGGCCCGAAACGTGAGGAGAGACCGGCCCGAGGTCGAGGGCGATTTCGGCCGCGTAGGAAGCCTCCGAGTCCGGTCGTGGAGGGTTCTCCTCCCAACCGGCGATCATGACCTCGTCGAGACGGCGGCTGAGACCGAGATCGGCGAGCACGGCAGCCCGCTCACGAAGGAAAGCGGCCGTCGACTCGTCAAAGGGGAACCAGCCGACGAGCGCTCCCCACTCGGTGGTCATGTTGGCGATGGTCAGACGTTCGGAAATGGAGAGACCGGCGATGCCGGAACCGTGGAATTCGACTGCCGCGTTGAGGACCTCGCCGGAGTTGAAGAGACCGCAGAGTGTGATGATCACATCCTTGCCGGTCACACCCCTTCGGAGCCCTCCGTTGAGCTCAACCCTGACTGTTCTCGGCACCTGCCACCACGTCACCCCGCCCGCCCAGAGAGCAGCGGCATCGGTGCGGACCACGGGCGTACCGACCGCGGCCAGCCCACCGTACATGTTGGAGTGAGAGTCCGATGCCACGACCAGGGCGCCGGGGTGAACGAAGCCATGCTCGACCATCAGTTGGTGACCGATGCCGGCGCCGGCGGGAAAGAAACAGATTCCCTGGCTCTCGGCGAACTCCTGGATGCGTCGGTATTTCGCCAGGTTCTCTTCGCTCCTGTCCTGGACGTTGTGGTCGAGAGTGAAGACCGGTTGCGCGGGGTCGGCGACCTTGTCGGCGCCGATGGAGCGGAACTTCGGCAGCACCGCGCCCGTGTTGTCGTGGGTCATGACGTGCGCCGGGCGGACGGTGACCATGTCGCTCGCTCGCACCTCATATCCTTTTGGAAGGCCGACCGCGTGTTTCTGCGCTGTCTTTTCGGTGATCGTCTGTGCCATCTTCCACCCCGGTGCTCGCTGCAATTCGCTTCGCGAATTGCGGTAATTCCTAATTCCCAACGATGAGTTGGGCCATCAGATCTCGGATATCATCGTAGGTTTCCGTTCGATTGATGGAATGCTGCATCCGTTCGACATCGGCGGAGGTGGCGATTCCCTCGGCGAGGGCCGCGAACTTGGCGGCGATCTCGGCATCGGTGAGCGGATTGCGTGGGTCGCCTTTGGGATAGTCGAGTCGTTTTTCGAACTCGCGGCCGTCGCCGGTGCGGATGACCACCCGGACGCGCTGCAGGTCGGGGAAAACCGCCTCGATCTCGGGGTCGGCGATGACCTTGACCTTGTCGAGCTGGGCGCGGATGGTCGGGTCCATGATCTTGGCGTCGGTGAACTGCAGGGGCGTCACCTGGCGCTCGGCGACGGCGGCCGCGATCACGTACGGCAGCGAGTGGTCGGCGGTCTCCTTGGTTCGGGGATCGTACTTCGAGGGGTCGGCGAGAATATCCGCCGCTCGCGCCAAGGAGTAGATCGTGACTGATTCAACCTCCTCCGGCGCGAGGTCGTTTTCGACGACGAGGTCGAGGGTGGCCGAGATCGGCGCGTGGGTGAGCGCCTCGGTGGGGAAGAACTTCATGCCGCACTGGAGGATGCGCCATGACTCGCCGAGTCCGTCGGTGAGAATTTCGAACTTCCACTCGGAGTCGAAGACGTGACTGAAGCCCTCCTTGCCGTCGAGGACGTGTTCCGGGCCGGTGTAGCCGCGTTCGGCGAGCAGGGCGGCGAGGACGCCCGATTGGGTTGCCAGGGGATCGACGGTGTTCTTCATCATCGTCAGCTTGCCCGCCGTCACCGAGCCCGTGGTGCAGTGGCGCGAGGCAGAAATGCCGATGGCATGCTGCATCTGCTCGGCATCGAGGCCGAGCATCCGCCCGGCTGCGATCGGAGCTGCGGCGGCGGTCAGGGTGGCGTGGTGCCAGCCGATCTCACGCACGCCGGGAAAGCTGATTTCGCACAAGCGTTGCTCGAACTCGTAAGCGAGAGCAATGCCGACGATCAAATCACGCCCGGAGCCCCCTGTGCGCTCCGCGGTTGCCATGGCGGCTGGAATGATGTCGGACGGGTGCGACGGGTCCTGCTTCCAGTAAATGTCGTTATAGTCCATCACCCGAATCATGAGTGCGTTGAGGAGCGAGGCAGAGACGGGATCCCATTGCTCGCCGGTGACCATCACCCGGCACGGACCTTGGCCGGCGGTTTCGGTGAGCACATCGCGGGCGAGGTGGACGTCGTGCTGCTGGGCGCCGCCGAGGGCACAACCGACCGAGTCCAAGAGAAAGCGTTTGGCCTCGGTCACAACCTCCGGCGG
>JBGMRN010000065.1:0-15205 GCA_048061535.1 Thermoanaerobaculales bacterium | reverse complement strand
TTGGAACGCCCCGCCGAAATTTCCTGTTGGTCAGTCCTTTGCGGTCTCGAGCAGAACCTTGAGTGAAACCACCAGCACAGCTGGAGCGATGAAGGCGACCAGGTTGGCTACGATTGCGGTGACGATCACGCCGACGATCGGGATCTGCAAAATCGAGGTCGCCGAGAGAACCAAGGCGATCGCCGCCAGTAGAAAACCCTGGGACTCCTCGGCAGTGACGTTGAGAAACCCGACGACGAGGCCGAGGACGGCGATCGCCCAGTACATCCAGGGTGCCTGAGTGATGAATGCCACGACGAACGAGAGAACCAATCCCACGATGAACGCATATTTTCCGGCTTGCTGCATGTCAACTCCATCCTTCCTAAAATGATGAGGGCGGGACGTTCCGTCAGCTATCATAACCGAGCGGAAAACAAGCCGCCAGTGCCGACGGTTTGAAACGGCGGCCAGCACGCTCCAGCGTTGGCGCGCCTCAGGCCACTCGACGTGCTGCGTATTGCGCCCCGCAGAAAATAGCTCAGCTCCCCGCGGCCGGCGCCGGGCCCACGAGCTTCGCGACCAAACGCCCGAAGCCCAGTTTGAAGTCGAGGCGGTGGAGGAGCTTCACCCCCCCGGGATCGATCCACATCACGAGCTCGCCCTTGCGCGAGAACATCTCGGCATCGATTGTCATCGGTTGGACCCTGAGTAGCTTCTTCTCGCCCTCGAAGGTCCTGAAACGCTTGAGCTCACCAACCTGGGAGATGGTCTCGACCGGCCCTTTCTCGGTCAACAAAATCAACCGAAACGTGGTCTCCCGGGTCGCCGCCAGGAGACGCGATCGGAAAACGAATGCCAACGGGTCGAGGGCCGGTCCGCCGTCATACGGCGTGGTCGTAATCTCGCCGTGCGTTTCCGCGGTGACCTCCCCGGCCTCCGGGTCGATGTGAAATCGCTTGATTCTGGTTTTGCCCTTTTCCACAATCACGCTCTCGAACGCCAACGTTGAGAGCGTCTCCGCGTCGATCCACGATTCGATGCGCCCGTGAACCTTGTAAATTCGATTGAAGAATTTGGAGTTCCTCACGGTCATCACGATGTGGTAGGCCGGACGGCCCTCGAAGACCTCCCGACTGCTCTGGAGGGTCACGTGTCCGCATTTGAGACCGAGGTACTCGACCTTGTACGCATAGGGCCCGTCAAGGGGAATAAATCGACCCGCGCGGCCAGCCAATTCGGTGTCCGGTTCGGCCCGGCAGTCGATTGCCGCGATCCCGACCACGAGCAGCACCGCCAACGCGTAACCCGCATATCTCAACAGCTTCATGCTGCAGCCGGCGATGACCTGGTGAGATGTACGGACGGGCCCGAAGGCCGACCGGGCCCCGGTCACACGGTGGCACCGTCGGCGGTGCGACGGTTCCTGTACAACGAGCCGTCCACCGCCCTGGCCATGCGCTCGGCATCGAGGCCGCCTCCGACGAAATCGGCCATCCGGCGGGCCTGGCCGAGCGGGTCCCGCACGACATCGGCATAGTCGAGGTAGAGGACATCGAAGTTCCTCCGGAATCGGAGCTGGAACCCCACCTTCTCGAGGTGAGCCTCGTACATCCCGAGCAGGTCGGCGTCCGCGGTCTGCGACTCCTCGCCGCGGCGTTCGAGCATCGTGGCCTGCGAGGCGAGCACCTCATGAAGGTTTCGACGTAAGAACACTACCTTGTATACGTTGTTGGGCGGGAGATGGTTGAGCAGCGAGGACACTACCTTGACGACCTTGCCCCGCGCCTCCTTGAGCCACCTCTTGTCGTCGGTCTCGCCGAGATCCTTGACGCGTTCGTCCTCGTAGTAGCCCTTGGGGTTGTCCTCGTCCGCGGTACGGATGTTGTCCACTACCAATTCCATGCCGGCGGCCTCGAGCATTTTCATCGCCATGGAAGTGCCGGAGCGGGGCAGCCCGGAGACAACCACCACCGGTTTCCCGTACCTGCATCGCTGCAAAACACCACGCAGCATCACCGCCATCTCCAATCTCCTCCCGGCGGCGGTGGAGAACGTTCGCCGCTTTCTCGACCCTGTGATGAGCGATTGTCGCCGAAGCGAGCGCGGGCGGCCCGACGACGGTCCCTATAGTACAATGCCGCCGCCGCGAGTCCCACCGTCAAACGTTCGGCCCGCGACCAAGCCCAGAATCAGGAGTTCCGTTGCAGACTGGCCCGCATATCTCACCAGATTTCAGGCCGTGGTCCATCCACGGTGCGGCACCGACCATCGCCCTTGTTGGCGCGATCTTGGCCTGGCCTCAAGTGGCCGACGCCTACATCGGACCGGGGGCGGGTTTTGCCGTCCTCGGTTCGTTTGCGGTGCTTTTCGTCACCATGATCCTCGCCGGGGTATCGCTCCTCATCTGGCCGTTTCGCATGCTCTGGCGAATGCTGCGGCGGAGATCCAAGAGCAAACCCCTGCTCAAGCGCCTGATCATCGTCGGATTCGACGGGCAGGAGCCTCGGATCACCGAGCGTCTCATGGCCGAGGGCAAGCTGCCCAACTTCTCACGGCTGGCCGAGCAGGGCTGCTACAGCCGGCTGCGTTCCACCTTTCCGTCCATCACTCCGGTCGCGTGGTCGTCGTTTACAACCGGCGTGAACCCCGGCAAACACAATATCTTCGACTTCCTCGATCGCGACCCCCGCACCTATCTCCCCCGGCTGTCCTCGACCGAGATTCGCCCGGGAGACAAGGTCCTCAAGTTGGGCAAGCTGCGGATTCCGTTGTCCAAACCGACCATCCGCCTGCTGCGCAAATCGAAGCCATTCTGGACCATCCTCGGCGAGTACAATATCTGGAGCACGATCATCCGGGTACCGATCACCTTCCCGCCGGATAGATTCTACGGAGCGCAGCTGGGGGCGATGTGCATCCCTGATCTGCTCGGTACCCAGGGCACGTTCCTGTTCTTCACCACCCGCCGGTCGGAGGAGAAGTTCCAGGAGGGCGGGCTTCGTTTTCAGCTCAGCCGCAACGGTTCTGAGAACAGTCTGGAGGGGACGATCCAGGGCCCGGAAAACACTTTCCTCGAAGGCAATCCTGCGATGGAGCTGCCGCTGAAGATCGACCTCGACCGCGGTGCTCATCGCGCGTTGGTGACGGTCGACACCGAGGTCGTAGAGCTGGTCCCCGGCGAGCTCAGCGACTGGGTCCGGCTGGAGTTCAAGGCCATCGCCGGGATGAAGGTCACGGGCATCACCCGCATCATGATCACCGAGATGGACGAGCACGTGTCGCTCTACGTGTCCCCCGTCAACATCGAGCCCGAGAAGCCGGTGATGCCCATTTCGCATCCATCCTACTACTCGACCTATCTCGAAAAGAAGCTCGGCCCATACGCCACCCTCGGTCTTGCCGAGGACACATGGGCACTCAATGAGCAGATCACCGACGACCGCACCTTCATGACCCAGACCAACGACATCGACGACGAGCGCGAGGAAATGCTCTTCACCGCGCTCGACCGGCTGCGCAAGGGAACGCTGGTCACCGTCTTCGATGCCACCGACCGGGTGAACCACATGTTCTGGCGCTACATCGACGAAGGGCACCCCGCCGCCGAAGGCATCGACGACCCCGAGCACGCCAACGCCATCGAAGACCAGTACCGGCACAACGACGAGATCGTCGGCAAGGTAATGGAGCGGCTCGGCGAGGACGACGTCCTGTGGGTGCTCTCGGATCACGGCTGCACCTCCTTCCGGCGCGGAGTCAATCTCAATGCCTGGCTGCTCGAGCACGGCTATCTCGCGCTCAAGGAAGGGGCCGACGGCAGCAAAGAGTGGCTGCAGTCGGTCGACTGGTCGCGCACCAAGGCATATGCGGTCGGTCTGGTCGGCATCTTCCTCAACGTCAAAGGACGCGAGGCCCAGGGAATCGTCGCTCCCGGTGAGGAGGCCGAGGCCCTCAAGGCCGAGCTCAAGGCGCAGCTCGACGGGTTGCAGGACGAGGCCAAATCAGAGGTCGCGATCAACGAAACCTTTGATACCGACGAGCTGTACCGCGGCCCATACAAGGGCAACGCTCCGGATCTCCTCATCGGATACAACCACGGCTATCGTATCGCCTGGGACTGTGCCGGTGGAGTGGTCTCCGGCCCGGTCTTCGAGGACAACACCAAGGCATGGAGCGGCGACCACATCGTCGATCCCCGCCTGGTGCCCGGGATTTTTCTCGCCACCCACCCGATCGAGGAGGAGAACCCCGCGATCATCGACCTCGCACCCACCGCCCTCACCCTCTTCGGTGTCCAGCCGACGCCGTACATGGAGGGGAGACCGCTGATCGACCCGTCACGGTTCAAGATCGGCCAACCATAGACAAGAGAGGACGCGCGTGATGTTCGGTTTCACCAAGGTCAAGCTCGAGAAAAGCATGGTCGACAAGATCAAACGCTACGCCGAGATCGCCGGCTACTCATCGCCGGAGGAGTTCATCACCCATGCGCTCGAAAAAGAGCTCGCCCTGCTCGAGGACGCGGAGGACGAGGAGGAGATCAAAAAGCGCCTCCAGGGTCTCGGTTACATGTCGTAGACGGCGGTATTTGGCAACTCGATGACAGCTCTCAACGACCTCCTGCGCCCCGTTTTCGACTGGTTGCAGTACCCGATGCGCGATCTGTCGCCATTCCTGGGCGTGCTCTTGTGGTCAATCCCAGTGGGCGTCTTCGCCCTGTGGGTCTTTGGGAAGACCTCGAACCAGGACCGCATCGCCGCAGTCAAGCGGCGCATCCACGGGAGCCTCTTCGAAATCCGCCTCTTCAACGACGATCTACGCGCCATCATGCGCGCGCAGTGGGAGATCCTCGGCCACGTCCTCCACTATCAGGCGCTGGCGCTCAAACCGATGATCTTCATCTTGCCACCCCTGGTGCTGGTGATGGTCCAGCTCCACATGTTCTACGGGTTTCAGGGCCTGCAACCGGGAGAGAGTACGCTGCTGACGGTCGAGCTCAACCCCGGCGCCGCGCCGAATGACCGCCGCCCAGACGTCAGCATCGAGCTTCCCGACGGGCTGCGGGCCGAGACCGAAGCGGTCTGGATCCCCTCACTCAACCAGCTCAACTGGCGCCTCGGGGTCGATGATTGGGGTGACTACAGGCTGGCCATGGTCATCGACGGCAAGCGCTATGAGAAGCGGATCCGGGTCACCAATCGCGTCGAGCGTCTGGCGCCCGAGCGCCCGCCCCGGACCTTCGTCGAGCAGCTCGAGTGGCCGTCGGAACCTCCCTTGGCGCCGGATGATGCGGTGAGGTTCATCAGCGTCGACTACCCGGAGGGCGAAATCAGCCTCCTTGGATGGCGCTCGCAGTGGCGCTATGCATGGATGGTGGTCTTCTTCGTGCTCACGATGATCATCGCCCTCGTTTTTCGCAAACCGATGGGGGTAGAGCTCTGAGAACCGCACTCCCCCGCCCCGCCACCCTGGGCGCGCTTCTCATCTGCCTCTCTGCCGCTTTATGGGGCCTCGACGGGGTTGTGCTCACGCCTCGCCTGGCCAACCTGCCGGTGCCGTTCGTGGTTTTCCTGCTCCACGCCGTTCCCTTCCTCCTCATGCAGCCTTTTCTGTTCCGCAGCTACCGCCGTCTGCGACGCATGGAGGCGAGGGGCTGGTTGGCGTTAGCCCTGGTGGCGATGACCGGAGGGCTCATCGGGACCCTCGCCATCGTCAAGGCGCTCTTTCTGGTCAACTTCAACCAGCTCAGCGTGGTCGTGATGTTGCAGAAGCTCCAGCCACTCTTCGCTTTGGCTCTGGCCGCCATCTTACTCAAGGAACGCGTCTCCTTGAGATTCCTCTCGCTCGCCGTCGTCGCCCTTGGCGGCGCCTACCTCCTGACATTCGGGGCCGCGATGCCAAACGCCGCAGCCGACACCATCACCCTCCAGGCCGCCCTGTGGGCGGTCGTCGCCGCCGCCGCCTTCGGCGCCGCTACTGTTCTCGGCAAACTCCTCCTCGGCTCACTCGATTTCAAGGATGCCACTTTCGCTCGCTACGGCATGACCGCTGCCATTTCCTTCGTCTACCTGGGGATCAGCGGCGTCGGTCTGCCCGCCGCGTCCGTCACCGGCGCCAACTGGGTAGTCGTGCTGATCGTCTCCCTGACCACCGGCAGCGGAGCGATCTTCCTCTACTACTTCGGTCTCACACGGGTCAGGGCCAGTGTCGCCACCATCTGCGAGCTCTGTCTTCCCCTGAGTGCGGTGCTGCTGGACTACTTCGTCAACGGCTCGGTCCTCGGTCCCTGGCAATGGCTGGGCGCCGGGCTTCTCGTCGGCGCCATTCTCCGCATCAGCATCCACAGCGAAGAACGCGAACCGGCGCCATGCGACCCGCAGTAGGAGTCTGGCGAGGTGCGGGACGTCAAATCGACATTCTCGGTCTGGATGCGCTCGTGCGTCAAATCCGGCCCATGCGTCGCTGTTGCATGGTCTGGCGAAGAATTCGCAAGGATCCTTCGATGCGGGAGATGCGACGGTTGCGAGCCTGCAACGAGGGTTGGTCTGTGAGATCGACCTTCTCCGCCCGAGTGCCGCGCAACCGCTTGTCGAGCTCGAATTCGAGCTGGGTCATTTGGTCGATGGCCAGGCGCTTGAGAATCGTCGGCGAGGCCAAGGTGAATCCATCGCAAATTTGACGTGCCATGGCCGGCGCCGAACCACCGAGATAACTGCCCATCTCCACCTCCGGTCTGCATCCAGTTTACCCGAGCCGTTTGAGGGTTGAAGAACCGCAAAAAAAGGACGGAAACTGCCGAGACCTCGACAATACAATACGCTCGAGTCAGGAAACGGCGGACGGCGCCGGCGCCAGTAGCCGCAATGCCCCCTGACGGTACTCCATGACATGGGTCGCGCGCATCGCGAGGTCGCGATCGGGGGTGAGCCAAATCGACGTTCGCCCGACGGACGCGCGCACCACCGCGGCCCTCCACAGCTCACCGCGAACGGCGTTGACCCAGGGCATCGGGTCCACAACGACCAGCACCCGGTAGTCCGACGGGATCACCCGCGCAGCGAGCAAGAGCAACCGGTGCAAGGGCGCCAGGGGGCTGCCGTCGGCCTCGATCACTCGATCGCCGAGGGCTTCGGCCACGTCTCCCAAGGCACAGGCATCGCGGAGGGCGGCCATCGCCTCGCGATCGAGAGGCGCTCCCGCCAGGACAGCGAGGTTCTTCGCCAGGTCGCCGGGAACGAAGCCCTCACCCGGCGCCACCACCGCCACGATCCGGTCCTCGGCCCCCACCGGCGCGCCGTCGATCATGAATTCTCCGGATCGCGGTCTCTCCCGGCCGGCGAGCACATCGGCAAGCCCGGCGGCATCCGCCGGCGCATCGCAGACGATCCCCAGAGAGTCGCCCGCGCGCATCTCGAGATCCACCGGGACCGAGCGCGGAAAACCGTCCGGACCCGCCACGACCACTCCTTCGAGAGTGAGAGTGCCCCGCACCTCGCGATTCGGCGGCGCCGCCGCCTCGCCTGCCGAACGGTCGAATCCGAATCGCGCGATTCGCAGGGTCACCAGCAGCAGCAACGCCGGAGCCAACCACCCTCCGTCAGAGGCTACGACCAACCGGGGCGCGAAGATGAACACCGCCGACCAACCGCAGACCGCAAGCAGATCCGCCGCGTCGGGCCGGCCGCCGTCTCGCCGCGGGAGGGCGCGGGCCACCGCCGCCGCCAGGGCCGCCAACAGCACCCAACCGGCGCCCACCTCCCAGCCCCCGAACAGGACCAAGAAGACGAGTGAGGAGGCGCCGATCACGAGTGAGGCAACCGGCTCGGCGGCTCGTGTGCGGCTGACCAGCGGGTTAGCCACCAGCGCAGCTGCGGCGACCATCGGCGCCCACGAGGGGCGCCACAGGGCTACCCAGGGAAGTGCCGCTAAGAGCGCGGCGTAGAACCACCCCACGATTATTGCCCAGGGAAATCGCATGGGCCGATGGTACCCCGGTGTCACTGCTTCACCAAGAATCCATGAAAACCTTTTTCCTTTTTGTCCGTATGTATGTCAAAAGAGGGCCGGCGACACCGGCTCCGCAATGGAGGCGTCAGACAGCCAGACCTCCATCAAACTCCTCCTTATTCGGCTCCTCCCCCGGGAGCCAATTTTTTGGTGCTATCCTGCGCCGGTGGACTGGATCGTCTCCCTCACTCCTGAAGCGGCGCCCGACTTATTCGCAGCGCTCGCCAACCCGCCCTCCGGCGCCGGCATCGTCGAGCTCCGACTCGATCTCTTTCCAGACATCGACATCGCTGCCGCGGTTTCGAGCTGCTCACTCCCGATTCTGGCCACTGTGCGGTCCGGCGCCGAAGGCGGCGTGGGCCCCGACGATCCCGTCATCAGGAGTGCGGTGCTGCGCGCCGCTCGCGAGGCGGGCGCGGCGCTGCTCGATCTCGAGCACCGGCGCGACGGCGAACTCATAGACAAGCTCGGCCTGTCGCCGGAACAGATCGTACTCTCATGGCACGACCCTGAGGCAACTCCCGCCGATCTCGAAGCAACCGCCGAACGCATGATCGAAAGACCGGCGCGGTGGGTCAAGATCGTCCCAACGGCCCGCTGCCTGAGCGATCTGCAGGCCGTGCTCGACCTCCACCAGGAGTTCAACTCCGGAACACCCCTCCAGCGCCGGTTGCTGACCTTTGCCATGGGCAGCCCAGGACTCGCGAGCCGCTATCTCGCCCCCCTCCTCGGCCCCCCTGTTGGGTATTCGGCCTGGACCAAGGACGCTCCGGCCGCACCCGGCCAGCTCACGATCGAACGCACCGAGGCGGTCATTTCACATCTCTCGGCGCCTCCGCAACGCCTCTACGGAGTTGTTGGGGCGGAGGTCGCCGGCAGCCTGAGTCCGATCCTCCACGCGGCCGGATACCGCGCCCTCGGGCTGCCTTACATCCTGCTTCCGGTCAGTGCACCCCATCGCGAGGAACTGTCGATGCTCTTCGCTTCGCGTGGCAACACTCTCTTCGACAATTGCAGCCTGGAAGCCCGCGGTTGGGCGGTCACCTCGCCGTACAAGAGAGAGGCGGCCGCGTCAGCAGACCAACCGGCGCCGCGGGTGCAGCGGGCCGGAGCGGCCAACACCTTGATCCTCGGGTCCGACCACATCATCGCCGAGAACACCGATGCGGACGGGGTTGTCGGCTCGCTGACCACTCTCGGGATCGACCCGTGCGGCCGTAGCGCAGTCGTCCAGGGCAGCGGCGGCGCCGCTCGTGGCGCTGCAGTGGGTCTCTACCTCGCCGGCGCCGACGTTTTTCTCCGCAGCCGTTCGGTCGAACGCGCCCAAAGGGTAGCCGACGAGATCGGTGTCGGCTGGTGCCCTCCCGACAGGCTCCCCAAAGAATCCCAGATCCTGGTCAACGCGACACCGCTTGGAAGCGAGCGAGACGAACCCGGGCCTTTCGAGGAACAGGAAATCGCCCGTGCCGCCGTGGCCGTGGACATGGTCTACGCCGACTTCGAAACCCATTTTGCCGCCCGGGCCCGCGACCTCGGCGTGGCGCTGGCCGACGGACGAGAGGTCCTTCTCCACCAGGGATACGCTCAGTTCGCGGCGTTCACTAATTCGCTGCCACCGAAGGAAGAAATGAGAAAAGCACTGAGAGTGCTTTGACGGTGCAAGATCGTTCAGCGGATGCCGACCGCCCGGCGCACCTGGTCCATGAGCGGCGCAGCGATTTCGCGGGCCTTCGCCGCTCCCACGGCCAGGACGCGATCCAACTCGGCGGGATCGTTCTGAAGCTCCCCGTAGCGGGCGCGGGCCAGGCCGAAGGTCTGCAGGTAGTATTCGAAGAGGCGTTTCTTCATGTCGCCGTAGCCCACTCCACCCTCTCGGAAGGCACTCTCCACCCACTCTAGTTCCGCCTCGTCCGGGGCAAACAGCTTCAACAGCTCGTACAGGGCGTTGTCCTTGGTCGGTTTCGGATCCTCCACCGGAGTCGAATCCGTGACGATGGACATGATCTTCTTGCGAATCGCCTTCTCGGGTCCGAAGATGTCAATCGTGTTGCCGTAGGACTTGGACATCTTGCGGCCATCCACTCCGGGGACCACCGCCACGTCCTCGAGAATCAATGGTTCAGGGAGAGTGAACACCTCTTCACCATACACCGCGTGGAACGAAGCCGCGATATCCCGAGTCACCTCGAGGTGCTGTTTCTGATCCTTGCCGATCGGAACCACGTCGCTCTTCACGATCAGAATATCTGCGGCCATGAGTACCGGGTAGGCAAAGAGCCCGTGGCTCGGCACCACGCCCTGGGAGACCTTGTCCTTGAACGAGTGGCACCGTTGCAGGAGACCCATCGAGGTGACGGTTGACAGGTACCAGGTGAGCTCCGGAATCTCCGGCACGTCCGACTGCCGATAAAGAACGCTCTTGCCGGGGTCGAGGCCGAGCGCGAGAAATCCGCCGGCGAGCTCGCGCACCAGCCGGCGAACCCGATCGGCGTCCTGAACGGTGGTCAGGGCATGCAGATCCGCCAGAAAATAGTAGCTCTCCCGCTCCTCCTGCAGTCGTACGAACTGTCGGATGGCGCCGAAGTAGTTGCCGATATGTGGGGTTCCCGACGGCTGGACGCCCGAGAGAACACGCATGGACCCTCCCAATCAGGGGCGGATCATAACAAAGTCAACGAAGATCGTCTGCGAGCCAACCTCCGGCGAAAGACCGAAGGGCCGCCAAAAGAAAAACCGGCCGGCGATGGCCGCCGGCCGGCGAATTCAATCGAGCTCTCGGAAGGTCAGCCGTCGTCGCCGATCGCCTCGACGGGGCAGGACTCCATGGCCTCCTCGCACTGAGCCTCTTCTTCTTCATTTTCCGGTTGCTTACTCACGAAGGAGTAGCCTTCGTCCTCATTCGCTTCGAAGTTGTTCGGAGCGGTCGTCCGGCACACATCGCAATCGATGCAGTTCGAGTCCACGTAGTATTTCCCGGGTACGCCGTCCGGTACCTTATCGCCGACATCAGCCATCTCAACTCTCCTTTCCAGCGGGGGTCTCCCCGACGCATCGGCGGGATGATACCACCCACCGGGTTCTTGTCAATTCAACGACTCCAATCCGTCACCGAGCCGGAATCTCGAGTGGGCGCGGCCCTTTCCGGGGTCCCGCCGCGCCCTTTGTGCTCCCCCCTCCGCCCGGAGGGCCCCACTGACACTCGACGTTGTAGGGGAAAGCAAAGGCCGGGAGCACGGCGGTGGGATCGTTGGATCGATTGTCGACATAGGCGCCATAGATTGTGATCCCCGGGACCGGCGTGCTGTTCGTCGAGCTCCAGCTGAGGATCGAGACGTCAATGCTGACATCATCCGCAACATCCTCAAGTTCAAAAAGCAGGTTGAGCACGTTGTTGTACTGGACGTTCGACGCCGGCGGGAGTGCCACCCGAAAGACACGCGGGTTCCCGTTGTCGTCGAGAAAGGGCTCTCCGTTACCCTGAAACGGTTGAATCGCGACCGTCACCGTGGTCAAGGGATCTGAGGCGTTGACGACTCCCAAGTTGTATCGGAATTCATCGTTCGAGGTCGCGCCGGTCAAGATCTGAAAGCTGAAGTCACCGTCTTCGCTGACCGCGGAGGCGTCCGCCATGTTGTACCAGGGAACACCGGGCATCGTCTGGCCATACGTCGCAGGAACCTCGAGGAACTCGCCTTCGTTGTCCGGGTCCGGCTCCCAGATAGTGGTCGTGTTGTAGATCCTCGAGTTCACGATGACGTTCTTGAGGACGCGGGTGCCGTCATCCTCGAGGGTGCCGGCTTCGTATGAGAACACCACCAGCGCGCCGCTGCCGGCGACTTCGAGCTCCGCCCGCCAGTACTCGCCCACCACATCCCGCAGCACGATCGTAGCGCCGGGTGCGATATCTGCGAGCGCGGGGTTGACGAATCCGAACCCCTGCTCCTCGCGCCCTCCCAGCCAAGTGTCGCGGTTGGCGAAGAGCTGGGTATTGGAGACCAAACCGGTCGGTAGGTAAACAATGGCAACGTCGACCGCAATCTCTTCGACGTTGGTGATGAACAAGTCGGTGCGCCACAGGCTGTTGCCCACTCCCTCGTTGTGGGCGGAACCCGGCACGTAGATCAAATCAGACGCGAGAAACTGTCCGGAAACCGGCGCCGCGCCCACAAGAAGCAGGCTCAGAAAACCTGCCGTCATGACTCTCCGAAACATTCAATCCTCCCTGGAGAAACGTCTGTGAAAGCAGTCACAGCCGATCACCCGCTCATCTTGACATTATCCTTATCGATCGGCAAGACGACCCGAGCTTCAAAGCCGTTTGGTTCGAGATTCTCGAGCTCAATCTGTCCGCCCTGCGACTCGACAAAGCGTTCGGCAATCGCGAGACCAAGCCCCGTCCCCCCTCGTCGGCGAGTGTAAAAGGCCCGACACACCTGACCCAACTCCCGCTCGGGAATGCCGTCTCCGCGGTCCCGCACGATGAGAGCCAGACTCTCGGGCCGTTGTTCTGCAGCCAGCTCGACGACCCGGCGGTCGGCTGCCAGCGAGCTCACAGCCTGGACCGCGTTGAGCACCAGGTTGAACAACACCTGGCGTAGCTGTGCCTCGTCGCAACGAACCTCGACCACCGGCAGGCCTGGAGAAACCCGCAGGTGGACCCCTTCGTTCTTCGCCTCGGCACACAAAAAATCCCGAACCTCAGTGAGCATGGCGTCCATCCGCACGGGCTCGAGATCAGGCCGGGTCGGTCGAGCATAGGAAAGGAAATCGCTCACCAGCCGCGCGAGGCGGCCGACCTCACGGCGGGTGGTGGCGAGGGAAGCGCGGGCGCCGGCCGTGTCCTCGAGAAGATCCTCATTCAAAAGCTCAAGGTTGAGATTGATGGAGTTCAGGGGATTTCGGATCTCGTGGGCGAGATTGGCCGCGAGAGCACCAAGATCGGCCATCTCCTCCGCCTCGTGCCGAGCGGCCTCGAGGCGGTGTGCGCGCTGAACCAGGAACCACACGAGAATGAAGGCCGCCACCAGGGTGATCACGGTCAACGAAGCCAGGGTAACGGTCTGGGCGAGCAGTTCGCCACGCAGTCTCGCCACCCGCTCGGCGACCTGGGCCCGGTTCACGTTGAGCACAACATTGCCGATCTCACCGAGCGGCACGCTGATCGTGTAGGGTTTGTCGGTCTCGGTCACCGCCTGGTCCGAGAGCGCCCCCCGGAGCTGGAGATCCTCGGCCATCGCCTCAGGCAGCTTCTCGGTGGATTGCCTGACGGTGGAAAAGACGACTTTCCCCTCGCTGTCGGTGACCTCGATGGACTCCCAGATCCTACGTCGCGGGTCCCCTTCGAGGGTCCGTTCCAGGACCTCGCGCCGACGTTCGAGGACGTCGAAGTCCTTCACCTCCGCACCGCCCAGCTCGTCTGCGATCCGGAGCGCTTCTGCGCGGCCGCCGGCGAGCGTATCTTCCAGGTATCGTCGAGAGAGGGACCCGGCAATCAGGTGGCCGTAGAGGAAGATAATTCCCAACATCAGTATGAGAAGCACGGCAGTCGCCGCCGCAAACTGCCTCTGCAGCGAGCCACGGGTGCCAAAAAAACGTCCGATGCGGGTCATTGTGGCTTTATCCGCTCCGCTGGGCCCATCAAGGGCGCCTCTGCAGTCGATTCCTCATGTCTCGGGTTTCCCACCGCAAGAGACGTGCCAAGGCAACGGCCGCAGACGGCGGTGGCGGAGCCGGGAACGGGAACGGACGGTAGCTGAGCGGACTGCATGCCCACGATGCGAAAGGTTCCCGTCAGATGCCGCACGCTGTCCGCAGATCCTCCGTGCGGTGGGTCCGCTCCCAGGTGAAATCCGGATCCTCACGGCCGAAGTGACCGAAGGCCGCCGTCTTCCGAAAAATCGGCCGCAACAGATCGAGGTACTCGATGATGCCACCGGGTGATAGCGGAAATACCTTCCGCACGGCAGCGGTGAGACGGTCATCCCCGACCTCGCCCGTATTGAAGGTATCCACCATCACCGAGACGGGATCGACGACGCCAATGGCATACGCAAGCTGGACCTCGGCGCGCTTCGCGAGGCCGGCGGCGACGATGTTCTTGGCGACATGCCTGGCCATGTACGAGGCGGACCGGTCGACCTTCGAGGGGTCCTTGCCCGAGAACGCTCCACCTCCATGGGAGCCGACGCCGCCGTAGGTGTCGACGATGATCTTGCGGCCGGTCACGCCGCAGTCACCCTGAGGCCCGCCGGTCACGAACCGACCGGTCGGGTTGATGTGGATCTTGGTTTCGTCGTCGATCATCGCAGCCGGCAATGTCGGGCCGATAATATGTTCACGCACCTGGTCCCGAAGATCGGGGGTGGCGATCGTCTCCGAGTGCTGACACGAGACCACAACCGCCTCGATGCGGAGCGGCACATCGCCCTCGTACTCGATCGACACCTGGCTCTTGCCGTCGGGTCGCAACCACTCGAGCTCACCGGATCGCCGCACCTCGCTCAACCTCATCGTCAGCCGGTGCGCCATCATCAACGGCATCGGCATCAACCGGTCGCCCTCGTCGGTGGCGTATCCGAACATCAGACCCTGGTCACCGGCGCCGCCTGGATCGACGCCCTGCGCGATGTCCGGCGACTGCGGATCGATCGAGGAGATGACCGCGCAGGTCTCGTAATCGAAGCCGAACTTCGCTCGCGTATATCCGATCTCCTTGATGGTCTCTCGCACGATGGCGGGAAAATCGACATAGACCTTGGTCGTAATCTCACCTGCAATGAACGCGAGACCAGTGGTCACCAGCGTTTCACAAGCCACGCGGCCATCGGGGTCGTCCATCAGAACCGCATCGAGAATCGCGTCCGAGATCTGATCCGCAATCTTATCCGGATGGCCCTCAGTGACCGACTCCGAGGTGAATACATGTCGTCCGTTGGGTGCCATTTGTCCTCCCTGTCAGGTTGCACACGGTAACACCGCGATTTCCACGGGGTCAATCGCCGGTGCCGCCCAAGCCCTTCATGGCAGACCAACCGCAGTCAAGAGTCCAGGATTCCCCCCACAGAACCGGCGCCGTCCCAGGCCCGGACTAAATGCCCGACCGACTTTCCCAAGAGGCGCTGCCGACTCCGAGGGAAGCTTCTGCGATCGCGCTCCGAGAGTGCCCCCAACAATTCGCCGGGCGAATTGCGGCCGGTCGCGGCGACCGGATGTGGGC
>JBGMRN010000064.1:0-15303 GCA_048061535.1 Thermoanaerobaculales bacterium | reverse complement strand
TTCGGAGCATCCAACCCCAGCCTCCTGCTCAGCATCGGGACACGGCCGTCCGCCGGAGACAGTCTCAAAACCGCTCCAGTGTCCAATAAGTACCTTACAGATCGGGAGTCGCACGATCATCAGGGGAAACGCGACGAAACTTGGCACGGCATATGCAATACGCCCCTCCGAAAGATCTAGATGAATGACCTCCACCAACCACCTCAGACTGTTCGACGACCGTCCTCCGTGAGACCGACTCACGAGACTCAGGGCCGGCGGTGTCGAATAGCGGGTCCTCGGCCAGACGACCGGAGTGAACCCATGTACCACGACCACCGGCGGATGCGGGAGATCGACATGGCCTACCTGGAGGTTGCGTACAAGCTCTCTCGGCACTGGCAGGCCGCCGTACGCTATGATTGGGTGGACGGAAAGCTCCTGGGGGACGGTGTTGGTGCAGCGACCTCGCTTCAAAGACACAAGGACATCGGATTGGCTCTCAACTATTGGTTCAATCAGAACCTCGTGCTCAAGCTCGAGTACCACTCGATCGACGGGAACCTGGCCGCCCGGCCTGACGACCTCCAGGCGGTTTTATCAGAGGGTGGACTCGACGAGACGACCGAGCTCCTGCAGCTCGGCGTTCAGTTCACGTTTTGACGGGAGGTGAATCTTGCTCGCAATGAAGAAAGCATCCGTCATCGTCATTGTCGCGCTGGGTTCGCTCCTCGTGGGAGGAGCACCCCGCGCTCAGGAGTTCAAGGTCGTGGTCAACGACGCCAACCCTTTGACGTCGGTCAGCGCCAAACAGCTTTCCCGGATCTTTCTGAAAAGGACCGGCAAGTGGCCTTCCGGAGTTCCGGCGGTACCGATCGACCGGGCGGCGTCTACGGACGTGCGCAAGGAGTTCTCTACCGCCGTCCACGGGCGGGACATCAGCGCGATCAGGGCCTACTGGCAGCGAATGATCTTCTCGGTCCATGCGGTGCCGCCGATCGTGATGAGTTCGGACAATGAGATTCTCGCCGCCGTCCGCGCCGATCCGGGCGCGGTCGGCTATGTGAGCGGCAACACCAGCATCGTCGACGGGGTCAAGGTCATTGAGGTGACCGGAATCAAGCAGAGGAACCGTGCCACTGGCGGCGCCGACCAGCCGGACGGTGCCGAATGAACAGGAGGAACCATGCTCTCGCGCCTCAAGTTCGCCCACAAGATCATCATCATGCCGGTGTTGGCGGCAACCGCGATCCTGATCATCTTTGTCGCGATCCAGGTCAATAGCTCTCGCACCATTCGCCTGGTGACGCTCATCGACGACGGCTACGTTCCGAAGCGTGAGTTGTCACGGGACCTCCTCGAGTTGCTCACCGCGACCCAGCGCGGCCTTCAGGATGCGACCGCAGCGGCCGATGTTCAGTTCCTGCAGGAGACCGACTCGACCCGCGATACATTCCTCGCCCGCCTCGCGGCCGAAACCGACAACCCCGTGCTCGACGCGGCGGAGATGGAGTCGCTGGCCGCCTCCTTCGAAAACTATTACAGCATCGCCCGTCAGACGGCGGCACGTATGATCGCCGAAGAAGCTGACCAGTACGTCCTCCAGGCGGTCCGGCGGATGCAGCAGGATTACATCGCTCTGACCGAAACGCTCAATCAGTTTGCCGCCTCGGCAAAGCAGGACATGAAGCAGGCGGTGGCCGGAGTCGAAACAAGCCAGAGGCGCGCTCGCACCTGGGTCCTGGCAGTGATGCTGGTCTGTTCCGTCGCCCTCGGTCTCATCTCCCTGGTCATCGTTCGCGGAGTGGTGGGCTCGCTGCGAGAGGTCGTCGTCTTGGCCGGCGGAATCGCCCGGGGCGAGCTCACCGGCCGCCTCACGGTCCGCAACCGTGACGTGGTCGGACAGATGAGCGACGCCCTCAACCAGGCCCTCGACAGAATGGGCGGCACTCTCTCCACCATTGCCCTCAACGCCACGTCACTGGCCGCCGCGTCCGAAGAGCTGACGGCGGTCAGCCAGCATTTGGCAAGCGGCGCCGAGGAGACCTCGTGCCAGGCCACCGCCGTTTCGGCCGCCGCCGAGCAGGTGAGCCGCAACGTGGAAGCGGTCGCAGCCGGAGCCGAGCAGATGTCTGCGAGCATCGGCGAAATCTCCCGGAGCGCAGCCGACGCGACCAAGGTTGCGACATCCGGCGTCGAGATGGCCGCGTCGGCCAGCACCCTCATCGACAGGCTGGGTCGCAGCGGGTCGGAGATCGGGGAGGTGACCCGAGTCATCACAGCGATCGCCGGCCAGACCAAACTGCTGGCGCTCAACGCCACCATCGAGGCAACCCGGGCCGGCGATGCCGGCAAGGGCTTCGCCGTGGTCGCCAACGAGGTCAAGACGTTGGCCCGCGAGACGTCCAGCGCCACCGAGGAGATCGGCAACCGCATCGCCGTCATTCAGGCCGACACCCAGAGCGCCGTCGAGGCGATCGAAGGGATCAGCGGTATCATCAATCGAATTCATGATATCCAGAACACCATCGCGACTGCGGTCGAGGAGCAGACGGCAACCTCGAACGAGATCGGCCGTAGCATCACCGAGGCCGCCAGGGGCACCCTGGAGATTGCGGAGAACGTCTCAGGGCTCGCCGAGGCCACCCACGGCACCGCCGCCGGCGCCGACTCGACACAGGGTTCAGCCGCCGAGCTTTCGGCCATGGCCGCCGAGCTGCAACGACTGGTCGACGCCTTCGAGTTCGAGCAACCAGCCAAGCCGAGCTCTGACGGCTGACGACTCCACATGGCTGCGCTCGATCCTCTGGGCGATCCTCGGGGAACACGCCGACCGGAGGGGCAATATCGTTGGATCCTCTCGTGTGCCGCTGCTCCGCGCCGATAAATCCGAAACCCGAAATTGAGAAACTTCCGGAATATAATACGCGTATCACGGTAGGGGATCTTCAGAACCGAGGAAGGAGAATGACCATGGAGGAGACCACGGACCGTCCGACCTACGAACCCGAACCAAACCACCAAACGCCCGGTCAACCATCGGCGCAGCTCAATTCGATGCAACGGCTGTGGATGATGTACACCGCTCCGGGAGCGGTGTTCGGCGACATCAGAGTCAAACCGACCTGGGCCATTTGCATGGTATTGATCGTCGCCCTGAGCGTCGTTGCGCAAATGATGATCCTCCCGCACCTCGACGCCGAAGCGACCCTGCGCGCCCGGCTCGGCGATCGGGCGACGGAGATGACCGACGAAGAAATCGAGCAGATCGTCGAGCGGACCGAAAAATTCACCAAGTACTCGCCTCTGATCGGGATCGTAGCGGGACCCATTTTTTGGGTCATCCTGGCGGCCATCTTCTTTGTCCTGTTGAAAATCGTCGGCTCCGACGTCGATTTCGTGAAATCTCTGGCGACCACCCTCCATGCCTACTGGCCGGCGAGCGTCGTGCAACTGGTGCTGACGTCGATACTGGTCCAGCGCATGGGCGTGATGCCCCAGGAGGATCTTGCCAACATCGTCAAGTCCCACCTGGGCGCCTTCCTTTCGCCCGATGCGCCGGCTTGGCTGAGCGCCGCGGCGAGCACGATCAATATCTTCAACATCTGGACCGTCGTGCTGTTGATCATCGGTTTCGCCACGGTCGGCAAGATTTCCCGCGGCCGGGCGGCGGTTGTCGCTCTTGTCCCCTGGGTGGTCTGGCTGGTCGGCAAGGTCGGCGTGGCGGCGCTATTTTCCTAACCCACATTTCTCACCATCTTTCTCCTATGGGGCACAATGCACTGCGCCTTGTACCCCTCGCGACGAAATCTGATAAGAAGTGCGGGCCAACCCCCAAGATGAGCAGTTATCAGGTATAAGTCAAATTGCGGCTCGTCGGAACGCGCGACCGGTGGCCGGACCGGTGGAGGATCTTGAACGTGAATATGAGGAAAATTCTGATCGGGATCGCTGTGGTCGCGGTCCTTGCCCTGATTGTGTGGGCGAGCCTGCGCGACTCGCGTCCTCGTGGGACCGAGGTCGAGGTGCAGGCGGCCGAGCTCCGCACCGTTTCCTCTCGAGTCAAAGCGACGGGAGAGATCACCCCGGAGAAAAAGGTCGAGGTGTCGGCCAAGGTCGTGGGCGAAATCATCAACATGCCTGTTGTCGAGGGGCAGAAGGTCGTGGCCGGGCAGCTCCTGCTGGAGATCGAATCAGACCTCTACGAGGCGGCCAGAGATCAGGCGAGGGCGGCCCTTCGTCAGGCAGAGGTCTCGGTTCGGCGTCTGGAGGTGCAGCTCGCCAACGCCCAACGCAATCTGCGGCGCGCGCAGGAGCTGATTGCGGACGGGCTGGTCAGCCAGGAAACCCTCGACTCCGTCCAGCTCGCGGTGGACACAGCCGTCGTTGAGATCGAGGCGCAGCGTCACTCGGTCGAGCAGTACCGCTCCGGGGTGAAGCGCGCCGAGGACGACCTGGCGCGCACGACGATCAGATCGCCGATGGACGGCATCATCATCCAACTCAACGCCGAGCAAGGCGAGACGGTGGTTCCCGGCTCGATCAACCTGCCCGGATCGGTGATCCTGATTGTTGCCGACATGTCGCGGCTGCTCGCCGAGGTGGAGGTCAGCGAGGTGGACGTGGTCAGTGTCTCCATCGGCCAGGAGGCGGAGGTCAGGGTTGACGCGCTCGGAGACGACCCACTGGTGGGCCACGTGGTGGAAATCGCCACCTCGGGGCGCAAGGACCCGGCCCTGGGAACGATTCGATTCACCGTCAAGGTGGCACTCGACGATCCCGAGGCGGATCTGCGACCGACTATGACCGCCAGGGTCCACATTCTCACTGCGACCCGGAAAGACGTTCTGACCGCCCCCATCCAGGCGGTGGTAAAACGCAAGCTCGACGCCGACGGCAACGAGGTGAGAGGGAGCGCGGCCAAGGGCATAGAGGAGACCGACGTCGTCTACGTGATCGAGGACAACAAGGCTGTGGTCCGAAGGGTCGAAACGGGGATCTCGGACGAGCTCAACGTGGAGATCACGGACGGGCTCGAGGAGGGCGCCGAGGTCATCGTGGGACCCTACCGGACGCTCAAGGCGCTCAAGGACGGAGATCCGGTGCGAACGGCCACGACCAAGAATAATGACGCCGAGGACGAGGCTGCGCAAGATCAAGGCGGCAGCGTCGAGGTCAGCGTCAACTGATGATGATCTCGATTGAGAGCCTGCGCAAAACCTACCAGATGGGTGAGGTTGAGGTGCGCGCTCTCGCCGGCGTCGACCTCGCGGTGGAGGCCGGAGAATACCTCGCCATCATGGGTCCTTCCGGGTCTGGGAAATCAACCCTGATGAACCTGATCGGCTGTCTCGACACGCCGACCTCGGGCGAGTACATCCTCAATGGACAGCAGGTCTCGGACCTCGACGACACTGAGCTCGCTCTGATCCGCAACCGCGAGATCGGCTTCGTTTTCCAGACCTTCAACCTCTTGGCACGATCGACGGCCCTTAGCAACGTCGAGCTTCCCCTCATCTACGCGCGCGTCCCAACCGGAACGCGACGTCGGCGGGCCCGCGAGGCGCTGGAAAAAGTCGGCCTCGGCGACCGTATCAAGCACCAACCCAACGAGCTTTCAGGAGGACAACGGCAACGCGTGGCGTTGGCCCGCGCGCTGGTCAACGACCCGTCGATCCTGCTCGCGGACGAGCCGACCGGCAACCTCGACTCGCGCACCTCCGCCGAGATCATGAATCTCTTCGACGAGCTCAACGCCGCGGGCAACACGATCATCGTGGTCACCCATGAGGAGGACATTGCCGCCCACGCGAACAGGATCGTTCGGCTGCTCGACGGCAAGGTGCTTTCTGATGAGCCGGCCGGCGCCGAGGAGACCCGGACATGATTTGGGACAACCTCCGCATCGCCCTTCAGGCCATCTGGGCCAACAAGATGCGGTCGTTGCTGACCACGCTGGGCATCATCATCGGCGTCGCCGCGGTCATCGCCGTGGTGTCGATCGTCCAGGGCCTCAACTACGTCATCGCAGCCCAGTTCGAGGGCGTCGGCGTCACCTACATCATGGTCTTCCCCCGCCAAGACCCGCAGGACCCCGATCTGGCGGGCCGCGAGGTCAGGCTGACCTACGACGACGGGCTGGCGATCATGGAGCGTTCAACAGCGCTCAAGTACTTCAACCCGGTCTTCTTCCGCGGCGAACAGACCCGCGCCGGCAGCCGTCGGTTCGCCACCAACCTGCTGGGGATCGGCCCATTTCACCAGGAGGTCGCCAACCACTGGACCGATCGGGGCCGCTTTTTCTCGGCCCTCGACATGCAGCGGGCCGCGCGAGTCTGTCTGATCGGGACCAAGATCATCGAGGAGTTGGAGCTGCCGGAACCCGTTCTCGGCACCGATCTGATCGTCGGAAGCTCGTCGTTCACGATCATCGGCGTCATGGAACACCAGGGCGAGATGTTCGGCCGCAGTCAGGACGACCTGGTCTTGATTCCGATAACTACCGCACGGGAGATTTACGGCATCGACGCGTTCAAACAGCTCCGCCTGGACTTCCAGGCCAGCAGCGCCGAAAACGTTGACCTGGCGAGAGACCAGATCAAGGAGGTCCTGCGCCAGCGCCACCGGCTTCCCGAAGGCGTCAAGAGCGACTTCCAGATTCTGCTCCAGGAAGAGCTGCTCGAGACAACGGGGGCGATTCTCGGCACACTCACGAGCGTGGTCGGGGGTGTCGTCAGCATCGCCCTGCTGGTGGGCGGAATCGGAATCATGAACATCATGCTGGTGTCGGTCACCGAGCGAACGCGCGAAATCGGTGTTCGCAAGGCGGTCGGCGCCCGCAAATCGGACATCCTGGTGCAGTTCCTGATCGAGGCGATGACCCTCTCCCTCCTCGGAGGCCTGGTCGGCATACTCGGCGGCTGGGGCCTGGGAGTCCTCGGCGCCAAGGCGATTCCGGGCTTCCCGCCGGCACACGTCCCGATGTGGGCAGTGGCGATCGGGTTCGGGTTCGCAGCCCTGGTCGGCGTCTTCTTCGGCACCTACCCGGCAGCAAAGGCGGCGGCGCTCGATCCGATCGAAGCACTGAGGCACGAATAGAATTCGGAATCTAATAGGTAAACCTCTCGACGATCTGCCTCAGCTCCGCAGCCAGCTCGGCAAGCTGATCCGCTCCCTCGTGAGAGGAGGTCGACGCGGCGGTGGTCTCCTGCACGGCGGCGGCGATGCCGGCGATCCGCTCGGCGATCTCGCTCGACCCGGTGGCCGCCTCGGTGACGCTGTGCGCAATCTCCGCAGTGGTCGCGGTCTGCTCCTCAACGCCGCTGGCGATGGTGGTCTGAATATCGTGAATCGACCGGATGATGCTGCTGATCTCCTCGGTCGCCTCGCCTGCGACCCGGGTGTGGTTGCTGATCACCTCGGCGGTCGAGCTGATCTCCTCGGTGGCCTGAGCAGTCTGATTGGCAAGCTTCTTGACCTCATCCGCCACGACCGCAAAACCCTTACCGGCCTCTCCGGCGCGCGCCGCCTCGATGGTGGCATTGAGCGCGAGGAGGTTGGTCTGCTCGGCGATGGCATAGATCACCTTGACGACGTTGCCGATCTTGGTGCCACTCTCGTCGAGCTGCTCGAAAGTGGTCTTGGTCTCCTCGGCGATCTCCACCGCCCTGGTCGCTACCTGGGCCGCTTCCGATGCATTGGCTGCGATCTCGCGGGTGTTGGCGTTGAGCTCTTCGGTAGCGGTCGCCACCGACTGCACGTTGGCGCTCACCTGCTCGGCCGCCGCCGAGACCATGCTCGCCTGGGTCGAGGTCTCCTCGTTGGCACTGGCGATCTGCTGCGACAGGCTGCGCATCTGGTCCGCCGAGTGGGCCAAGGCGGATGTCTGGTCCCCGATGGCCGCGATATCAGTCTGGATCCTCGAGGTGAAGGCGTTAAAACTCTCTCCGAGCTGGCCGACCTCGTCGCGACTGGAAACCTCCACGCGCCGCGTGAGATCGGCCTCACCGCTGGCGATATCCTGGAACCTTTCCAGGAGTTGACGGATGGGTTCGGTGACGATGACCCGCGTCACCAGGAGGGTTATCGTGCTGACGGCAATGATCGTAAACAGGATGGCGAAGACGGAAATCAGCGCGCTCTTGCGAGTCGGGGCGGTGATGACCTCTTCCGGCACCAGGACGCCCAGGGTCCAGTTGATGTGCGGCGAGTTCGACCGGACCGGAGCGTGAAATACGAGACGGTCATCGCCCTTCCAGACGACCCGGCCGAAACCACCGTCACCCTTGGCGATATCGGCTGAGAACTCGGCGAAACCTGCGGTGTCGGCAACCTGAGTGTCGAGGTCCTCGAGCTTGGTCTCGATGGGGAGATCGGCGCCGGTGAAGTAGATGATCTCACCTTGGTCGTCCACCAGGAATGCAGCGCTCTCGCCCTCGAACCGGATCTGGTTCACCATCGTCCCGACGGTGGAAAGCTCGACGTCCATGCCCGCGACCCCGAGAAAAGTTCCGTCCTGCAGGTAGACGGTGGTCTGGATGACCACCGAAACATCGCCGGTGGCGAAGTCAACGGAAGGAGAAGCCAGGTAGAGACGGTCCTCCTCGACCGCCTCGTGCCACCACGGCCGGTTCTTCACCAGGTAGCCCTCAAGCTCCACGCGACCGTTCGGGACCTCGGGCATGCGATTCTGGAAATACTCCTGGGTGTCGTCGTCGGCGAAGAAAACCGCCCGGACGGTCGGGTCCTTGGCCACAATGGTGTCGAAGTAGTCGATGATCCTGAGGTACTCTTGGTTTCCGGCCAGCGGCGCGCGGAAGGTGTCGTGTTTGCGAAAGAACTCCTGCAAGGCAGGATCAACCATGAAGGTCTCGACGACGCGCGCTCGTTCGGCGAAGAACGTCTGGATCATCTGCGCCTTCACCTCGAGCGCGTGCTCCGCGTCCGAGAGGGTCTTTTCGCGGGTCAGGTCGGAGATGTTGCTCACCACCGCCACACCCATGACCGCAAGGAACAGCGCGATCGAACCGCCGACAAATATGATCAGCTTCTGGCGGATGTTGAGATCCTTGAATATCGAAATCCCCATGGTTCACCTCGGACGATAGAATTTTAGGAGGGTCCCGGAAAGCGGATTGCATGGCGTCATTCGCACGGCGTGAAGCTCCATTTTCGGTGCATTCTCGGTCGATGCCCGTGATACTGCCCCGAGAATCCGTCGCAACAGGTCCTTCACGACCCTCCGCAATCCACCGTCCATCTATTTCCCTGGACCTTCCCGGTGAACGGGGAGCGCCCTCACCTCCCTCGGTCCCCTACTCTCAAGTGTACCTTAAGCCCGCACTTCACACAGCCCCCCGGAGACGATCAAGGAAAGCCTCAACTGACCGTCGAGGACGAGGCTGTGAGAACTGCGGGCTCTTGAGGAGCGGATTTCCGGCAGTCATGAGGCGGTGAGAGTCGAGTGAAGGCAGACTTTGCAGAAGGAAGCGATCTCGCCCGCCTTTCTCACCAGCTTTCTACTGCGAGGCACGATACACAGCACGTGTCTGCGCTTTCTCGATTTGAAGCAGCATGACTGCGACTGCGGCCTTCCGGCGCCATATCTCGCGCCTCCTGGCGTTTTTCGCTACGCGGGTTTTGCCGGCCGAACCTCGGCGGTCAAGCCGCTACCGGATAAAATGGGCTATGTTGGGACTCGGTGTACCACTTCGGGCCATCGAGGACAGGCGCCGTTCGATCGGGACAACTCCTGCGCTGGCACTCATTTTGCTGTATCTTTTCGAAAGGCGGAACGCCGAACCGATCCGTTCCAGCGTAGGAGAACGCCATAGGAGGCAGTGAAAAATGGGCGACATGGACTCCATCATTGCCGAATTTCTCGCCGAAAGCGTCGAGAATCTCGACCAGCTTGACCAGGACCTGGTGAGCCTCGAGAAGAACCCGTCGGATCGCGAAATTTTCACCCGGATCTTTCGCACCATTCACACCATCAAAGGAACCTGCGGGTTTCTCGCCTTTCAGAACCTGGAGTCCGTCACCCATGTCGGCGAGTCGGTGCTCAGCCGTCTTCGGGACGGGACCCTCGACCTCAGTCCAGAGATCACCTCCGACCTGCTCGCGATGATCGACGCGGTACGGTCCATTCTCGCCAATATCGACCGCACCGGCAGCGAGGGCGACGACAAATATTCGGATTTGATCGCACGGCTCAAGGGATTTGACAAGAATGCCGCCGCCGGGGGCAAAAAAAAAAGGCATGAACCGGTAACCGAACCCGAAGGCGACCCGGAAACCCTCGAGCTGACCTCGACGCCGGCGGTTGCGGAGAGCAGCCTCCGGGTCGATGTCCGGGTGCTCGATCACCTGATGAATCTTGTCGGCGAGTTGGTGCTGGCCCGAAACCAGCTCGTGCAGCACCTGAGCGGGTCTCCCGACCCGCTGTTGGTGGCCTCCTCGCTTCGCCTCGACGGCGTCACCGGAGAGCTCCAGGAAGCGGTGATGCAGACCAGGATGCAACCCATCAGCACGATCTGGAACAAGCTCCCCCGTTTCGTCCGCGACCTCGCCCTCGGTTTCGACAAGAAGGTGGAGATCCAGATGGAGGGCCAGGAAACCGACCTCGACAAGTCGGTGATCGAGGCCATCAAGGGCTCACTGCTCCATCTGGTCCGCAACGCGGTGGACCACGGAATCGAGGCGCCGGAGGTCCGAGAGGCTCGTGGGAAGCCACCCGTCGGCACGCTGCGCCTCAGAGCACATCACGAGGGCGGCAACGTGGTCATCGAGGTCAAGGACGACGGAGGAGGACTCGACCACGAGCGAATTCTGGCGCGCGCCGTCAAGGCCGACCTGGTCAGCAAGGCGGATGAGGCCGATCTCACACCTCGGGAGATCGAGGCATTCATCTTTCACCCCGGGTTCTCGACCGCGGCCAAGGTCACCAATATCTCCGGCCGAGGGGTCGGTCTGGACGTGGTCCGGACCAACGTCGAGAGCATCGGCGGATCGGTCGAGCTGAAATCTGAACCCGGGGAGTCGACCACCTTTCGGGTCAAAATTCCGCTCACTCTCGCAATCGTCTCCGCCCTCCTGGTCCGCGCCGGAGAAAACCGAGTCGCCATTCCCCAGGCCAACGTCGTCGAGCTCGTGCGCCTCGAAGGGAAGGGTTCGGATCTCGGCATTGAAGATCTCAACGGTGTCCCCGTGTACCGCTTGCGCGGCAGCCTTCTGCCCCTGGTCTTCCTCGACGACGAACTACAGATCGGGGACGGAATGAGAAACGACTCGGCAGCCAACATCGTGGTGCTCCAAGGCGATGACCGGCGGTTCGGTTTGGTGGTGGACACCATCGACGACTCGATTGAGATCGTCGTCAAACCCCTCGGGAGATTACTCGCCGACGTACCGTTCGCTGGGGCGACGATCCTCGGAGACGGGCGAATCGCCCTGATCCTCGACATCATGCGGCTTGGTCTGGGCGCCGGCGTCATATCCGAGGCCCGGACTCACGCCGTTCCAACCGAGGCGGAGGTCGAGCCCGAAGCTGGTTCCAATCGCGAAACTCTGCTGTGCCTCCAGGGGGCGGACAACGAACGCTTGGCGGTTGATTTCGCCAAGGTGGCGCGCCTCGAGAGCTTTCCGCGTTCAGCAATCGAGACGGTGGCCGGACAGCAGGTCGTGCAGTACGGCGACGAGATTCTGCAATTGGTGGACCTCCAGCAGACGCTGCCCGAGCGCCGGAAGCGGGCGCGCAGTGCTGCAACCCTACTCGACGAGGATGTCGTTCCGGTGGTGGTGTTCACGATCGACGGTCAACGGGCGGGTCTGATCGTCCACCGCATCGTTGATGTCGTCGAAGAGGAGCTCAAGGCGCTCCGGCCCGGCAGCCGGCCCGGGGTTCGCGCGTGTGCGGTCATACAGGGCAGGGTCACGGAGATCATCGACCTCGAGTCGGTGACGCGACTCGCCGATCCCGAGTTTTTCAGCCGGGCCACTGAGGCGGACTGATCATGGCCAACCAATTTTGCACCTTTTCTGTCGGTGACCTCCAGCTCGGCATCGAGATCGAGCGGATCCATGAGGTTCTCTACGAAACGGCGATCACGCCGGTGCCGCTGGCGCCACCCTCGGTGTGTGGTCTGATCAACCTCCGCGGACAAATCATCGCCGCGGTCGATCTCAGAAAGCGCTTCGGATTGGCGGAGGAGAAGACAAAGGCAGCCCACGCCACCCTCGTTCTGGGCGACGGCGACCACCTGCTCAGCTTCGTCGTCGATCGCGTTGGAGACGTGGTCGAGGTCGGGTCCGAGGACTACGAAGAGCCTCCGAATACCCTCAAAGGAGAGGCGAGACGTTTGATCCGAGGTGCGTACAAACTACAAGACAGTCTCCTGCTGGTCCTCGATGTGGAATTTGCCCTGGACCTCGGCACACCCGAAATCGGTTAGAATTCCAACGGTTCAGTTATTTTTCGAAGGGAAAGCAAATGCGTGCGCTGGTAATCGATGACTCGCGGGCGATGCGGTCGATTCTGAAAGGGATCCTCGCCGAAATCGGATTCGAGGTCGTGCAGGCGGCCGACGCCGAGGAGGCCCTCGTCACCCTCAGGACAGACACCGATTTCGATCTCGCTCTGGTTGACTGGAATCTGCCGGCGATGAGCGGCCTGGAACTGGTGAGAGAAGTTCGCGGACTGGCGGGCTGCGAGACTCTGCCGTTGATGATGGTCACCACCGAAACGCAACTGGAGCGAGTGAGCCAGGCATTGGAGGCGGGCGCCGATGAGTACATCATGAAACCATTCGACCAGGAGATGATGTTGGAAAAGCTGGCTCTCCTCGGAATCGGCGGATAGGGCCGGGCGGACGTGCCGGCATCCAGAATCCTGGTGGTAGACGACTCGGTGGTAGCACGCCGAGTGATCTCGGACATCCTCTCGGCCGAAGAGGATTTCGAGGTCGTGGGCACGGCGCCCAACGGCCGCATCGCCCTTGCCAAGATTCCACGCCTTCGCCCTGATCTGGTCACTCTCGACATCGACATGCCGGAGCTTGACGGGCTCGAAACCCTGGCCGTGATCCGCTCCGACTTCCCCGAGATCCGGGTCATCATGGTCAGCAACCTGACCTTGCGAGGCGCGGCGGTCACGGTCGAATCCCTGTTTCTCGGGGCGTCGGACTATGTGACCAAGGCGACTCGCAGCTCCTCGCCAGAGGATGCCCGGCGCTACCTCAGATCGCAGCTCGTGCCCAAGACACGCGCGCTGGTTCAGGGCGATCCGTCCCACCTCCGCCGAGCAAAGCGACAGGCTCCTCGTTCTTCCGCTCCCAGGGCCAGGAGCCAAGCCGCGATCGAGGGGGTCGTTATCGGCGCATCGACCGGCGGCCCGAACGCTCTTGCGACGGTCATTCGGGCGCTCCCGGCGGATTTCCCGGCGCCGGTTTTAATCGTTCAACACATGCCGGAGAACTTCACCACCTTTCTCGCTCAGCGTCTCGATGCCGCGGGGCCGCTCGATGTCCGCGAGGCAGCCAGCGGCGAGCCGGTCACCCCAGGCATAATTCGGATCGCTCCCGGAAATCTCCACCTGATGGCGCGCACCACAAGATCCGGCATCGAGCTCGAGACCGGCGACGGTCCTCTCGAAAACTCCTGCCGACCTGCTGCAGACGTTCTTTTCCGGTCAGCGGCAACCTGCTTCGGCGCGGCAACCCTGGCGGTCGTGCTCACCGGAATGGGTCAAGATGGGCTCAAGGGCTGCCGCGAGATCCGCTCCGCCGACGGCCGGATCATCGCCCAGGACAAGGCTTCCAGCGTGGTTTGGGGGATGCCGGGTCAGGTCGTCAACGCGGGGCTCGCCGATTTCGTGCTGCCGATTTCAGAAATCGGACCGGAGATCGTCCGCCGGGTCAAGGCCTCTCGGTCATGATCACCGATCCCCCCGTTGGGGGAATCTTCCCGATCACTCCCGGCGATTTCGATTTCATTCGGGCGCTGGTTCGTCGCGAGTCGGCAATCTCCCTCGACGACGGCAAGACCTACCTCGTGAATTCACGCCTGCTGCCGCTGGCTCGCGCCGAGGGCTTCAGCTCGGCCGGCCAGCTGATCTCTCACCTTCGATCCACCGCCTACGGGCAGCTCCACGTTCAAGCTGTGGAGGCCATCGCAACCACCGAGACCTCGTTCTTCCGTGATCTTCACCCCTTCTCGGCCCTCCGGGACCGGATCATTCCCGAGCTCATCGAGCAGCGCCAGGACACATCCCGAATGCTCGGCATTTGGTCCGCCGCGTGCTCGAGCGGCCAGGAACCGCACAGTGTCGCGATGATCCTGCGGAGTCATTTCCCTCGGCTCGCCGATTGGAGCCTGCAACTATTGGGAAGCGACATCTCCCAACAGATGGTGGACCGGGCACGGACGGGTGTATACAGCCAGCTCGAGGTCAATCGCGGCCTTCCTGCCCCGTTACTGGTTCGGTTCTTCAACCAGCAGGAAGACCAGTGGCACCTCAAGGACGAGATCCGCACGATGTTTCGGTTTTTCCGGCAGAACCTGGCCGCCGACTGGACGACGCTGCCGCCCGTCGACATTCTGATGATGCGAAACGTGCTGATCTATTTCGACGTCGAGACACGACGCGAGGTGCTCCGCAAGGTAAGGCAAATCCTCCGTCCGGGCGGATACCTGATCCTCGGCGCCGCTGAAACGACCCTCAACTTCGACGAGATGTTCTGCCGCGTTCGTATGGATCGTGCCGTCGTCTACCAGGTAAAGAAGGGAGCCGGGGAATGAGCCTTTCCGCCGAAGATCTCCGTAAGGTGGTTCGGACGATCTGGTCGACTCAGTTGAAGCTGGAGCTCGAAGATTGTGAGCTCGATCAGCTCGAGGAAGCGCTCGACTCGAAGGACGTGGTGGCAAACCAGGTGCTGTTCAGCGGTGATTTCAGGGGTGTGCTCGTTCAACGCGGCTCACGGCAGCTCGCTCTCCTCGCTGCGGGGGCGGCCTTTGCAGCCCGGGGAGGAGACCTCGGAGCAAGTGACGCCCGTGACGTGCTCGCGGAGCTGGCCCACGTGACTGCAGGCAACCTGAAGTCCCATCTCCCGGGAGACAACGCGGTCTCGCTGCCGGTGGCCGCCGAGAACGGGGGGGCGCCGGGTGAGATCATTGCCGAAGTCGGCTTCCAACTCGACAGTGAGCCCCTGGTGGTGACGTTGAGGGGGTTAGGGGGTTAGGGTTATTCGCGCTTCTGGGCCTCACTTCCTCACTTAAGGGGGTTCAATGGGCCGACAACCCGTTCATCCGCTATAAGACCAGCCCATGCGT
>JBGMRN010000063.1:0-15388 GCA_048061535.1 Thermoanaerobaculales bacterium | reverse complement strand
TGGAAGAACCGGTCCTCCTGCTCACCATGGAGCGGATCGTCTGTAGCGTCGAAATCCAGGATGACTGTCTTACCAACCAGTGTCGCCAACAGTGCGTCACGGCGAAGCTCGTCGTGGTCGTTGATGTCCTCGTAGCCAAGCGCTGTCGCATACACCCTCTGGGCAATCAGCTCGGGCACGGTGTGCTCCACCAGCAACGGATGCCTGTAGTCGACAAAGCACTCCGCAAATCTCCGAAGGATCCCCGTGCCCCTCTCGACCTCTCACCGAGGGGGAACGGGACCTCATCGAGGCCCTCCTCGGCGCTTCGGGTTCAGTCGGATGGCGCTTCATCGATCAGCTCGAGACGGCGTCGGTTGTGGGCGGATGCGGATGTGGCTGCCCGAGCATCGATATGCACTTCGATCAACAGCTTTCCGGAGCGATATCGACCCCTCTGATGATAGCGGACGCAGTCTCGCCGGAGGGTACCTCCGTGGGGGTGATACTGTGGGTGCGCGGAGGCGCACTGAGCGGGCTCGAGGTCCATCCCTGGGGTGACACGTCCGGCTTCAGGCTTCCGCGACCGGAGACCCTGGAAAACCTTCACACGGGTCGGGATGGAAGTGGAATCAACGGGGGGCGCCATGGGTGACAAGAACGGGAAAGGCTGTGGCTGCTGCGGGGGGGGCATTCTGGGGAGCATCGGTTCGGTGCTCGCGGCCCTGCTCAGCTGGAACGTCAACCACAGCATTCTGTGGGCGCTGATCCACGCCTTCTTCAGTTGGTTCTACGTGATCTTCCACTGGTTCAAGTACGGTCAGTTCTTGCCGTGACCTCGCCACCCTCGCGACACAATTCGGCGAGGTATGCGGGCTAGTTGGTTCCCATCCGGAAACTCCGGAGGGGACAGCGCAGTTCTCGATGCGGACACGAGCGATTTTTCTGCAAGATCAAGGAAAACAAGGATTTCCGCGGAGACGTACTCCTGTACGTCGCACAAGGAAATTCGCAGTTTGACGCAGAGATTGCAAAAAAAGCGCCGTTTCCGGACGAGAACTAGTTAACAACTCCGGATTCGCCCAGGTTCTGCTCGGCATACTCGAGAACGCGATCGTAGTTTTCGTAGTCCTGACAGTGGCGTTGGAGCAGGTGAAAGACGTCGGTCGCCTTGTCGACCTCCCCGGCGTCGCCGAAAGCAACCAGCAGTTGTTCCAGCGACTCGCAGTCGTAGCGCCGCGTGAAGGCCGCGGCCTCGGAAAAAACGACGCTGTATGCGGTCTGGTTGGTCCAACTGAAGCAAAGGGCCAAAAAGGTGTATATGTGGCCGATGTACGTTTCGTCGTAGACGTCGTGCATGTAGGGCAGACAGCGGAGGAAGAACGGAATCGCCTCGCCGTAGTGGCCGTCGTCGAAGAAGATCACGCCAAGCGTGTATGAGGACTGGCAATAGACGCTTAGCACCTCGTCAAAGGATTCGAGGTAGGCCTTGTACGCGTTGATCGATTGCTCGAGTGTCCCTTTCGCGCTGTCGATCTCCTGAAGGTCGTAGTGAATCGTACCCACCAGGCCCAGGAGGAAGCTCCGCCAGTTCACCTCCTGTTCCAGGGAAAGCAGTTCCTTGAGATCTTTGATATCGGTGTGATCGGCGATGCGTTCATCCATCCGCTCGATGGCTCGCTCGATGCCCGCTGCGACACGCCCTGTTTCGTCGGTTCCGGTGTACCACTCTGGGATCTGCATCACTTCAGCCCTTCTGCAGAGCGCCGAGTGTAGCCGGAACGGGGCGAACGGTAAACCGTCGCAAGAAAACAGCGCCCATGCCCCCGTACGGCCGACATTTCGACAACTCTCCGGTATGGCATGGACGCTTTTGAGTGAACATCCAGTATATGACAATGGGCGGCTTTCGCAAGGGTCAGTGCGGAGCAAGCCGCCGGCGCCCTCCCCCGGCGCGGCTGACTGGTAACTCACCTCAAAAGGGGCTATGCTCGCGCGACCGTCGGCCCTCGGGTCGGCGAGACTTTCGAGCGCAACTCGGATCGGATGGTCATGAACAGCACCCAAGTCGAAGTTCGTTATCGTGGAGAATCCCACCACGTCGCATCGGGCATCCGGGTCGACGAGTTTCTCCAAGGCATCAACGGTGGGATCGCGGATGACGTGCTCTCGGCGCTTGTCAACCGGCGCCAGGTGATGCTCGATTTTCCGCTCCGCGGGAGAGTTGACCTCGAGCTCGTTCGCTTCGGGGACCGCGAGGGAGAGTCCGTCTACAAGCGGTCGTTGAGCCTGATGTTCTACGAGGCCTGCCGCGAGCTTTTCCCCCAAGCCCGAACCGTGATCGGCCAGTCTCTCGGAAACTGTTACCACTATCAGATTCGCGGCACCCATCCCGGGCTCGCGGTGATGGCGCCGGCGCTCGAGAAGCGGATGCGCGAGATCCAGGCCGAGTGTCGTCCGTTCCGGCGTACGACGGTGACCATCGAGGAGGCTGAGAGCTTCTGCCGAGAGAACGGTTGCGACGACAAGCTCCGCCTGCTCGGCACCCGGCGTTCCTCCACCGTCCACACGATTTCCTGCGGTGTCTTCGTCGACCTCGCACACGGGCCCTACGCCCCACACACCGGATGTCTTCCGACCTTTGGGGTGCTGCCCCACGAGGACGGACTTCTCCTGCGATTTCCCAGGCGCGCGGATCGCGACCATCTTCCCAAGTTCCACCCGCGGCCCCTGCTCTTCAAAACTTACACCGAGACCCGACGCTGGCAGGAGGTGCTCGACGTGCAGAATGTCGGGCAGCTCAATCAGCTCTGCCTGGACGGAGACATCCTTCACATCATTCGGATCGCCGAGGGGCTCCACGAAAAGAAGGTGGCGCAGGTGGCGGACGAGATCCTCTCCCACCGGCCGAGGGTTCGCCTGGTGACCATCGCCGGACCGTCCTCCTCGGGCAAGACGACCTTTGCCAAGCGTCTCGGGATTCAGCTCCGGGTCAACGGCATCGAGATGGTCTCCCTCTCCCTGGACAACTACTACGTCGATCGCGAGGACACACCCCGTGACGACGACGGTCACCCGGATTTCGAGGCGTTGGAGGCGATCGACCTCGAGTTCTTCCACTCGCAGTTGGCAGATCTGATGGCCGGTGAAGAGGTCACCACGCCGCGTTTCGACTTCGTGACCGGTCACCGCAGGCCGCGAAAGGATTGGGTGCCGATGAGACTCGAGGACCACCAGGTTCTGGTCGTCGAGGGGATCCACGGTCTCAACAACCGCCTGACACAGAGTGTGCCACGCGAACAAAAATATCGCATTTTCATCTCGGCCCTTTCGCAGTTGGCGATCGACGACCACAATCGGATCTTCACGTCCGACGCGCGACTCATCCGTCGCATCGTGCGCGACCAGCTCTTTCGTGGGTTTACGGCGGAGCGGACCCTCGATCTGTGGGAACGGGTCCGTCGCGGAGAAAGAAAGTGGATCTTCCCCTTCCAGGAGGAGGCGGATGTGATGTTCAACTCCGCACTCGTCTACGAACCGGCGGTGCTCAAGACCTATGCGGAGCGGTTTCTGTTGCAGGTCCCGAGGACCAGCACGGCCTACACCGAGGCCTACCGGTTGCTCAAAGGCCTGTCGATGTTCGTCCCGATCTTTCCCGATGAGGTGGCCCAGACCTCGATTCTCCGCGAGTTCATCGGCGGCTCGACATTCAAGTACTGATGCGGGCTCGGGAACAGGCTCTCCTGCCCAGGAACGAGTGGATTCGTTTCTCGACCCGGCTGATCCTGCACGGCCGGAGGGTGTGCTCGGCGCGTCGGCCTCGGTGTGGAGACTGCGCTCTCTCTGAGATCTGCCCCAGCGCCGGAATCACCGGTTGATCCGACTGTGCCTCAATCCGGCTGTGTCCGCCACCGCCGGTGCATCCACACCCATTGCTCGGGATGGGCTCGGATCTGCCGTTCGATTGCGGCCATAGCGGCCGCGGTCAACTCCTCGACCTTCGACTCTCGGGTGCCGCTGGAGGGGATCGGGATCGGTGGGTGGACCTCGACTAAGTGGGTGCCGTCCGGACGCCGGTGTCCAAAGGTCGGAATCAGCGGGCTCCCGTTGCGCAGCGCCAGGACCGCCGCTCCGACCGGCGTCCATGCCGGCCGACCGAAGAAGGGCACGAACACGCCGGCGCTGCCGGGAAGGTCCTGATCAATGAGGAGGGCGATCAACCGGTTGTCGGCCAGGACCCGGATGAGGCGTCGGCCGACCCGGTCGTCTCGGTGGATCACCTCGGCGCCGAACCGGGTGCGCAATCTGGTGGAGATCTCGTCGATACGGGGATCGTCGAGACGCCGGACGATGATCGAGGCAGGAATGCCAAGACATTGGAGGCGCGAGTTGAGGAGCTCCCAGTTGCCGCAGTGGGCAGTGACCAACACCGTGCCTCGGCCGGCCTCGTGGGCAGCCACGAAGTGCTCGCCTCCTTTGAGCTCACACAGGGCTTGGACGTCCTCAGGACTCGCACGCCACAACCAGGAGACCTCGGCGAGGAGGAGACCGAAGTGGCGACCAACGGCGCGCATGAGCGCGTTCCTGTCCGTCCGATCGAGCTCGGGGAAGGCGATTTCAAGGTGGGTGCGAATGCGTTTGCGGGTGCTGGCGGACAGCCGAAGGGCGGCGCGACCGAGAGGCACGCCGATGGTGCGGGTGAGTCTCAGCGGCAACCGGCTTCCGAGACCGAGAAAGGCCCGAAGCCCGAGGTACAACCCGCGACTGGTGAGACTGTTGGCCATCGACAGACTCCTTTGCGGCGAATGGGCCGACCCGCGGCCGTGACCTTCGCCTGAACTAAGAACTAAGAACTAAGAACTAAGAACTAAGAACTAAGAACTAAGAACTAAGAACTCAACCCTCATGTGGTCCACGCCTCGATTCGAGTGATTGTCGCTCGGCCGTCCGGCAATTCCACCTCGTCCCCGGGTTTTTTCCCGAGCAGGGTCTGAGCGAACTCGGTGCCGTTGGCGAAGATGCGCCGGTCGGGGTCGGCGTCCCAGGCGCCGAGGATCGTGATCGGAGCGACGTCGGTTCCGTTGCTGTCTTTCAGGTGGACCACGGTTCCGATGTTGACGATCGAAGGATCGGCGGCCCCGGGTTCGAGAATGCGCACGGTGGCGAACTCCTCCTGGAGCTTGGCGGCGCGTGCGGACTGAAGCTCCTGGCGGTCACGGAGCATGTGGTACTCGAAATTTTCTCGAAGGTCGCCTTCGGCGGCGGCCGCGTTGATGCCCTTGAGGGTTTTGGGAATTTCCACCTCGAGGAGAAGGCGAAGCTCCTCGCGCTTGGCTTCCAACGCCTCGCGGGTGGCCACCAGGACGGGTTCGAGATGCTCGGTCGGTTCCTCCTGCCGTTGCAAGGCCGCCTGCTCTACGAGGTGCGCTCGCTGAGGTTCCACCGTTGTGATCCGGGCAATCCGCTGGCTGAATCGGGACGCTTGTTGTGGGTTGGCGGCTTCCACCAGCAAGCGGATTGCCACCCGTCCTCCGTCAAGGAGGGACTTTGCCCGCGCCCGCAGGGCCGAGAACTCACCGCGGGTGAGGGTATCCGGGAGCTTTTCGAGCAAGGAGGGAGTCATTCGCTGACGGATCACCTCGGGACAGTCGCTCTCGGTCATCGTCTCGCACAGCCACACGAATTGTGGAGCGTGGGCAACGTGGTTTCGGTAGATCGCCTCGATAGCCCGGTCAAGCACGTCCTCCTGGTCGCCGGCTATCAGGCGCGACGACAGGAGGTTGAGGACCGTTACGGACTCCTCGTGCAACAACCACTCGCCCCAGAGCTCGGACCAGCTCTCGGGATGGGCGTCCGCAAGGGCTTCCAACGCCTCCGTGCGAGCGCTGCGGTCGGCGCAGCCTGACAGCAACTCGAGAGGTGGCGCGTTCGCCAGTAGGGCGGTTCGGCATTCGGTTGCAGAATCGCGGCCGCCGGGGAGAGTGACGAGGATTCCGGCGGTCTGCCAGGCTAGTCCTGGATCGCTCTTTGCAAGCTCTCCAAGCGAATCAGTGAGAACATCCGCCGCCGCTTCGGCTCCTTCGGGGCCGCGGTCCGCCAGCCGGCGGGCAATCTTCAGGCGCTCGGCCGGGGTGGCGGATTTCAGATCCTCGAGCAGCGTTTTGCCGGCTATCTCGGCACTGAGACTGACACTGTAGCGGAGGCGAGATCCCGATCCAGAGGTCACGATTCGCGAGTGTTTGCGTGCCTTGGCCCACCATGAGGTCCACCGGCTCGCGTCGAGAACGCCGTCGAGCGCATTCTTGATGGCGGCGACGTCGGCTGCCTCGCCGAGGCTGTCGAGCAGCTGAGCCAGCGCCTCGCCTGGATCGTTGGCTACAAACTCCGCGAGGGCGTCCGGGTCTTCGACCTTTTGGCGGCGAAAATCACCATCGGGCAGGGGCCGGAGGAATCGTCTGACGGCGCCGAAGGGAACTGAGACCGGGCGACTTCCCCCGAGGTCCACCTTGATGTTTTCGAGTTCGAGATTGAGATCGGTGACCCGACCCACCCCCTGCCCGATCACCTCGACCACAGTCCCCCGGTCGTGATCAAGCCAACATTCGGCCTTTTCGAGCTCCTCGAGGGGGTGGCGGGAGGTCGTGATCGGGTGCCGATCGAGCACTGCGCTGAGGGAGGGGAGGTGGGCGCGGGTGGTGGAGAAACTCCCGACGAGCCGCTCCAATAACTCCTGGGACGGCTTCGGTTCGGCCAGACGTGCCTGTTCACGAAGTGCTACGAGGGCGTCTTTCGGACTGCCCGAAGCCTCGAGCGACTCGGCCAAAAGTTCGAGGAGGGTCCGTGCAAGCGTCTTCTTTCTTGATTTCCACAATCGACGCCGAACCTCGAGGAGTTCGGATGTCGGGATGGGAGATTCCTCAAGCGCTTCGAGCCACAGCTCTTCTACACGCTCCCAGTCCTCATCTTCCAGTGCTGCGGTGAAGTTCTGGCTGATTGCGACGTACTCGGACATCTACTTTTCTCCATTCGCCCGTTGCCGGCCAAGAATTGTAGCAGTGCGGGTTTGGGAAAAGGAGGAGTCGCGGCGAGGAGGAGCTGGGTTGTATCGTCGAACCACACCTTCGGCAACCGAGGGCCCCGCCTTGGTTATTAGCCTTGTGCCTGCCGCGAAGGGATGCGGATGACGTCTCCAGGATAAATCCTCGAGCTCGACAGCCCATTGGCTCGTCGGATGGCCGAGACCGACGTACCGAAACGACGAGCGATGTCGTACAGGGTATCGCCTCTTCGCACTCGGTAGGTGGTGGTAGCGGACACGGTCTGGGATGAAGACGTTGTTGGATGGGCGTCGCCGGGGATGACCAGCACCGTGCCGGGATAGATTCTCGAGGTCGGAAGGTCGTTGGATCGGCGCAGGGCAGAGACCGACACACCGAAACTCTGCGCGATGTCCCACAACGTGTCACGACCCTTAACGACGTAGGTTCCGTCATCGGAAGTGCGAGCAGGTTGGGGTTTGGCGGCCGTACCACCATCGCCGAATCGAGGCACCACCAGGGATTGCCCTGGACGGATGAGGCTGCCGCGCAAACCGTTTGCCTGGCGAATCGCGCTGACGTTCGAGCCATACTTGCGGGAGATCGAATACAGGGACTCTCCGCTGCGTACGGTGTGGATCATCCTCGGCGCCCACTTCTCACGGGGAGTCGAATCGAGGGCTGCCTGTGCGGAGGCTGCGGTCCCGAGAGGCAACCGTAAGGACGTGACCCGTCGGGCCGGTGTCAGGTCCCGCCGAATCGCTGGATTGAGTTTGCGCAAATCGTCGAGTGGGATCCCCGAGTTCGAGGCCAGAAACTGCAGGTCGAGCGCGTCCGGGACGTCGACCGAGTCATATTGCCATGGTCGTTCCGTCGGCGCCGAAAAGCCGTACTTTTGGGGCTGTTTGGCAATGATCACGGACGCGATGAAAGCGGGCACGTAATTTCGGGTTTCGCGGGGCAGGTATCGGCGCAGCTCCCAAAAGTCTCGGCTTCCGGAACGGCGGATGGCACGCCGGATATTGCCTGAACCGGAGTTGTAGCCCGCCAGTGCGAGGTACCAGTCGTCAAACTGGGTGTGAAGGTCGTGGAGGTACGCAATTGCCGCCTCGGTCGACAGCACCGGGTCGCGCCGTTCGTCCACCAGCGTCCCGACTTCGAGACCGTAGTGGCGACCGGTCGCAGCGATGAACTGCCACATGCCGTGGGCGCGCGCCCTGGAGTACGCTGTGGTTGAGAACGCCGACTCGATCAACGGCAGATAAGCAAGATCTTCCGGCAGACCGGCGCGGCCGAATCGGGCACGGATCATCGGCAGGTAAGCCCCGGCGCGTTGGAGCCCGGTTTCGATGCGTTGGTGGAACTCCCCGGGCTCGGTGAGAGCATCGAGGTAGGACTCGACCGTGCGGTTGAGGACCAGCGGGAAATCGCTTGGAGGGAGAGGGCCTTCGGCCGTCATCACGGTGTCGACCTGGTCCTCGATGATGACCTCGATCGGAGGCAACACCACCAATTCCTCCGGCGTTTGCAGCTCGTCTTCCAGGTGACGGAGAGATTCTTCGAGGTCGTCGGCCTCCTCGAGGAGGCTTGCGAGATAGTCAATGTAGGGAGGGCCGGACTCATACCCTTGAGGAGTCACAAGGATCTCGCAGATCGCCTCCTCCACCCGGTCGAGGGCCTCCGAGAAGTGGCCTCCCACGACCAGTTCCTGCGCCTGTGCCATCAGCTCGTCCGTGCGCTGTCGGGTCGCATCTTCCCATCTTCGGTCGGCGTCGGTTCGACTCTCAATCCGGGTGGTCGCCTGTGATGTCGGGCTCGGCGTCGAGGTGCACGAAAAGAGCAACACGGCCGGCGCGGCGATGAGCAGCAGTCGGCCGATCGTTTCACCCTGGGAAAACCTCACGGAATATTCTCCAGATCCAGCGAGAAACGGAGGCAGAGCTTGTCGAGGTCCTTGGCATTTCCTATATGGAGAGAGACTGGATCGAGGCTGTGGATCGTCTCGCCGTCATCGCCCTGGATGCGAATTGCCACCTGGAGCCCGCGCATATTCTTGAAGAGGTCCGAGTTGAGAGACTTCTGGATCTTCTGGTGTAACTCTTTGATTCGATCTGCCTCGCCGGAGAGCAGCGAGTCGAGGTCGAGATCGGGCGTGGAATTTTTGTAACTGCGGCCGGTGCCGGCCATCGTGGCCTGCTTTCGCAGCCCGTCGAGTTCGGCCAGAATGTCCATCTGGTTGGACACCTGAACCCGTTTCACAGGGGGCGGGGCCGTTCCTTCGGCGGGGGTATCGGACTGGTCGAACTCAACCTCGAGATCGACATCGGATTCCGCGGCGGCCTCCAGTTCCGGGCCTTCAGAGGCCGCTTCGGGATCGGGCCCGGCGATCGCGATTTCCGTAAACGGTTCGCCGATTTCTTCACCCGGCGCCAAATCAGGTTGGTCGGCGTCTCCGTCACTTTCTATCTCAAACGGCGCCCCGTCACCACTATCAGCGGCTTCAAATGCTCCCGACTCGGATGCGTCCGCCTTGATCGGCTCGCCGGCCTCGTTGTCCTGCGGTGTGAGGTCGACGTCCTGGGCCTCTTCGGCGGCGCCCGGTCCGGCCGTTTCGGCGGCCTCGGCATCCAACTCCTGAGAGGATCCGTACGGCGCTGGTTTGGAAGACACACCGCCAACGGATTCGGGGGCGGTGTCGTCGACCCCTTCCTCAGCGGCACGGGCCAGGGAGGCCGCGGAGATCGAGGTTGCCGGTCGGGGAGGCTGGATCGGCCGTACGCTCGGCCCTTCGAGCCTCGGGCCTCCGACGCCCGCCTGGGGAGCGGTCATCCGCTTGCGGAGCTTCTTGAGGGTGAGCTTGGTGATTTCCTTGAGGGTCTCGAAGACGCCTTCGCCGTTGACGGCCGACGCCTCGAAATAGGGAAAGATGTTATCAGGGTTGAGATCGGCGTTGAGCTCTTCGATGGCGAGCGTGCTCTTGAGATCACGCTTGTTGAACTGCAGTACCAAGGGCAAATCTGCCATCTCGACACCGAGCTCCTTGAGGTTGCCTACAAGACTTGTCAAGCTCTCCAGGTTCGCCTCTCGCATCGGCCGTTGGGAATCGGCAACGAAAACCAGCCCGTCGACGCCCTTGAGGACCAGTTTTCGGGTCGTGTTGTAAAAGACCTGGCCGGGAACCGTGTACAGTTGAAGGCGGGTTTTGAAACCACCGATGGTGCCGACTTCGATGGGTAACAGGTCGAAGAATAGAGTCCGATCCGACTCGGTTTCAAGGGACACCATTTCGCCCCGGGAACCGGGGGAAGTCTTGGCATAAATATAGCTCAGGTTTGACGTCTTGCCGCACAAACCAGGACCGTAATAAACGATCTTGGCTGCCATTTGCATCGTTGCCCAGTTGAAAAATACCATGCCCGAATTGTGACCTCGTCTGCGGATTCAAAATTAGCATACCGCCCCTCAACGGTCAATCAAACCAATCGATTGCGTCGTCTTGATAACTGCGGCGTCTGTTTGGAGATCTTCGGTGCGAGACGTCGCGGGCGATGCTACAATGATGAGGGCCGAAACCGACGCTCACCGCTGCAAATCCGGGGGGCGTTCCGGACGGCGACACTGGGTTAGATTTGGTAAGAGATTGTCGATGGACCTGAGCAGGAGAGCGGTCTCCGTTCTCTGTGCGGTAGTGGATCTTTATATCCGCTCGGGCGTGCCCGTAGCCTCACGGCAGGTGGCTCGTCACTCGGGTTTAGGTCTGTCTCCAGCAACCATGAGAAACGTGATGGCTGAACTCGAAGAGGCCGGCTTCCTCGGCCGGCCTCATCCATCGGCCGGGAGCGTGCCTTCGGACCAGGGATTCCGGGTGTATGTCGACAGAATGCCGCGCCCGCGGACCCCGCCCGCCACGGTGCGTCGGGAGCTCGACCTTCGCATGGACGAGATGCGCCGAGAATTGGTTGAAGATATCGAGTGGGCCGCAAAGCTGATTGCCGAGGTGACCAAGGAGGCTGGAGTCGCCCTGCGCCCGATGGGTGACGGCCCACTGCTCGAGGCGGTTTCGTTGGTGCTTTTGGACGACCGCCGTGTTCTTGGTGTTGTGGTGACCGGCGACGGCGCGATCGAGAAGAAGATTGTGGAACTCGACCACTCCCACTCCAGGGAAGGTCTCCAGAACCTCGCGAATCGACTGACACAGGGGCTTTCCGGTCGATCGATCCGAGCCATCGAGGTGCATTTCGGCGCGACGGCTTCGGTGGACGGCGCCACGGAGCCGCTCGGCCTTGATGAGAGCTGCTGCGAGGTGGCCCGGCAGCTCTTCGGCCTAGGGCCGGGCGAGGTCGAGGTTCGCATTGCGGGCACTGAGAATCTGCTCGGGACGACGGATTTCGCCGAAGTCGACCGAATTCGGTCGTTGTTGACCACCCTTCAGGATCGTGCGCGCATCGCCGAGGAGTTCCGGCGGGCCTTTGCGCATGGTCGCACCCACGTATTTATCGGCAACGAGTCGGAAGCGACCGCATCGGGTAACCTGGGGATGGTGGGGACGTTGTTCTTCAGGGATGGCCGGCGTGCGGGTGCGCTGGGAGTTGTCGGTCCTCGCCGGATGGATTATCTGCGAATCGTGCCGGTTGTGGAGTACATTGGAGACACGTTGACACAGATGTTGGAATCATCGGGGGAGAGACATGCCTGACGAGAAGGACGCTCCCATTGATCCGGGAACCTCCGACGAGGAGATTGAAATCGAATTCATAGATGAGGAATCGGGTCTGATGCCGGTTGAGCCGGACCCAGTTGTGGCCGAGGATGTTGTCCAGGCTGGCTCAGCACCAGGGGAGGTCGAACGCCTCAAGACTGAGCTCGACCATGTCCGCGACATTTATCTGCGCAAACTGGCCGAGTTCGACAACTATCGCAAACGCACCGAACGCGAACGCGAGGAATTCCGCAAGACGGCGGGCGAAGAGCTGGTCAAGGAACTGCTGCCGGTGCTTGACAACTTCGAACGTGCGCTTCAGCACGAGGAGGGTGACGGGGGGTCGTTTCGCGAGGGGGTCGAGATGATCGCCAAGCAGCTCAAGGATACGCTCGAGCGTCAAGGAGTGGTCGAGATCGACCCGGAAGGCGAGCCGTTCGACCCGGAGTTCCACGAGGCGGTGCAGCGGGTGGAAACCTCGCAGCACGTCCCCGGTGTCGTTGTTTGGGTGATGGTCAAGGGCTACACCTTTGGAGACAGGCTGATCCGACCCGCCATGGTGGGGGTCGCGGTGGAGCCGGAAAACCGCGCGTCAATCGCCGGACCTGCAGGTGGGCGTGGGGAAGGGGCGGGCGATGAGTAAGATCATCGGCATCGACCTCGGGACGACCAACTGCTGCGCCGCTGTTGTGGATGTGACCAAGCCGGTGGTGATTCCCAACCGTGAAGGGGCACGCACCACTCCTTCGGTTGTTGCCTTTACCTCCGGAGGGGAGCGCCTTGTCGGTCAGATAGCTCGGCGCCAGGCGATGACCAACCCGGCGAACACCTCGTACGCGGTCAAACGCCTTATCGGAAGAAGATTCGACTCCGAAGAGGTTCGTTGGGCGCGGACCCTCGTGCCCTATGCGATTGTCGAGGCCGAAAACGGTGACGCCTACGTCCAGGTCCAGGACCGGGCGTACAGCCCGCCGGAGATCTCGTCGTTCATCCTTCGTGAGATTCGGGAGTTCGCAGAGGAGTTTCTGGGCGAGGAGGTCGAGCAGGCGATCATCACCGTTCCGGCATATTTCGATGACAGCCAACGCCAGGCCACCAAGGATGCCGGGACCATCGCCGGTCTCGAGGTTGTCCGGATCATCAACGAGCCTACCGCGGCCTCACTCGCCTACGGTTTCGGCAAGGACAAGAACGAGATCATCGCGGTCTACGACCTCGGCGGCGGCACCTTCGATATCTCGATTCTCGAGATCGGGGACGGTATTTACGAGGTCAAGTCCACCGCCGGGGACACCTTCCTGGGCGGTGAGGACTTCGACTCGCGGATCATGGAGCATCTGCTCGAGGAGTTCAAAAGCGAGACAGGGCTCGATCTGTCCGACGACATGATGGCAATGCAACGCATCAAGGAAGCCGCGGAAGCGGCGAAGTGCGACCTCTCGTCCAGCGAGGTGACTGAGATTTCGCTGCCCTTTATCGCCGCCGACCACACCGGGCCCAAACACCTTCAAGTGCGGCTGACCCAGAACAAGCTCGAGGCGTTGGTCGGTGACCTGGTGGAACGAACCCTCGAACCGTGTCAGAACGCCCTCGATGCGGCGAGGCTCAAGCCCGAAGATATCGATTCCATCATTCTGGTCGGAGGCCAGACGCGTATGCCCCTGGTGCTCACGACCGTGACCGAATTCTTCAAGCAGGAGCTTTCTCAGGAGATCAACCCGGACGAGGTGGTGGGAATAGGCGCCGCAATCCAGGCGGGAATCCTCCAGGGCGAGGTCAAGGACCTGATTCTCCTCGACGTCACGCCGCTCTCGCTGGGGATCGAGACCCACGGAGGGCTGTTCACCAAGATCATCGACCGCAACTCGACGATTCCCACCAAGAAGTCGATGATTTTCACGACCGTGGCTGACAATCAGACGACGGTCGAGGTGCACGTGCTGCAGGGCGAGCGAGGCATCTCCAGCGAGAACCGGTCGCTCGGCCGATTCGATCTGGTGGGGATTCCGCCCGCCCCCCGCGGCGTGCCCCAGATCGAGGTCACCTTCTCGATCGACGCCAACGGCATAGTCAGCGTTGGAGCTCGCGATTTGGCCACCGGTAAGGAGCAGAGTATCGAGGTGAACCCGGCTGGAGGGCTCTCCAAGGCTGAAATCGACTCCCTGATCGCGGAGGCCGACAAGTTCCGCAAGGACGACGATACCCGCCGTGAGACCCGGCAGCTGCAAAACCGCCTCGAAGGACTGCTCTACACCAACGAACGGGTGGTCCGTGAGTTCGGCGCCAGCCTCAAGACCGAAGAGAGAGAAGAGGTCCGTTCGACCCTGAACCGGGCGCGAAAGGCGGTCACCAGCGAGGAGCGTTCGGTCCTGGAGGAGGCGATCATGGCCGTCCAGGATGCCGCCCAGATTCTGACCCAGGTGATCATGGTCAACCCGTTGGCAGCCCTTGGGGCCAGTATGGGCATGGCTCCTGACTCTTCTGATGAATCCGAAAGCGAGTCGTAGAGCGAGATGACAGCAGGCACGAAGCGAGATTACTACGAGGTTCTCGGCGTTAGCCGGGGTGCGGCGACGAATGAGATCAAGTCCGCGTACCGCCGGTTGGCGGTGAAATATCACCCCGATAAGAACCCGGACGACCCCGAGTCGGAGGAGCGATTCAAGGAGGCCTCCGAAGCGTATGCCGTGCTCTCGGATTCCGAGAAGAGAGACCGCTACGACCGCTTCGGGCACCAAGGTCTGGGCTCCGACGGATTCACCGGTTTCGATCCGGGGGCGTTCGGCGATTTTGCTGATATTCTCGGTGACCTGTTCGGTCTCGGTGACTTTTTCGGCGGCCGCAGCCGGCGCACCGGCGGTGGGGCGCGGCGGGGTCACGACCTTCAGTACACCTTGAAGCTGACCCTCGAAGAGGCGGCCACGGGAATTGAACGGACGATCCGTGTCCCGCGGCTCGAGACCTGCGATCGCTGCTCGGGGTCCGGATCAGAGCCCGGAACCAGTCCGGAGACCTGCTCCACCTGCCGTGGATCCGGGCAGGTCGCTTTCCGGCGCGGGTTTCTGTCGGTAGCCCAGACGTGCCCCAGCTGCAGTGGGGCCGGGCAGGTCAACCGCAACCCATGTGGAGAATGTGCCGGCAGGGGGCGTTCTGAGCGGCAGGCAACGCTGGGTGTCACCGTGCCGGCCGGCATCGACTCCGGGATGAGGCTGCGACTGGCGGGAGAGGGCGAGGGCGGCGCTCTGGGTGGTCCTCCGGGCGACCTTTTCGTGATGATCGCAGTCGAAGACCACGAATTGTTCGAACGCGACGGTACAGATCTTCACCTCGAGTTCCCGGTGTCCGTCTTTCAGGTCATGTTGGGTGCGCGGGTGCCGGTCACCACGATCCTCGGCGATGACAGGACGGTGGAGGTGCCCGCCGGAACGCAGCCTGGAGATGTGGTTCGATTGCACGGCGGTGGCATGCCCCATGTGGACGGCCGGCGGACGGGCAATCTCTACATTCATTTCCGGGTTGTCGTGCCGAGAAAGCTCAGTGGAGAACAACGGGCCTTGATCGAGGATGTCGCCAATCTCGGTGGTGGGCTCGAGCCGGAATCGGAGCGCGGTTTCTTCGATCGACTCAAACGGGCTCTCGGCGGGAGTGATTGACCCCTGACCCGCACTTCTAG
>JBGMRN010000062.1:10838-15472 GCA_048061535.1 Thermoanaerobaculales bacterium | reverse complement strand
TTTCGCCAGTTATTCATTGGGTTTCCGCGGGATGGGCCACGCTGGTCCAAGAAAATTCCTGGTGAATTCGACCGCGCATTCCGATAAGCCCGTGCGCTCCTGGGCGCACGGGCTTGCGGTTTGCGAAACGATGGAGCTGGCAGCTACTCGGTCGAGATCTTCAAGGCGGTGTCATCGCCTGATTGGAGCTCGGCCGCCGCTGCGGCCAGGGCCACCCAGTCGGCGACCCGGGCGTTACCGGCAAACGAGGGCGAGAGCTTCTGCGCCTGACGCAGCACCTCGTTCATGTCAGCGTCTCTGGCCCAGTAGGCGCCCTTGAGGATCTCCGCGTACTCTCCGACGAGCGTCGCAAGACGTAGGGCCGGGCTGGCGTTCTCCCATTTCCTGGTGAGGTCACGGACCCGGATCCTCTCCTCGAGTTCCACCGGCTGCCGCTCACCGCGCGGGCGGTAGCGCATCCGCAGGGTCGCCAGGGTTGCCCTGGATCTCCTGTTGACTCCCTCGTGCAGCTTGATCTCGTAAAGCGCGGTCACGGTGTGGCCGGCGCCGATCTCGCCCGCGTCCACCGTAGGATCGCGGAAGCGCTCGTCGGCGATGTCGCGGTTCTCGTATCCGAGCAGCCGGTAGCGGGACACGACCTCGGGGTTGAACTCGACCTGCGCCTTGGCCTCGGCGCCGATGGTCATCAGGGTGCCGGTGAGCTCCTCGACGAAGATCCGCCGGGCCTCGGGAAGTGCATCGACGTAGGCGTAACGACCGTCGCCGGTGTCGGCAAGACGCTCCATCAGCACGTCGTTGTAGTTGCCCATGCCGAAGCCGACCGCGGTCAGCTCGATGCCCTGATCCGCAAAGACCTTGATCCGCTCGAGGATGCTCTCGGGACCGGTGCGGCCGACGTTGGCGACGCCGTCGGAGCAGAGGATGACGCGGTTGATCGACGTCTCGTCGCGGAAGCGGTCGGCGAGTCGGTAGCCGAGGACCAGCCCTTCCTCGGCGTTGGTCGAGCCGCCTGCCTGGAGCCGGTCGATGGCCGAACGGATCTCCTGGTGGTCGGTGGAGGGCTCGAGCACGACCTCTCCCCGTGAGCCGTAGACCACCAGACCGACCCGGTCGTCAGCCCTGAGATTGTCGAGGAGCTCATAGAGGGACTTTTTGACCAGACCGAGGCGGTTTTCGCGGTCCATCGAGCCGGAGACGTCGACCACGAAGACCAACAGCGCCGCTGGCCGGTCGGCGGCATCGACCGAGCGGGCGTTGACGGCAAAACGGAGAATCTGGTACCGCTTGCCCTCGGCAAAGGGTGAGGGCGCTCCTTCGGCGGTGAGCGCGAAGTCGCCTTCGCTCGGCGGCTGATCGCCGTAGTCGAAGTAGTTGACCAACTCCTCCACCCGCACCGCCTCGCGCGGAGGCAAGTGGCCGTCGCGCAGGTAGCGCCGTACCACCGTGTACGAGCCGGTGTCGACGTCGAGGCCGAAGGTCGAGAGCCGGTCATCCTCGGTGTCGATGAAGGGGTTGACCCCGTACTCGCGGAAGAAGACATCGCCGAAGGGCGCATCGTTGGGCTCGGCGGTTCCGCCGGTTGAAGGGGGTGCTTGGCGACGGGATTTCTTGTGTTCCCGCAGCGTAGATATCCTTCCTTCAAGATCGAAGAGAGGGGACTCAGAAGAGACCACAACCTCGTCCGTAAAAACCTCAATTCGGCGGTTGGAATCAGCCCTAAAAGCTTCTATGTGGCGGTCGGAATCAGCATTCGTCGCGGCCGGGCTGGTGGTGGCAGGGAATTCGTTGATGACGTCGGGTGTGGCATCAGCGACGAATTGACGAGTCTTGCGACCGCTCCGGATCCGCTCAGCGTCTGAGCGCCCCTCTTCTTTTCCCGGAGTGGATCCGGGAGGAACCTCTGACTTGAGAAGCTCTTGCGGTTTTTCCTCAACTCGTTCTAGGGGACCTAGCTCGGTGACCGACTCGGTCTCGCTGAACGGTGTGATCATCACGGTGGACGGCTGAATCGCCGGCGCTTGGAATGCCCGAATCTGTTCCTCCAACGGAACGTCGCGCCGCATCTGCCAGGTCACGGTGGCGGTGATCGCAACCAGAAACCCGGCGGCGGCGGCGAGCTGCCGGTAACGGCGGCGGAACGGGACGACGCTTTGGATCCGGCGCAGCTCGGGCATCGCCGGGAGTTGGTCGGGAATCTCGGCCTTGATCTTCTCGGCCAGACCCTCCGGGGGTGGCGGGGTCGGTTGATCGCGGAGCATCTGCTCGACGTGATGGGCGTTCATGATGGCACCTCCATGGCGTTTCCGAGGATCCGAAGCGCCTTTTTGAGTCGTTTGCGCACGGCCGGTTGGGTGACGCCTTCAGCCTGGGCGATCTCGCGGACCGGAACCTCGGCCCAGTAGTGGGCCGTGACCACGAAACGAAGGGTCTCGGGAAGGGCGAGCACCGCCCGCCACAGATGAGCGGCCTCGTCCTTCCGCTCCACCTCTTGGTCCGCGCCGGGATCCGGATCGGTCGCAACCCGCGCATGACCCTCCTCGAGCGGCACCAGCCGTTGCGGCCGGCGAACGTGGTTGAGGAAGGTGTTGTAGGCGATGCGGTACAACCAGGTCGCCAGCCGCGAGTGGCCGTCGAACCCCGAAAGGGCCGACCAGGCGCGCCGGTAGGTCTCCTGGGTGAGATCTGCGGCGAGCTCGGCGTCCCCATCGGTCAGCCGGCACAGCTGGGTGTAGACCGCACGGTAGGTGCGATCGACAATCTCGGCGGCGGCCTCACGGTCGTTGTCCGCCAAGGCGGCGAGCAGCGTCTGCTCGTCATTCCCGGCGCATTGAGGGCTGAATGGCTGTGTGGGTGGGGCGGCGTCCGGCATGGCGGCTGTGATTCTCATAGTAACAGTGAGACACGCAAGGAAGCCGAAACGAAACCAGAAATCCGAGTTGTTTCCGGGTCCGTGCAGGCGAGCCCCCGTTCGTCACCGGAGCGCGGGCCCGAAATCAACTGTGATCCAATAACCAAGAACCAAGAACTCAAAACTCAAAACTCAAAACTACCTATTCCCCTTGTCGCCTGCGGCCACCACTCGATTGCGGCCGGCGGCCTTCGCGCGGTACAGGGCGCGGTCGGCTGCGCGGAGGACCGCGTCGGGAGTGTTGCGGCGGGAGTTGGGACCGGCGACGCCGATGCTGACGGTGACGGTGACCCGTCGCGGGGGCCGGGACTTCTGGCGGGGCGTGTCGGGCTTGGCGTGCGGCCGGCTGGGCGCGCGGAGAGCGAACTTGCGGGACTCGACGGCCGCTCGTAAGGCATCGAGGGGTTCGCGAGCGGCGGCCGGCGTCCCCGCCGGAAACAACACGGCGAACTCTTCTCCGCCGTACCGAAAGGCACGTCCTCCTCCCCCGACCGCGTGCAGCTCGTTGGCGATCATCCGCAGCGCCTGGTCTCCGGAGGCGTGTCCGTGTCGGTCGTTGAATCGTTTGAAGTGGTCGACGTCCACCATGGCGATGGCGTAGTCGCCGTTCAGATCGCGCATCGCCTCGTTGAGCGCCCTCCGGCCCGGCAGCCCGGTCAGGTCGTCGTGGTAGGCGAGCCGGTAGGAGTCCTCCATCAGACCGATGAGAAGAACGAGCTGCGCCGCTCCCAGGGCGAGGGTGGCGGGGTGGGCGCCGCGCCAGCCGAGGAGGGCGACCGCGACGGCGGCCAGAACCCACAGCAGGCTCCCCTCGAACGAGCCGCGGCGGGCTGCGAAGGCCAGACCGATGAAGACGCCGGAGATCAGGAAGACCAGGCGGGCGGTTTGCGGGGCGGTGAGGAACTCGCCAACCGCCCCGGGGACCGCGACCCCTCCTCCCACGGAGTGTGCGATCGCCGCGAAACCCACCAGCCACATCTGAGCGACGACCACGCCGATGAAGACGATGATGGGCGTTGAGGTGATCGGACGTTCGCCGACGAGAACCAGAACCGCGAGATCGATGGCCAGGATGATCCCGAGAGCGGTCAGACCCTGGGAGACGGCAGGGTCCGGAAGAAAACTCCGAACCAGCAGGTTCGCAAGGGCGATCGCCAGGGCGGCCACCGCCACCCGACCGCGTCGAAAGCGCCAGGCGAGGATCACGAGGAAAACGCCGAGCACCTGCGCGAGGACATCGGAGAGCGGCCGGTGGGCCTCCGGCAGGCCGGCGATTCCGATGGCCCAGGCTGCCAGCACCGGCAGCCCTCCAGCGACTACCGTGATCTTCCCCGCGCCTTTCATGCTCTCAATTGTAGAGCCCCAAATCCGAAAGCGGCGTGATACCGGCAACCAAATCCGTCCCGGCGGAAAAAAGTGGCGCAATGAAGCGTGCCAAGGAGATACCTTGCGAACGCCGCGAATCTAACGGGATGGCGTCACATGGTCGGCAAGGCGCGGTGCTGCGCTCAGCGACGCCAACGGACCCTCGGCTTGAGCTTGCCCTTGGATCGCACGTACCAGACCATGTTCTCCTCGTCCGGGAACTCGAGCTCGTACATGGTGACACGGCCGGCGGTGGTGATTTCCAGTTGCTTGTTGCTGTGAAACCGATAGGCGCCCCAGCTGAATCCGTTCTTGTCGATCAGCCGATCGGCAAAGGTGAAGACGTCCGGTTCTTTGAAAT
>JBGMRN010000062.1:8442-10738 GCA_048061535.1 Thermoanaerobaculales bacterium | reverse complement strand
CCGAGCAGATAGAACAGGAACGAGGCGACCGTCACCAAAACCCCCCAGATGATGCTGGTCAACGGCGAGGTCTTGCGAACGAGATAGGAGATGAGGACCTGGAAGCAGATGATGCCGAAGGCATTGAGGTTGATCAGGAACTCGGGCTTGATCTCGCCCTGCTCGAGCAGGACCGGGCTCCAGGCCGAAATATCGGTGCCGAACCATCCTGCGACGACATTGATGCCGGCCATCAGGTCCGAGGTGTCCACATAGTCGCGGATGTACTCCGGAAGAGTCATGAAAATCTGGTTGAACGAGGTCCAGAAACCCGCCATCAGGACCAAAAAGACCAGATAGCGTCCCTCGCCGACCCGCATCGGCTGCAACGGCCACGGGGAGTTCGCACCGCGGTCGGTTGCGCGCAGCACGAGGTCGAGCAACAGGTTGAAGCCGAGCCAGGCCGCGGCGATGATCGCCACCCGTCCGAAGCTCCACCACTTGGAGCCCATCACCAGCATCACCAGCAGCCCCGCGATGAGGAGAAAAAAGCGGAGGTTGCCGACGACCCCGACCATTCCGGAGAAGACCTCTGCCAGCGTGCGTCGACCTTCTGCTTCGGCGTCACGCGGGGGTTCGCGGTAGAGCGCGAGACATGTCAGACCCATGATGACGATCCAGCCCGCCGAGGCCCAGAAGACATACTTCCAATCCCAGCCCCGCACCACCCCGGCGACGATGGGGCCGAGGAACCCGCCGACGTTGACCATCATGTAGAAGATCCCGAACCCCATCGAGCTGGTTTCATCGGTGGTGGTCTTGGCAACCGTGGAGATCACAACCGGTTTGAAGATGCCGTGGCCCACGGCGACCAGAAAGTAGACGCCGAGGAAGCCCCAGAAGGTGCGGGGCGCCGCCAGCAAGATGTATGCGGGGGCCATGACGACCACCGAGGCGAGGAAGAGACGCTTGAAACCGTAGCGGTCGGCCAACGCGCCGAAGACCGCCGGAAAGAGGTAGAGGAAGAAGGTGGCGATGCCCTGGATGACGCCCCGGTCCTCCGAGCTGAAGCCGAGCCCGCCTTCCGACACCGCGTTGGTGAGGTAGAGCGTGGATACGGCGTAGAACCCATACCATCCCATGCGCTCGAAGATCTCCATGAGGTTGGCGGTCCAGAACGATCCCGGGAATTGACGCCAGATGGACTGCGGTTTGTCCAAGACAATGCTCCCTCGATCGCCGGCGAGGCGATCCATTAGGTCACGGTACGGTACGCAGGAGACGGCGGTGCTGTCAAACGGGCACGAAGAACGAGATCCTGGCATGCACCTTGCTCTCTCCCAGGGCGGACCTGGAGGTGGACCATGCGAAAGACCCTGATGCCAGCATTCATCATCGCTCTTGCAAGTGTGGCGATGGCCTCTGCTGAGGACGATCCGACCTCCTTGAGCTACATTTCTTACCTCGAACGCTATGCAACCGTTCAGCCGGCCAACCAGGACGAGAACCTCGAGGCCGTGATCAACATGCCGCTGGTGGACGGCGACCGGGTGGACACCGCCCGCGAAGCACGGATGGAGGTCATCCTCGCCGACGGCAACACCCTGTGGCTCGACGAGTACACGACCGTGAGCTTCGACGCTGTTGCCTTCAGCCGAGACTCCGAGGCGGAACGCACTGTGATCTTCCTGGCGGAGGGCTCGGTGATGCTCGAGATCTCCGAGTACAAGCTCGCCGACCGGCCGACTCGTATCGACAGTCGCGGCGCAACCGTCTACCTCGATGACACGGGCCTGTATCGACTGCAGGCGTTGCCCACCGGTGGTCTGCGGGTCGAGGTGGTTTCCGGCCTTGCGGAGGCGGCGACGACTTCCGGGGGTGTCCTCATCCGGGCGGAGACGGCAGCGGAGGTGGATGGGGGACAGGTCCAGCGCACTGAATCCTACCTTCCGCTCGGAGACGACTTCGCAAGCTGGGTTGAAACGCGTCGCCAGGTCACTGCCGGCGAGAGTCTCGATCACCTCGAGGCGCGCTACTCCCGCGAGGGGGCCCTGCTCGACAGCTACGGGAGCTGGGTCTATGTCGACTCCATCAACTCGTGGGCTTGGCAGCCGATCGTCGGCGCCGACTGGAGGCCCTACACCGCCGGCCGTTGGTACTGGACCCCGACCGGTTACGCATGGATCTCCTACGAACCCTGGGGCTGGCTGCCCTACCACTATGGCTCGTGGTACTTCAGCGCCGGTTTCGGCTGGGTGTGGGGGTCGGGTTCCTACTGGGGACCGTCGTGGGTGAGTTGGATCCGGTGGCCGGGATA
>JBGMRN010000062.1:0-8342 GCA_048061535.1 Thermoanaerobaculales bacterium | reverse complement strand
CCCCACCTGACCCGCTTGGCCAAGCCGGGCGAGCGGGTGATGCCCTCCGACGGAGACCAGATGGGCGTCGTCATGACCGGACCGCTCGCCACCAGATCGCCGAGAGTGGCGAGCCCCGGCGACGAAATCGATCGCGTCTTCCGCGACGTCGGGTCCCGCGCCACGAACGACATCAGCCGGCTGATGGCCCGCGATTCCTCGCTGAGCCCCGAAGCCGCACGGAGCATGGGGAACCCGACCACCGTCGCCGAGATTAGCCGTCGCTCGAGCGCGGCCGCGGCCTCGAACCGGAGCACTCTGTACCCGACCCTGACCACCCGCGCCGCTTCACCTTTCAGCACTGATGACGGAGGGATGCGGCCCGGTCCGAACCTCTATCGACCGGCTCGGACCGTGGGCAGCAGCGCATTGGCCGGGTCCGGCGGCGCGTCCACCCGCGACGGTGGACGACAGCTCGTGGCGCCTCGAGGCTCCTCGAGCCAGATCGGCTCGAGGAGCCCGGTCATCTATCCCCGTACTTCATCCAGCCGGCAGATCGCCCCCCGCGGCACCGCGACCCGTTCGCCGACATACGTGCGGCGCCCGACGAGCAGCGGCTCATCGTCTCGAGGCGCCACCACGCGGGCGCCGAGCACGCATTCGTCAAGCTCGAGCAGGTCTTCCGCTGGGCGAACATCCTCGGCCGGAAGCACACGGTCCTCGGGAGGAAGCCACTCATCAGGTGGCGGCGCCGTGTCCCGGAGTTCCGGCGGCCATTCCTCGGGAGGCGCCGTCAGGAGGTAAGAACCGGTATAGTCGGTTTATGTCGGATCTATCGGCCGAGATGATCGACCGCTTGCTGCGCGAGGCGACCGTTGCCCGCGCCAACGCCCATGCCCCTTACTCGGACTTCGCCGTCGGGGCGGCGGTCCTCGATTCCGGGGGGCGTTTCCACTCCGGCTGCAACGTCGAGAACGCCTCTTTTGGTCTCGGGGTGTGCGCCGAACGAAATGCGGTGGCAGCCGCTGTGGCGGCGGGCGCTCGCACCATCGAGGCCCTGGTCGTGGTCACCGCGACCAGTCCGCCGGCGACGCCTTGCGGCGCCTGCCGACAGGTCATGGCGGAGTTCGGGGACTTCCCGGTCATCCTCGCCAACCTTGAGGGCCAAAGTTGCTCGACCAGCGTTGCGGAGCTGCTGCCGGACGCCTTCGGCCCCGAGACATTGGTCAAGAGTCAAAAGTAATACAAGGAAAAGGGCCGAATCCGGTTTTCGAGCTCGAGAATTCCCGTCACCACCCCCTTGACACGGGCTGTCCACAACACCATATTTGAGATGTCGAGAGACCGCGGGTGTCGAACGGACCTCACAGCCGCGTTACCCACTGAAAAGGTCCGGGTGGGCACACCCACCGCGACGAAATCCCGCCACCGCGGGATTTCGTTTTTTGGCAATTCACCTGGTAGATTCACTGAGTTAATCTACCAGGTGAATTGCGATGAACGATCTCAAACACAAGCTGGCGATGGCAAGACGGATCGAGCGGCGGCAGCGCCGTCGGGAAGAGTACCGTCGAGGTCTCAGACCCCTGGCCATCGCCGCCTGGAACATCACCAAGGAGCACAACGTGGGCTCGTTGGTGCGCACCGCCCACGCGGTGGCCGCCGCCGAGATGATCCTGGTCGGAGAGCGCGACTGGAACGTCGAAGCCGCGCGCACCGCCGAGCTCTACACCGAGATTGTCGAGATCTCCGATCTCGAGACCTTTCGCAACCATCTGGCGGCGAGGGAGTGGAACCTGGTCGCCATCGAGCTCGACGACTGCGCCGTGAACCTCTTCGCGGCCGAGTATCCGCCCAGGCCGTGCTTCCTGTTGGGCGCCGAGCTTGGTGGGATTCCCGCTGTGTTGGTGGCGGAGGCCGACCTGGTGGTTCGGATCCCCCAGTGGGGGCTGGTCCCTTCTCTCAACCTGGCCGTGGCCGGCTCGATCGTGGTCTACGACTACCTGGCGAAGATGCATCGGAAGAAGCTTCTGGACCGGCCGGACGGTGGCCTGCGTCCGCCGCCGGAGACGGTCTCGTGATGACCGTGCCCGCCCTCCTCACCAGGATTCGCAACGCCGGCCGCAGCCGGAAGCTGGTGAAAAATGGGGGCCAGGTCACAGAGTGTCGTGTATCTGTTGTGTGGCACCTGAAGCCCTGCTAGAGTGGGCTCGCACCGCCCACCCGCCCACAGCACCGGAAGCAGCAGGGCACTGCCGATCGGCAAGACGCAACGGGCGGGGCGCGCGAGCCTAAGGAGGCGATTATGCGGTACGCGACGCGTGTAACAGCAACCGTTCTGATGGCGGCGACGGTCTTCTTCCTGGGCGCCTGCAAGAGCAGTGGCCCGATGATCGAGGCGCCGACCGCGGTGCCGACGGTGGCCCCGACCCCGGAGCCGACTCCGATCGCTGAGCAGGTGGTCAAACCGCCGGTCACCGGGACCATACCCTCGGTGGAGGTGACCGAGGAGCTGCCCGAAGATCTCGCGAAGCTCAACGCCCAGGGCTACCTCGAGGACGCGTTCTTCGAGACCGACCGCTACGATTTGAAGCCGGAAACTCGTGAGAATCTCGCCGCCAACGCCGCCTGGTTGCAGAAACACCCCACCATCTCGATTCTGGTGGAGGGCCACTGCGACGAACGCAACACCCGCGAGTACAACCTCGCTCTCGGCGAGCGCCGGGCCAGCTCGGTGCGCGACTACCTCGTGTTTCTCGGCATCGCACCGCAGCGGATCCAGACCATCTCCTACGGCGAGGAGAAACCCTTCGCCGTTGGCCATTCCGAAGATGCGTGGCAGCTGAACCGTCGCGCCCACTTCGTCATCGTAGCTCGCTAGGAGGTTTTCGATGCGTCAGATTATTGTTGCTTCCGCGCTGATTACTCTGGTGCCGCTGGCCGCCTGCAGCTCGTCGCAGGACATGGCCTTGTTGCATCGGGAAATCACCGATGTGCAACGCTCGGTGGACGGTCTTCAGACGCAGAGCGTGGACAAGGCCGACCTGCAGGCCATGCAGCAGCAGATGCAGGAGATGACCAACAAGAACATGCGTTCCAACGCCGACCTCGCCCAGCGGGTGGGGCAGTTTCAGGAACAGATGGAGGCCCTGCACGCGAGCATCGAGCTCACCACCCGCCAGCTCCAGACCATCTCGCAGGAGTTGGCTGCGGCCCGCTCGCAGCTCATCTCCGGCCAGGTTCTACCGCCGGTGACAACCGTCCCGGCGGGCGGGGACGACAGCGTCGTCAACCCTGCGAATCCGACCGGCGGTGGGGCGGCTGCGGCCGGTGCGGCCGCCGTCGGAGCGGGAACGGCGACCACGCCCGACCAGCTCTACCGCAGCGCGTACGAGGACTACATGCGGGGTAACTACGACCTCGCCGCAGATGGCTTCAGCGAGTACCTCAGGCGGTGGCCGAAGACCGAGCTCTCCGACAATGCGTTGTACTGGATCGGTGAGTGCTACGACGCCCAGGAAAAGACCCAGGAGGCCCTCGATACGTTCTCACGAGTCCTTGAGGAGTACCCCACCTCGGACAAGTCGGCGGCTGCGCAGCTCAAAAAGGGGCTGCTCTACCTCAAGCTCGGTGACCAGGGCCAAGGCGTCGTGAACCTTCAGTATGTGGTTTACGAGCACCCCGGCACCCGCGAGTCGGATCTCGCTCGTGAGCAATTGCGCTCGCTTGGTCTCACCATCCGATAGGCGAAAACCCGCGTTTCGCCGGATTTGGTCGCGAGGTAGCTTGATTCCGGGTTTTCGGTTAAGATATGCGATCCGACGCCGCGGGAGAGCCGCGGCATCCGACGAAGGAGACTCGATTCGATGGCTACGATCAAGGGAACCAAGAAGCAGGCGCGCAAGCGCCACCGTCAGTCCCTCGAACGCCGCATGCGCAACCGTTCGACGCGCACGCGCGTGCGCCGGCAGATGCGCTTGATGCGCGCTGCTATGGCCGACGGCGACGCCGAAAAGGTGAAGGAACTGCTGCCTGAGACCATCTCGATCATCGACGTGGGCTGGCGCAAGGGCGTGCTCCACCGCAACTCAGCAGCGCGCTACAAGTCGCGCATGAGCCGTCAGGCGCAGGCGGTGATCTCCGGCGAGGAAGCCTGAGACATGGGCGCCCCCCTGCTCACCTCCTCCGTTCCCGGAGGCAACTTGGTGAGCCGGGGCAAGGTTCGCGACATCTACGCCACCGACGAGGCGCTGATCCTGGTCGCCACCGATCGGATCAGCGCCTTCGACTGTGTGCTGTCGCCGGGCATCGCCGGCCGCGGTGAGATCCTCACCCGGCTCTCCACCTTCTGGTTCCGTCGTTTCGCAGACCTGACGCCCAACCACATCCTTGCCACCGAGCTCGAGGATTTCCCCGTACCCTACAACCGTCACCCCGAGCTGGCCGGCCGCAGCGTTCTCGTTCAACGCCTCGAGCCGATTCCGGTCGAGTGCGTAGCCCGTGGGTATCTGGCGGGCTCGGGTTGGAAGGAGTACCGCGAGACCGGAGCGGTGTGCGGCATCGCGCTGCCGCCCGGCCTCCAGGAGTCCTCCGTCCTTCCCGAGCCGATCTTCACTCCGGCCACCAAGGCCGTCGACGGCCACGATGAAAACATCAGCTTCGAGCTCATGGCGGAGATCATCGGCGAGAAGACCGCGTCACGACTTCGTAAACTCACGCTGGAGCTCTACACCGCAGCCGCGGGCTATGCCCGCGAGCGCGGCATCATCATCGCCGACACCAAGTTCGAGTTCGGGTTTGACGACGAGGGCCGAATCGTGTGGATGGATGAGGCCCTGACGCCCGATTCGTCGCGTTTCTGGCCCGCCGACGGCTACCGGCCCGGAGGGCCCCAGGCGTCGTTCGACAAGCAATTCGTTCGCGATTGGCTCGAAGCCGGCGGATGGTCCAAGGAGCCTCCGGCGCCGACCCTGCCGCCGGAGGTCGTGGAGGGTACCCTGGCGCGCTATCGTGAGGCCTACCGCCTGCTGACCGGGGCTGATCCAATACCCAACGTCACGAGCAGTTAGAACCTGAGGCGAAAATATTCCGAGGAGCGGAGGACTTTCCATGACCGTGTATGCGACCGAGAGCATTCGAAATGTCGCGTTGGTCGGACACTCCGACACCGGCAAGACATCTTTGGTATCAGCGATGCTCTTCGACAGTGGGGCCGTCAACCGGCTGACCAAGGTGGATGACGGCAATACCATCACCGACTTCGACGACGACGAGCACGACCGCAAGATCACCATCAACACCGCGGTCGCCCATTTCGAACATCGCGGCGTCAAGGTCAACCTCATCGACACTCCCGGCTACGGCATTTTCACAACCGACGCCATGCAGGGTCTGCGGGTGGCCGATGCGGCGCTCACCTTGTTGTCGGCGGTGGCCGGCGTCGAGGTGCAGACCGAGAAGATGTGGAAGGCCGCGGCAAGCTTCGAGCTGCCGGTTTTCTTCGGTGTCAACCTCATGGATCGCGATCGCGCATCCTTCTCCCGCGTGGTCGAGGCGTTGCACAAGAAGTTCGGCCGCGAGGTCACTGTGTTGCAGCTTCCGATCGGCGAGGAAGCGGGCTTTTCCGGTGTCGTCGACCTGCTCTCCGGCAAGGCCTGGACCTGGGAGCAGGACGAGAGCGGCGAGGCCACCGAAACCGATGTTCCTTCCGGCATGGCTGACGAGGTCGCGGCGGCGCGAGAAGCACTGATGGAAATGGTCGCCGAGCAGGACGAGGAGCTGATGGAGAAGTACCTCGAGGACGGTGAACTCGACGCTGAGACACTGGTCGCGGGCCTCAAAAAGGCGATCGCCGCGCGTGAGCTCTTCCCGGTCTTCGCCTTGGCGGCCGCCAGAAACATGGGAGTACAGCCGCTCATGGACGCCCTCGTCGACCTGGCGCCGGCACCCGATTGGCGGCCGGTGAAGGCTACCGTGGACGGCGAAGAGCAGGAGCTCGAGGTTGCGGCCGACGCCCCGTTTGCCGCCTACGTTTTCAAGACGATCTCCGACCCCTTCGCCGGCCACATCACGCTGATTCGGGTCTTCACCGGTGGCGTCGCCACCGATGAGAACGTCAGCAACTCCACCCGCCAGGGCGGGGAGCGCCTGAGCGCCCTCTCCTCTCCCCAGGGGAAGGACCTCGAGCACGTCACCGAGCTCGCCCCCGGCGACATTGGGGCCCTGCCCAAGCTCAAGGACACCCACACCGGCGACACCCTGTGTGCGGCCAAGGCGGAAATCGAGCTGACACCGGTGCCGATCCCGGAACCGGCCATCAGCTTCGCTCTCGAGCCGACGTCCAAGGGCGACGAGAACAAGCTGGCGGCGGCCCTGGCCAAGATCCGTGACGAGGACCCGACGATCTCCATCGGCCGTGACCCGCAGACCAAGGAGATGCTGATCTCCGGCACCGGCCAGCTCCATGTCGAGGTCGTCGTCGGCAGGCTCAAAAAGCGCTACAAGGTGGAAGTCGTTCTCCACCAGCCGAAGGTCCCGTACCGGGAGACCATCACCGCATCGACCGAAGTCACGACCCGCCACAAGAAGCAGACCGGTGGTTCCGGACAGTTCGCCCAGTGCACGATAAAGATGGAGCCCAACCACGGCAAGGGCTACGAGTTCGTCGACAAGATCTTCGGCGGGTCGATTTCCCAGGGCTACCGGCCCGCCGTCAACAAGGGGGTCCAGGAAGCGGCCGAGCGCGGCGTCCTCGCCGGCTACCCGATGGTCGACTTCAAGATCACCCTGATCGACGGCAAGGAGCACTCCGTGGACTCGTCGGAAATGGCCTTCAAAATGGCCGGCCGCAAGGCCTTCAGAGAGGGCGCCGGCAAGTGCAAGCCAACCCTGCTCGAGCCGATCATGCAGATCGAGGTCTACGCCCCGGAGGAGAACCTGGGCGACATCATGGGCGACCTCAACTCGCGGCGCGGCCGGGTGCAGGGCATGGACACCGCCGACGGCACGACGACCGTCAAGGCCCAGGTCCCGCTGGCGGAGATGCTCACCTATGCGCCCACGCTGCGCTCCATGTCCGGCGGGCGCGCCGACTTCCACATGGAGTTCGCCAACTACGCCGTGGTCCCCAAACAGCTCCAGGAGAAGCTGATCGCCGCCGCAGCCAGCGACGAAGAGGAAGAGGACGAGTAGAATTCGGAATTCGGAATTCGGAATTCGGAATTTTCGGCGCGGGCAGGCGATAGGATAGCTCGGAGCGGGTTACCCGCGTTTGGGCGTGAGCACCGTCCGCAATTCGCAGGGCGAATTGCAGGGAACGCTCGGCATTCCACCCGTCTGGTCTTTCACGTGTGCTGGATCAATGCGAGTGCCTCGACCAGGGGCACGACATGAACCCTTCCGACGGTCTTCCCGAATAGATGACCGAAGTGCCGACGATCACCGGTGACCAGTAGATCAGCACTCGCGGCAGCCGCGGCGGCGAGAATCGGCGCGTCGTTTTCCGGTAGGCCCTGGCTCGCCGCCCACGCAACCAGCGTGGGCCCGCCCTCCGCCACCCTTGCCACAAATTCCGAGACATCGTCCAAGACCACCGCACTGGACGGCGCCTTCAAGACCAGATTGCGTCGCGCCTCCGCGATCGCGTGTTCCGAGGTCACAAGTATGCAGAAACCGTTCTCGGCCAACACGATCAATGCACGTGCTCGGCCGTCAGCCGACTGCGCTGCCGAGAAAAGGACGTTCGCGTCAAGGAACAGCTTCACTCAGGATTCCTCGAGTATCTTCTCGAGTCGTCTCCGTTCTTCGGCCGTCATCCGGTCTTCTCCCATGAACTCGGCGACTCGAGCGTCGCTGTAGAGCTCTATCGGATAGACACCGGCTGGCCGCAACAGAATGGATCCGTCGGCAGTAGCTTCGACCAGGAGAATGGCCTCAGCCTCGAGCCCGAGCTGTTCGAGCACCGCCTTCGGAATGGAGATCTGCCCCTTTTTGCCTAATTTCGCCGTTTCCATGTTTCCATTATAACAGAAATTCGGGAAACCGGAATCCCGGAAACACAGCCCAGTGATCGTTAATCCGCCGCCGGTGCGTTTCCAGGGGGATGGGTCGAAAATCTGAAATCCGAAATCCGAAATCCGAAACCGGGATATCATGATTCCGTCTCCTGCCGGAGTGGCGGAACGGTAGACGCCGGGGACTTAAAATCCCCTGGGTGTACACCCATGCGGGTTCGACTCCCGCCTCCGGCACCATGAGCAATTCTGCAAGACCCCGGGGATTCCCCGGGGTCTTGCAGAATTGCGGTGAAGTGGTGCGGGACCTACGGGTATCGGGAAGGTGGATCTTCGTCTTTTCGATTTGAT
>JBGMRN010000061.1:2767-15482 GCA_048061535.1 Thermoanaerobaculales bacterium | reverse complement strand
CCGGCGGCCTGGCGCAGGACCTGGGCGGTGGCGGCGGCGGCGGCATCCCAGGAGAACCTCGTCACCCGCTCGTGTCCGAGAGCCACCAGGCGCTTGCGGTGGCCCGGGTCGCCGAGGAGGGCTGAGGTCGCCGAGGCGATGCTGTGGGGGCTGGCTGGGTCGACGTAGATCGCCGCCGGCCCTCCCACCTCGGGCATTGCCGAGGTCCCCGACGTGATGACCGGCGTACCGCAGGCCATGCTCTCGAGAATGGGGAGGCCGAAGCCTTCCATCCACGAGGGGAAGAGCAGCGCATCGGCATGGCAGTAAAGGGCGGCCAGACGGCTTCGCTCCACGTAGTCGAGGTGGTGGATCCGGTGGAGCACGGGTGAGCTCTCGAGCTCGTGCCGGATGGTGTCGGTTCGCCAGCCCCAGCGTCCGACCATCACCAGATCGCCACGGTAGCCCCATTCCGCCAGTAGCCGGAAGGCACGCAGGACGCCCTCCACGTTCTTGCGCGGCTCGAGCGTCGAGACGAAGAGGAGGTACGTCTCGGGCAGACCTTCGGGCGGCTTCGTTCGGCCCGCTTGCGCGAACTCGGGGTCCACTCCCTCGTGGATGGTGGTCACCCGGCGCCGGGCCACCCCGAGATGCTCTCTCAGATCGGCGGCGGTGGCATCGGACACCGCGATCAACCGGTCTGAGTGGAACAGCGTGCGCGGCAGGTGGCGGGCGAGCCCGTCAAGCGTCTGCGGAGAAACGGCTGAGGGCATGTCGAAAAACGCGAGGTCATGGACCGTCGCCACCTGGGCGCGGCCGAACGGCTCTTGATCCCCGTGGAGAAAGAAGTTCGGCGCGAAAAGGACATTGTTGCCGTCGAAGGTCCGCAGCAGCGGCGCCACAACCGTTCGCAGCGTTTTCAGCGTTGGTTTTACGGGCAAAAGGAAACCCGACGGGATCTGGTGCACGCGCAGACGCATGTTGTTCCGGCCGGGCATTTCCGGCGGCGCCGGATCATCCGGCGCGAGGAAAGTGCGTGCGTAGAGGTTGTAGCTGATTCCGTCGTCACGGCGATCGAGGGCGGCGAGCAGGTGCCACTCGTACCAACCGACGCCCGTCATGCGCTCGAAGAACGGGTAGATGTCCACGCCGACCGTGGCCACGGCTTCCCCGCCGGCCACCCTCGCATTGAAGGTCCGCCAACGGTCGCGTAAGGTGCCCGCGAGATCCCGGGCGATGCCCGCGAAGAAGGCGATTGTGGTTCTAACCCGCCGTACCATGATCGGGGATCATACATGATTGGGGCGCTCACTCGAGGGCTTGCGACCACCACGGGATGGCCCTCGATGCACCATCGGCGGCGGACGCCCGGTAAGATCGGCGGGCTTGAATCACAGGTCCGGGGTACGATGTTCCCGATGAGAGCAGCAGTCATCGCCGCCGAGATGGAGGGCCGTCCCACCGGCGTGGGCCGCTACCTGGAGGGCCTCCTTGGAGGACTCGCCTCCTGGGACCACGGGGTCGAGTGGCACCTCTTCTTTCAGGGCGCGCCCTGGCAGGGGCAGCCGGTGGGTGAGGGCATCGTCCCCCACTTCTCCGAGGACCGAGGAGGGAGGGTCATGTGGGAGCAGGCTCGCCTCGCGCGGGAGCTGTCTCGCCACGATCTGGATGTTCTCTTCGCGCCCGCCTACACTCTGCCGTTTGGTATCCACCTGCCGTCGGTGGTTACCATCCATGACCTGAGCTTCGAGGTCCTGCCGGGGGATTTCAGTCGGCGCGAGCGATGGCGCAGGCGGCTGTTGGCGCGGCGGGCGGCTCGGGTGGCGGACCGGGTGCTCGCCGACACCGGGTTCATGGCGGAGGAGCTAGGTGGCCGCTACGCCGTGCCCCGAGACCGGCTCGGGATTGTTCCCCTGGGTGTCGATCGCGACCGCTTCACTCGCGAGCCGGAAGCCGGGGAATCAGAGATCCTCGCCGGCCTCGGCGTGCGGCGCCCCTATCTCCTGTCGTTGGGAACCGTCTTCGACCGGCGGCTCCCCCAAGTGGTGTTGGAGGCCTTCGCCTCTCTGCGTCGGGGGCGCCCCGAGCTGCAGTTAGTGATCGGCGGGGCCAATCGCATGCGCCGTCCGGAGCTCTTCGACCGGTGGGTCGAAGGGTTGGAGATGGAGGGTGCCGTACTCCGATTGGGCTGGGTCGAGGAGATCTGTCTCGCTCCCCTGTACCGGGGTGCGGAGCTCGGGTTCTACCTGTCGCGTCATGAAGGGTTCGGGCTCCCGCCGCTGGAGTGCCTGGCCTGCGGCACGCCGGTGGTGGTGAGCGCCGGCCTCGCCCTCGACGACGCCTGGCCGGAATACCCGCTGCGTTGTCCGGGAGTCACTTCTGAGGAGGTTGTGGAGAAGGTGGAGACCGTGCTTTCCGACCCCGAGGGAAGATTGAGGATCCTCGACGAGGCGTCCGCGGTCTTGGGTGTCTTCGATTGGGAAACGAGCTCCCGCCTGTTGGTCGCCGAGCTGCAGAAGGCGCTTGCATCATGATCTCGGTGATCATCGTTAACCGCGATGGCGAGGAGTGCCTCGGGCGCTGTCTGCAAAGCCTGGGCCCGCCGGACGCTGGGCTCGAGGTGCTGTTGGTGGACAACGCATCTCAAGACGGTTCGGTGGGGTTCGTTCGGCGGGAATTTCCGCACGTGAGGGTGCTCGCGCAGGAACGCAACATCGGCTTTGCCGCTGCCAACAACCTCGCTGCGGACAGTGCGGAGGGCGAGGCCCTCCTGCTACTCAACGCGGACGCGTGGCTGGAGGACGGAGCCCTCGCGGGGCTCCGCGAGGTTCTCGACCGCGATTCCCGCCTCGGCCTGGCCGCGCCTGTTCTCAGATATCCCGACGGGGGGCGCCAGTTCTCCTGGTCGCCCGCGCGCGGGGTGGTTGGGGAGTTCCTCCAGAAGCTGCGAAATCCCTTCGAGGCGTCGGCCTGGGCGCACGGCCGGGCGGCGCGCCTGGTCGCAGGGTTGGTGGGACGCTCCTGGTTCACCGCCGCCTGTGCTCTGGTCCGCGCGGAGGCCTTTCGCGGGGTGGGCGGCTTCGACCCCCGTTTCTTCATGTACTTCGAGGACGTCGACCTGTGCATCCGGCTCGAGTGCGCGGGCTGGCGTCTCGCCCAGTCGCCGGAGGCGGTGGCGAACCACGCCGGGGGGCTGGCCCGCGGCGCCGTCGACGATGATCTCTACCGGCCGTCGCAGCTCCTTTTCTATCGACTCCACCGACCGCGCTGGGAGGCGCAGCTCGTCGAGCGCCGCCTGCGACGCCGGTTCGGCGACCGGACGGTCGACCTGTGGGCTTCGGGTGGGGGTGGTGCGTGAGTCTCTCCGGGTTGATGATTGGGTTGGCGGGGGTGCTGGTTCCGGCGGCCGTCCTTCTCGGGCGCTCCGGGTGGCGGCGACGTCGCCGTCTCTCGAGGCTCCTGGCGGCGGCCGTAGAGGTGGAGGCGGCCGTATCGGACGGACGCCTGCCGCGGTCCACAGGCGAGGCGCTGCTCCAGCACCTGGAGGGTCTGCGAAAAGCGTGTGCCGGTGATAGGAAGGAGTCGAGCGGTGCGCGTCGGCCTTGACGTGGGCAGGGTCCTGCACGGCGGCGGTGGAGTGGCCGTCTATGCCCGCGAGGTAGCCCGTGCCCTCGCCGGTCCAGGAGTGGCCCACGAGGTGGTGCTGTTCGATCTCGATGACGGGACGTCGCGGCGGGAGATCTACGAGGACGCGCTCGGTTCGCTTCCGCCGCGGGTCAGCGTCGCCCGGGCCACGAGACCCGAGCTCGAGACCCTCGATCTCTTCCACGCTCCGGGCTTCACGATGCCGCCGTCTGGAGCGCCGCGGCACCTTTTCACCCTCCACGATTTGACGGTGCTCAGCCATGTTGGGTGCCACACCCTCGACAACCGCGTGCGCACCCTGACCGCCGTCGCCGAGGCGTTGTCCCGTGGAGCGGGCGTGATCGCCGATTCCGAGACGACCCGGCGCGAGGCAATGCGCCTGCTGGCGCTGTCCGGAGAGGGAATCGAGGTCCTGCCGCCGATGCTCGGCCGGGTTTTTTCGGCTGACGCCGAGGCGGAGGCCGACGAGGGGGTGGTCCGTAGGCTGGGGATCGACCGAGATTTCGTTCTCGCGGTCGGGAGTCTCGAACCGCGCAAGAACCTCGGCCGGCTGCTCGACGCCTGGGCGCTGCTGCCGGAAACGGCGCTGCGCGACCACAGCCTGGTCGTGGTGGCGGGAACCGGTTGGCTACAGCGGAAGCTCGGACGACGCCTCGGACGGATGGCTCGGGCCGGAGGGGCGATTCTGACGGGCCACCTCGCCGAGCGGGACCTCGCAGCCCTCTACCGCCGAGCACGGGCGCTCGTCTATCCCTCGTTGGCCGAGGGCTTCGGCTTGCCGGTGGCTGAGGCGATGGCTTGCGGGACGCCGGTCGTGACCTCCGACCGATCCTCCCTTCCGGAGGTTGCCGGAGACGCCGCCCTGCTGGTTGATCCCGAGGACACCGAAGCGATCGCAGCCGGAGTCGCGCGCGTTCTCGAGGACAGCGAGCTGTGGTCGCGACTGCGTGCCCGTGGACTCGAACGTGCCCGGCTCTTCTCGCACGAGGTCGTGCTTCCGCGTCTGCTGGCACTCTACGGGGGTTTTCCCCAGCGCCTGACGGTTTGAGCGGTGAGAAGTGCAGGCTAATCCTTCCGGCGGTGCGGGAAATTCATTGGTTCCGGCCCCGCCGGGTTGGGTGATAGGATGATCTCGTGGTCGATCATGTACTTGCAAGGCGGGACGGTCCTCTCCTCGTCCTGGTCCTCAACGACGCCGAGCGCGCCAATCCGTTGTCGCCGGCGATGATCGAGGAGCTCACCGCCGCTCTCGAATCCGCCGCAGAGGATGCCTCGACGCGGGCGGTGGTTCTCACCGGCGCCGGGAGGCACTTTTCGGCCGGGGCCGATCTCGACGCGCTCGAGCGGGTGGCGGCGGGGGGTGACGAGGAGGCGAACCTGGCCGACAGCGAGCGTCTTCGCCGGCTCTTCGAGGCTCTTCTCGGCCACCCGAAGCTGACAGTCGCGGCGGTCCGGGGCGCCGCGGTGGCCGGTGGTTGCGGCCTCGCCACCGCCTGCGACCTGGTGGTCGCGGAACCGGGTGCGCGCTTCGCCTACACCGAGGTCAAGATTGGCTTCCTCGCCGCCGTCGTGCTCACCTTTCTTACCCGGAGGGTCCCGGGCCACGTGGCCCGGCGGATGCTCCTCGACCCCGAGATGATCGATGGCGAGCGCGCCGTGGCCCTCGGGCTGGCCGATGAGCTGGCGCCGGAGGGTCAGGCGCTCGAATGCGCCATGGCGTTGGCGAGGTCGGTGTGCGCCAAGGCGTCGCCGTCGGCCCTTACGGCCACCAAGGCGCTGCTCAACGACGCGGTCGGTCTCGGCTGGAGAGAGGCGTTGGAGATCGCAGCGGAGGCCAATGTCCGCCAGCGGGCGCATCCCGAGTGCGCCCGTGGAGTTCGCTCCTTCCTCGAACACAAGACAACCCCGAATTGGCTGGACGAGCCGGCCGCAGAAGAGTAGCGGTATCGTGGTTGCGCCGGAGGATTCAATGACCGATGTTTTCAAGCGCCTCGCGAAGAAGCTCGACGGATTGCCCCAGGGCTTTCCGGCCACCGAGAGCGGGGTCGAGCTCGCGATTCTGCGGAAGATCTTCTCTCCCGAAGACGCTGCGATGGCGCTCAGGCTCAAGCCCGTTCCCGAGACGCCGGCCCAGATCGCGAGACGGCTGAAGCGGTCCGAGGAGGAGACGCGGGAGATTTTCGAGGGGATGGCGAGCCGCGGACAGATCTATTCATTCAAGATCAGGGGTCAAAGAAGATACGCCCTGGCGCCGTTCGTGGTCGGGATCTTCGAGTTCCAGCTCAATCGCATTGATCGGGAGTTGGCTCAGCTCTGCGAGGAGTACGCCCCACACCTGGCGATGACCCTCGGCGGGAAGGCGCCGCACCTTGCACGGGTCGTACCCGTCAACCGGCCCATCGACCCCCGAACCACGGTGCTCGCCTACGAGGACACCCGCACGATGATCGAAGATGCTCGCTCCTTTCAGCTCATGGACTGTATCTGCAGGGTTGAAAAGGCGGTGCAGGGGCAGCCGTGCAGCCACACGCTGGAGACCTGCCTCGCCTTTTCGAAGGAGGAGGACGCCTACGAAGGCTCGGGTTTGCGGGGTCGGTCCATCTCGCGGGACGAGGCGCTGGCGGTCCTCGATGCCGCCGAAACAGAAGGCCTCGTCCACTGCACCTACAACTTCGAACACGACCAGATGTTCGTCTGCAACTGCTGCTCGTGCTGCTGCGGATTCCTGCGGTTGCTCACCGAGTTCCACTCGCCCTACGGTCTCGTGCGCAGCAACTGGGTGACGAGGATCGACCATGAAATCTGTGCCGTGTGCGGAACCTGTGCGGATGAACGCTGCCCGGTCGAGGCGATCGAAGAGACGGACGGGGGCGGCTATCGGGTCCTCGAAGAGCGCTGCATCGGGTGCGGTGTCTGCGTGGTCACCTGTCCCACCGAGGCCATGCTCCTCGAAACCCGACCCGAGGACCAGCGAACGACACCTCCCCGCAATATCGTCGATTGGAGCGTGCAGCGGACCGCCAATCGCTCGGGCCCGTTCAAGTCGTTGGTCCTTCGTGGTTGGCTCGCCTGGCAGGGCATGGGGGCGTCGCGGACGCCCGAGTCGCCAGACCATAAGCGCGTTTGACCGCTCAATCTGGAGGCTGCATCGCCCTCGCCAACGCCTCGAGAGAATGTGCCCAGTCTTCATCGGCCGGTGCGGTCACCGCAAGCCGAACCCGGCCGTTGCCGTGGAAATCCTCTCCCGGCCAGAGCCCCACGCCGTGGTCCCCGGCCAGCTCGACGCACCAGGGCGTGACGATCCCGTTTCCGCGCTCCCCGGCCGGAGAGCGGACGTCCAGCCAGAGGTAGAAACCGCCCTCCGGCCGGTCGATCGTGGCCCCGCCCGCCTCGAGGACGGCGCAGACCTCCGACATGCGCTCCGCAATGGTGTCCCGTGCGCCGGCTGTGTACGACTCCGGGACCTCCGGCAGCGCCAGGAGCGCTTCCTGGGCAGGCCCGGGCGCCGGGTTCATAAGCCCTGCGTGCACCTCGGCCACCCGCGCCGCGAGGGGAGTGTCGGCCACTATCCAGCCGATGCGCCAGTCGCAGAGGGCCCAGCTCTTGGAGACGCTGCGGACCTGGACCACGGTTTCGTGTCGAGGGTCGAGCTGGGCCGGATGCCCGTCGCGGCCGGGCCGGAGCGGAAAGTCGGCATAGGCCTCGTCGCAGATCAGCCGGACCCCGCGATCGCGGCATAGCCTGACCAGGGCGCGTGCCTGCGCGAGATCGAGGGTTGCGCCGGTCGGATTCGACGGTGAGGCGAGGACCACCGCCCGGGTCCGCGGCCCGATCGCTTCGCCCACCCTGTCGGCCCAGCCTTCGAAGCTGCCGTTCGACTCCGAGACCCCGACCGGGCGTGCTCCGATGCGGGCGGCCATCGCCGGGTAGGCCGGGTAGCAGGGGAGCGGGTGGATGAGCTCATCGCCGGGTTCGAGAATGGCGGCGAGCACCGCCAGCAGACCGGCCTTGGCCCCGGTGGTGACGACCACCTGATCCGCCCCGACCGGTGAGGAAGGACCCTGGTGGCGTGCGGCCAGGATTTCACGAAGAAGCGGCAGGCCGGCGGGGGGGGCGTAGTCGAAACGGCGCGTCCGGGCGGCGCGGACTAGGGCCTCGCGCAACACCTCCGGGGGCGGGAAACAGGGCTCCCCCACCAGCCATGCGAACCTCGGACCCTGGTGGGCCGCGAGCGCCGTCCGGACTCGCCCCACCGCTCCCATCACGTTCTCCTCTCGTCCGTCGCCCCTTCGAGGTAGTCGCGGCATCCGGTCATCAACTCCGCGAACAACGCCTCGTCGCCCGTCTCCACCGCCTCCAGCCAGTCGTCGAGAGCCTGGCGGAGCCACCGACCGGTCTCGGGGGTGAGCGCGTTGAGGGTCTGGATCTCATAGTAGAGGCCCGGGTTCTCGGAGGTCACCTCACAGGTCGTCCCCATCTGCTTGGCGAAGGTTACGCCGGCCACCTCGGTCAGATCGGCTGCGGCCAGCGAGGAATGGACGAGAGCCCTCGCGAAGACCAGGTTGGCGAGGTGGGTCAGCCCGAGGACGAGCCCCATCCGCCGATCGTGCTCGGTACTCGACATCTCGACGAGGCTCGCCGAGGTTTCGGCAAAGAGCGCCCGCACCACCTCGAGGTCCTCTCCTCGGGCTTCGTCGCAGAAGACGATGGTGCAGCCGGAGAGCATGCGCACGTCGGAACCGAAGAGAGGGTGGAACGAGACCAGCCGGAGACCGTTCCTGCGCAGCGACTCGGCGATCGGGAGGAGGTGGCCCTTGAGGCTGCACATCTCACCCACCACTGCGCCGGCCCCGAGATGTGTCAACTCCTCGAGAACGCCGGGACAGGCGCTCATGGGGACCGCCACCATGATCAGGTCGGCCTGAGATGCGCCCGACTCGAGGGACGAAACCTCGGGGAAGTCGGAGTCGTCGGGAGCGGGATCGAAGATCGTGACGCGGTGGCCCTGCCCGTTTAGAAAGCGGGCGATCCATCGGCCCATGCCGCCCTTGCCTCCCACCACCAGGGTGCTCAGCGCGTCACCCCGATAAGAGGCATCACGGTGGGTCGCCTGCTCCTCCACCGCTTTCGAAATCAGGAAGACGGCGAGATCTCGGCCGACGGTGGCATCGAGTCCGAGCGCGCCGCTCGCGTCCTCGAACCGCTGGTGAACCTCGGCCTCGACCCTGAAGTTGCGCAGCGGGATGCCGGCAGCTTGCTTGAGCTCGCCGATCTGGCGGGCCAGCGCGAGCCGTTCGCAGACGAGGTGCAGAATGCGCCGGTCCAGCGCCTCGATGTCACGCCGGTGTTGGTCGAGCAATGGTGTCGATGGGTTGTCGGTCCGCATCCTTGCCTCCAGGCCGGGGCGCGGACAACGGCGGGATATGGGTCCCGCCGCTGCCGGCGGGCCCCGCGATCATCAGCTCAGACGGGTAGCCACCGGCGCTGGCAGGGGCCGCGGTAATAACGAACGGCGTGTGCGCCGGTGCGGTGGGAAGTCGCCGAGATCGCGATCATCACCCTTTGATCGTAACAGATCGAGAGGACGATCGGTGGAGGCGTGTTCTCGGTCTGCTTCTCATCCCGGTCCTCCTCACGATGACCAGGCGACCAGGATTCGCCTTGTCAATTGTGGGCTATCAGGTCGAGCCAAGGAAACGGATGGGTGGAAAGACGTGACGATTCGCTGCAGACCGCCACCGTGCACACGACTTCAGCGGGCAGGGGAGCTTGGAGCAGGGACCAGGGATATGCCTTTCCCTGAAGCCGCAGGAGTCGGGGCGGCCGGCCGGGATCGGCATCGACCTCGACGCTGCGCATGCCGCCTCCGATGCCCGAACCGAGGGTCTTGAGGACGGCTTCCTTGCAGGTCCAGAGACGGAGCAGAGCGGAGTCGCGCTCCGCCTCGGGCAGTGAACCCAGGGTGTCGAGCTCGGTGGGTGTGCAGATGCGGTCGGCAAGACGGCGCCCGTTCGGCAGCGCTCTGAGCTCCTCGACATCGACGCCGACGGGTTCGCCGGCCACGGCGACCACCGCCGTGTCGCCTGAGTGGGCGAGGTTGAAGCAGGGCCTTCCGGTCGCGAGCCGCGGCTTTCCGTGCTTGCCGAAGGCGAAGGCGAGCTGCTCGGGTGGGATGCCGGTGGAGCGTGCCAGGACGAGGCGCAGCATGGCTCGGGCGGTCACGAAACGGCGCCGGGCGGCCTCCACGCGGAAACGGACAGCCCGCTGAAGCTCGTCCTCGTCGAGGAGGGACTGCAGGGATTCGACCAAGGGTGCGGACTCCTGCACCGAGGTCCACCAAAGCTTGACCTCTCCGGGAGCGATCGGGTCGTCGTTCATCGGGAAGATCGTACTACCGCCTGCAATTCGCCGGGCGAATTGCGGGTTGCCGCGCCCGGGGCGCGGGCAACACGCCTCAATCTACGTCGTGGTTTCCCCGCGCCGATCATTCCGAATTCCTAATTCCAAATTCTCGTCCCTGTTCGCCCTGCTACCCTTGCTCGCGATGCATGACCACCCCTTCGTTTGTCCGATCCAGGTGCGGTGGCGGGATCTCGACGCCTTCGGGCACGTCAACAACGCCACCTTCGCCAGCTATGTCGAGATGGCGAGGACCGAGGTCTGGCGGCGGCGGCTCGGCGGCCGGGAGGCGATGGACATCCCGTTTTTCGTTGTGCGCCTGGAGATCGACTATCGGCGCCCGATCGGACTCTACGACGAGGTGCAGGTGTGGCTTCGGGTGGGTGAGATCAGGGGGGCGTCGTTTGTTTTCGAGTGCCTCGTCGAGGCGAACGGCGTCACCGCCGCAACCGCGTCGACCACCATGGCCTTCGTGGACAACACCACCGGCAGGCCGCAGCGCATACCGGCCGAGGTACGGGCGAAGCTTGAAGGGCTCACTTTTCAAAGCTCCTGATTTGCGTTGCTGACAGGTGACGCGACGTTCTGTCATCGCGCTTCCCGAGAGAATGCCAGGCACCGATTCGCGGGGACACGTTGGCTATCCGGGAAGGGTTGTTGCGAATCGAAGCCAGGCACCTCCGAACGAGCGCGCCCAAGCGCGGGTACCACGGCTCGAGCCACCCGTTCGCTTCACCGCGCCGATAATTCCGAATTCCGAATTCCGAACTCATTGCCTCACGTCATCTCCAGCCATCCGAACCAGATCGGGTGCTCGGCCTTGTACCAGGTGAGGACCTCACGGATCAGCCTTTTCTTGTCCGGGGACAGGACGGCGTCGTCCACCTGGTCGAAGTGCACCAGCATGCGATCGTCGGGCAGATACTCGATGGCCTCTGAGCACAGCGTCTGAAGCTCGTTGCGGATGCGGCCCGAGTCGGAGATCTTGACCGGGCGCTGCCGGTAGTCCTGGCCGGCGTAGAAGCGGTCGAGCAGCGGCGAAAAGACCATTCTCATCTCGTCCACCGGCTCCATCAGGCGCAGGGTGAGCGTGACCTCGAGCATGCTGCGGCGGGTGGCGGAGCAGGTGGTAACCCTGAAAAGATCGTCGGCGACCCGTTCGACTCCAGGCGCTCCGACGTAGGGGTCGGGGAGCATGTACCCAACCAGGGCGAGCACCCGCCACTCCTTCAGCGGAAAGAAATCGTCGGCGGTGATGGTGCGCTTTTGGATCGGCATCAACGCCTCGCGCGCCGAGCGAAGACTGACTCGATAGGCTTCGATTCGCCCGGACTCGAGCTTGGCGCCCAGGGTGGTTTCCAACCGCTCCCCGAAATCCTCCGCCCCGGGGTCGAGAGCGCTCACGTGTTGCTCATTCTCGACCGGCGCCTTGAACTCGGACGAGAAGATGCACATCGAGGTTGTGAGGTCGAGGATCGGGTCGAGGCTGGCCGCCTGCATCGCCTCCGCCGAAGCCGCATAGCCGTCGCAGATGAACAGGTGAGGGTTGCCGTCGTCGTCGGTGAAGGGGCCGACCCGGAAAACCGGGGCGTAGGTCCCGGACTCGGTGAAGACCGGCATGCCGGTGTGGGGCATGGTCCAGCCGTCTTCCACCAGGTGCGCACCGAGCTCCCGCCACTCCGACCACAGGCCGCCGAGGCGAAGCGCTCGGGAGGCGCCGCCGAGGGTCCACACGTGGACATGCTCCGGCTCGATGCCGGGGTAGGTCTCGCAGATCGCCTCCATCACCCGCGCGCGAGGCGTGCGAAAGTCGATGAGGATCGAATGGCCGGCCGCCCGTTCCACAACCTCACGGGGAAGGACCAGGTTTCCCATGTAGCCCTCGTAGGGCCGGGCCACCTTGAGCGGCTGGTCGAAGAGGTGGAGCACGGTGGTCGGCCCGGTGGGACTGCCTTTGGCGAATCGGGAGGTGTTCTCGAGGGTGTCGACCGCCGCCCCCCAAACGGTGATGCCGGCGTTCTGGAGGTCGCGCCAAAACTCCGGCCACTCGTAGCCGGGGTCGTTGACCAGGCGGTGGACCCGGTGGTCGAGGAAGTGTGCCACCTGTGGCCGCGCATAGACCCGACCGAAACCGAGCAGGGGGTTCGAGCCCATTTCCGGCGTCTCCCCGGCCTTGGGCATCAGACCCTCGCCGAGAGAAATCATCACCGCGTGGTTCTCGGGCAGGCTTCGGGTGAGATACCACAGTGCTTCCGAGAGGGCATAGGCGGAAACAGCGTCGGCGTCCTTTTTGACCCGGTTGATACCAGCCTTGTCGAGGTCCTTGCCTTCTCCCCAACGCCCGAACAGGCGCGTGCCGAGGGCGGTGACCGCGGCGGCCGCGACGAAGGCTCGTTCCATGGCCCCGCCGACGAATGCCAGTCCGTCGTTGCTCTGATCGCCTTCCGACCGGATCTCCACGTCCTCCAGCCACAGGTGGAAGCGGCCGAGAATCGCCCTGGTGTCGAAGGCCCACTGCGAGATCCGGTTGCGACGTTCCATGTCCATCAAAGCCACCTCCTGAGCACTTCCCGGCCACTCTGACACGGCCGGGTGTTGGACTCAAGCGGTATGGAGATTCAATGCTCGGGGTTTGCCCGCCACCAATCGAGCAAGTCGCCAAGGGTCTTTTCGAGAGGAATTTCGGGCCTCC
>JBGMRN010000061.1:0-2667 GCA_048061535.1 Thermoanaerobaculales bacterium | reverse complement strand
GGGCCTCCTCGGTGATGGGCTGCATGCTCGGGGGCACCGGTCCGTAGATCTCCCCTGACGATGAGATGACGATCCGAGGCCGGATGCCGAGCGTGCGCAGGGCCTCGAAAAGATTGACGGTGCCGACCGCGTTGACCTCGAGGAAGCGGCCGGGGCGATCCCAGGAGGAGGCCACCGACGAAGCGGCCGCGAGATGGAAGACGATGTCCGGTCTGGAGGCGTCGAGAGCCGCCACCAGCGATGAAATCTCGGTGAGATCGCCGGCGACGCGTCGCACAGCGGGCGGTGCGTCTCCCGGTTCCGCCCCCCAGACGAGGCCCCAGATCTCGGCTTCCGGCGCCGAGCACGCGATGTGCTCGGCCAAATGAGGACCGACGAACCCCGTGATGCCGGTGATCAGGATACGCACGGTCGGTCCAGGTAGGTTTTGAGGGCGTCCCGCCAGTGGGGCATCGGGCGGCCGAGGAGGGCGGTGAGGCGCGAGGTGTCGAGCAGCGAGTAAGCCGGGCGCGGGGCGGGGCGCGGGAATTCCGGGCTGGAGACCGGTTCGATGTCCACTCCCGCTTGCAGGAGGCGCGCGATCTCAACCGCGAATCCGTGCCACGTCGTGTCTCCCGAGTTGACCGCGTGAACCACACCTTCCGCTTGCGCGTCGACGAGATTGAGGATCGCCGCCGCCAGATGGTCGCAGTAGGTGGGACAGCCGCGCTGGTCGGCGACCACCCGGAGGGTGCGCGCGCCACCCTCGATCTGAGCGCGGATGGTCTCGACGAACGACCGTCCGCCGTGCCCGTAGAGCCAGGCGGTGCGTACGATGAGGTGGCTGACCGAGGAGCCGGCAAGCTCCTCTCCCAGTCGCTTCGAGCGTCCGTAGGCGCTCAGCGGGGCGGTCGCGTCACTTTCCGAATAGGGGCGGTCGCTGTCACCTGAGAACACGTAGTCGGTAGAAATCTGGACCAGGCGGGCGCCGACCGCCGTGCATGCCGCGGCCAGGTTGCCGACGGCATCGCCGTTGATCGACGTCGCCTCGGCCTCGTTGGACTCGCAGTCGTCGACCGCGGTCATCGCCGCACAGTTGATTACCGCTGCCGGGCGGGCGGCGGCGATCCAGTCATGGACCGCGGTGGCGTCGCGGATGTCCAGGGTGTCCACGTCGCGTCCTGCGAACGAAAGGCCACGATCTGCCGCCGCAGCCGCCAGCGCCCTGCCGAGTTGGCCATGGGCGCCGGTGATCAGCAGGCTGGTTCCGGCAGTCTTCGCCATGAAAGCGGATGGTAGCAGAGGAGTCTGGAATTTCGGATTTCGGATTTCGGAATTACCGGCGCGGTGAGGCGGTCGGGTGGCTCGGGGCGTTGAGCCCGCGCTTGGGCGCGCATGTTCGGAGGTGGCATCCCGATTCGCGGGAGCGCGCGGCAGTTTCAGGGTCGCATCACAGCGAATCGGCATGCCTGGCATCCTCACGGGCACGGCGTGGAATACGTTAAGCTATGCGGTGATTGTTCCTGTGCGAAGGAGATGGTGAGATGGGTGACCTTGCGGGAGTGGGCGTCGGCGAAGAGAAACACTCGAAGGAGACGGGCTCCAACGGCGACAACTCGGTTCCCCGTGGGGAGGAAAAACGCATCATCGAGAGGGTGGCCGAGCACATGAGTGCAATCATGCGCGAGCTCAAGCTCGACCTCGATGACCCCAACTTCACGCACACGCCGGAGCGCGTGGCCAAGATGTACCTGGAGATGTTCCACGGCCTGCGCGAGGGGGCAGAGCCGAAGGTCACCACCTTTCCCAACGACGAGGGGTACAACCACATGGTGATTGAGAAGGAAATCCCCTTCTACTCCATGTGCGCCCACCATTTCGTGCCCTTCTACGGGCATGCCCACATCGCATACATTCCGCAGTCCACGATCGTCGGCCTCTCGAAGCTGCCCCGAATCCTCGAGTTCTACGCCAAGCGTCCGCAGCTCCAAGAACGGCTGACCGAGCAGGTCGCCGAGTTTCTGTGGCGAAAGCTCGAGCCACAGGGGGTGATGGTCGTGGTCGAGGCCCGCCATCTCTGCGTGGAGATGCGTGGCGTCAAAAAACCGGGCGCCCAAACCACCACCTCGGCGCTCCGTGGCTGCTTTGCCGACCGCATGGTGCGCGAGGAGTTTCTCGCCCTCCTCAGACGTCAAACCGCGTGGTAAGTGTGGGCTGCGATCAGAATTCGACCTCGCAGAAAAGGTAGACCTTGCGCGTGCGCAGCAAGACATTACCTTCAATCTTGAACTTCTGAATCGACTCCTTGAGGCGGTCACCGCCTGCTTTCACCGGTTTGCACTCGATGCGATCCAACGGGTTGCCGCTCGCGTCCTCGAAGAGAATGATCACCAGCAATCTTGCACCCTTCGATGTCTGGTTCGCAAACTCGAGCTCGATCGTGACCGGCATTGCCTTGTCGGCGACGATCTCCTTGCCTTCCTTGGGCTGGATGGCAAATCGCGTCCAACGAACACCGTCGATCTCGACTCGGGGGCGCAGATCGGTGCCGATCTCATAGTCGAGGTCCTCCTGGAATGGGCTCTCGACGATCCGGTAGTCGGGACTCTGGGCGAAGGCGATGCCCGCGAGACCCAGGGCCAATGTGACTACCATCACCACGACCGGACGATTTTTCACGATTGGCAC
>JBGMRN010000060.1:0-15485 GCA_048061535.1 Thermoanaerobaculales bacterium | reverse complement strand
CTGATCCACCGCCGCCTCGACGAGGCGGTCCTCGCGGCCTACGGCTGGCCGGCCGACCTAGGTGACGAGGAGCTCCTTGAACGCCTCCTCGAGCTCAACCTCGAGCGCGCCGCCGCGGAGTCCGATCAGGCCTGACGCGGAAGGCCGATGTCGGCCGGCCGCCCCTCGACGTCCCGAGGATGCCCCCCCGAACTTCCTCGAGAAAAACGCAGACACGCACTTCGTATTGTGCCCCGCAGTAGAAAGGCGGTGGGACAAAAGCGCTGAAGGCACGCAGTAACGGGCTGCGAAGAAATACTTCTTCGGCCATCGCTGGAAAAGGTTCCACACTTTCAAAACGTTATTGAGACAAGAAAGACCACATCTTGCCGGATGAGATTGGCTTTTCGGCTATTATGGAATCGTCACTATGCTTGGAGTTTCGGACCGATGCACGAGCGAGCGGGGTTTCTCGCGGGAGCGGAGCCCGTGAGGGTGCTGGTGGTCGACGACGACCCGGGCATGGTGCTTCTCCTGAAAGCTGTCCTGTCAACACGCGGCCACGACGTCACCTGTTGCACGGACGCGGAGGCGGCCTGGGATCATTTCTGCCGCAACCCCTTTCCTCTGGCCCTCCTTGACATTGGCCTTCCGGCGATGAGCGGTCTGGAACTGTGCCGCTTGATGCGCTCCCACGAGAACGGACATCGGACGGTCGTGGTTGCAGTGACCGCCGGGAGCACGGACGTCGACCTCATGTCCATGCTCGAGGCGGGAGCCGATGACTACCTTCTCAAGTCCCAGCTGAGTCCGGAGTTTCTCGTTACCAGAGTTGCCATCGCCGAAAACCAGGTTCGCGACCGGACCGCCCGACGACACGGAGAAGAGGAATTGCGAGCCAGCCGAGAGAGCTTCCACAATGTGGTCGAACGGCTGCAGGACGGCGTTGTCGTAACCTCTGAATCGGGACTCTTGCTCTATCTCAACCGCGCCGCCGAAAGAATGCTGAACCGAGATCGAAACGACTCGCTGGGCCAACTTGTGAGCCCGTTGCTGAGACCAGGTGAGGCGATCGAACTCACAGTCAGACCAAACGACTGCCTGCGGGACAGGTCCGCGGAAATGACCGTTGTTCGTACCGAGTGGGGGGGCGAGCCGGCGCTGATGGCAAGCCTGCGCGACGTCACCCGTCTCATCGAGCTGCAGGAGTCGCTCCGCCGTGGTGAAGTGCTGTCGGCCATGGGCACTCTCGTCGCTGGTGTGGCGCACGAGGTTCGCAACCCCTTGTTCGCCATCTCGGCGACGGTCGACGCCATCTCCGCTATATTCATGAACACCGAGGGCTTCGATCGCCTCGACGCCTACCTGAAAAACCTGAAGAGAGAAGTCGATCGTCTTTCGAAGCTGATGAGGGAACTCTTGAACTACTCTCGACCATCGATCGGGGAGGCGTCCCGCTGCCGGCTGGCCAGCATCGTCGCCGAGGCGATCACGAGGTGCTCCGCTCGGGCCGCTGATGCCAACGTTCAGATAGTAACCCGGATGGCCGAGTTTGATGTTGAGGTCGAGGTCGAGAAGGAGCGCATCGTGCAGGCAGTGGAAAACCTGTTGACCAACGCGCTCAGCTTCTCCCCAGTAGGTGGCCGGGTCACGGTCGAATGTGCGACTCACACAGAAGATCATCAGTGTTGGGCGTGTTGCTCAGTCTCCGACCAGGGCCCGGGGATTTCACCGGAGGACCTGCCCCACATCTTCGAGCCGTTCTTCACCCGCCGCCAGGGAGGGACCGGCCTCGGACTCTCCCTGGCCCAGAGGATCGTTTCCGAACACGGAGGCACGATTGTCGCCGAATCGGGTCCGAATGGCGCCGTCTTCACTGTGCAGGTCCCGTGCATCAGAGAAAACGTCCCTGAAGGCAACAACCTCAGCTGCTGAGAAACCAGCCGCCCCGCCGTTGCGGTTCATGGGCTCTGTTGTCGTATACTGAGAAACTGCACGAAGAGAAAGAGGAGGGGAAATCTGACAGCCGGTACCGTGTTGGTCGTCGACAACGACGCTGGGGTCCGTCTCCCGCTCCGTGGATTCCTCGAGGCCGCCGGGCTGAGGGTATTCGAAGCAGACAGTGTGCGCTCTGCCAGTAGTACATTCACGGCACAGAGCCCCGACCTAGTCATTCTTGACTACAGCCTCCCTGACGGCAACGCCCTCGATTTGCTTCCAAAGCTGTTGAGCATCGACGCGGACGTGTCGGTCGTTATCCTGACCGGCCACGGGTCGATCGACCTCGCTGTCCGGGCCCTCCAGCAGGGGGCGGCTCATTTCTTGACCAAACCGGTGGATCTGCCGACCCTGCAGGTGATCCTTGCCCGGCTTCTCGATCAGAGGAGAACCCGCCGGCATCAGCTCGCGTTTCGCTCGACCGGTGCCGACGGTCCCCCCTCCAATCCGTTTCTGGGGTCAAGCCCCGCCATTCTCCGCTTGAAAGAGCTTGCGACGCGTTTCCTTGGTGCGAGCAGCCCGATTCTCATCGCAGGCGAGACCGGCGTCGGCAAGGGCGTACTCGCCCGCTGGATTCACGACCACGGCCCGCGGGCCAAGGAGCCCTTCGTACACATCAACTGTGCGGGCCTCACCACAGCGTTCCTCGACGCAGAACTATTCGGCCACGCCAAAGGCGCGTTCACCGGTGCCATCAGCGCCAAGCAAGGCCTGCTCGAAGTGGCGAATCACGGAACGGTTTTCCTGGACGAGGTCGGCGACCTTGCCCCTGAGATCCAGCCCAAGCTCCTCAAGGTGCTCGAGGACGGGACCTTCCGCAGATTGGGCGAGGTGCGGGACCGGACGGTGGACGTGAGGCTGATCGCTGCCACCAACCGTGAGCTCGAGAGGACCGTCGAGGATGGCCGCTTCCGCTCTGATCTTTACTTCCGCCTGAGTACTCTTCCCCTTCGGATTCCTCCTCTGCGGGAACGAGCGAACGACATTGAAGAGTTGACCGAAGTTCTGCTCGATCGGTTGGCCCTCGAACTCGGACGCCCACGCGTCCAGCTTTCCCGCGAAACTCATCTGAAGCTCATCACTTACCCGTGGCCAGGAAACATCCGGGAGCTCCGCAACGTACTTGAGCGAGCCGTCCTTCTGTGCGATCGAGATCTGGTCGACAAGGACGATCTCGACTTCGGCGACTTTCCCCAGATAGCCCGTTCGCCTGGCGACACCAGCCTGTCCCTGGAAGAGGTCGAGCAGCGGCACATTGCCGCCGTCCTGGCCGAGGAGAATGGGCAGGTGGCCAAGGCGGCGGAACGCCTCGGCGTACCGCGGAGCACGCTGTACAAAAAGCTCAACAGCCTCGACATCGCAACGCCGCGCAGGCGTGTCGCGTCCGCGGCGAGACGCAAATGAATCACGGCGCAAAGGAGCCCACTTCTCGGACCGGGCCGGCCGGTCTCAGATCGAGACGGGGCAGTATGGGCTCGGGCCGTTTTCGCTTCCTTGAGAGCGGATTCTGACCTTCATTCTTGGTACTGATCGTGCAGGGATGTTGCAAAGAGTGATGTGAACAATCGTTCGCGAGGTTCATGGCGAACGATTCACGAGGAGGGTCACGTGGCGCGAAACAAGGTTCTCTTGGTTGATGACGAGGAAAGTATCCGGCATGCGGTCGGCGCCTTCCTGGGCGCGAACGGTTTTGAATTCGTTGAGGCCGACAGCATCAAGTCCGCCGAGGAAAAGTTTGCGGCGACCAACCCTGATGCCGTGATCCTCGACTTCAGGCTTCCGGACGGCACCGCCCTCGATCTACTTCCGAGGTTTCAGGACGTCGATCCCGAGGTACCGATCGTCGTTCTCACTGCGTACGGGTCGATTGACCTCGCGGTACGCACGATCCATGAGGGGGCGGCGCATTTTTTGACCAAACCGGTGGAGATGCCGGCCCTCCTCGTGATTCTCGACCGGCTCCTCGAGCAGAGCAGGCGCCGCCGCCGACAAATCGCCCAGCAACCGGCCAGTGCCCTGCGGGCATTCGACCCCTTTCTGGGGTCTAGCGACCTGATTCGCGATCTCAAAAAGCAGGCAGCCGTTGCCGCTGCCTTCGACGACCCGGTCTTGATCAGTGGTGAGGCCGGCATCGGCAAGGGCGTGCTCGCCCGTTGGATCCACGACCACGGCTCGAGGCAAAAAGAGGCGGTGGTGCACGTCAACTGCGCCGGGATCACCGCCCCGTTCCTGGACGCCGAACTGTCTGGCTTTGGTTGGAACCTACTCCCGGATACCGGCGCCAAGCGGGGTTTATTCGAGGTGGCAAACCATGGGACCCTCTTCCTCGACGAAATCGGCGAGGTCGAGGCGGCAGTTCAGTCTAAGCTGATCCGTGTGCTCACCTTCGGTACGTTCCGCAGGCTCGGAGAGGAGGAGGATCGAGCCGTCGACGTGCGTCTCATCGCGACCACCAACCGTCAGCTGGCTGAAGCCGTGGAGGAGGGGAGCTTCAGCAGCGAGTTGTACCGTTGTTTCGACTCCCGGTCGATGTATATTCCGGCGTTGCGCGAGCGCTCCAGTGATATTCCCTTGGTTGCTGCCGCTCTCATGGAACGCATTTCCCTGGAACTCGGCCGCCCCAGTGTCCGACTCTCGGAGGAGGCCGTTCAGGCGCTAGCCTCGTACAGATGGCCGGGCAATGTCAGGGAGTTGCACAACGTTCTCGAACGGGCCGTGCTGTTGTGTGCCGACGACGTTGTACGACCACGCGACCTGCCGGTGGGTGGCACAGCCCGGTCCGATAGCACGGTCACCGACACTCGCCTGTCGTTGGCCGAGCTGGAACTGCGGCATATTTCCGCGGTGCTGTCCGAGGAGAAGGGCGACATCGGCCGATGCGCGGCGCGTCTCGGTGTCCCGAATCGCGTATTGAGGCTGAAGATCAAGAAGCTCGGCCTGGCCGTCGAAGGGTAAACCAGCGACCCGAACCGTGGTGCGTCTCCGTCCGGGGTGTGGCATCGCCGCCCGCAGCAGGCAGCTGGTGAGATATGCGGGTAAGAGAAGTGACCCCGCAGTTCATTCATCCAGACCGTCGGGGGCCGCACTACCGGTCATCCTTGAAACGAGATCGAGGAGTTCCCTCGCCGGCACTGGTTTGGTAACATAGGCATCCATCCCGGCCTCAATACACCGATCCCGGTCACCGGCCATGCCGTGGGCGGTGAGTGCAACGATCGGCAGGTGGTCTCCCGTGCTCCGCTCAGTCTCGCGAACAATGGAGGTGGCTTCGAGTCCGTCAATTCGTGGCATCTGCACGTCCATCAAGACGAGATCGAAGGAGCCGTGCTCGATCGCACGAACGGCATCTCGGCCATCTGAGACGACAGTGACGGAGTGGCCGCCCTTCTCGAGAATTCCGCGGATCACAATCTGGTTGACGGGGTTGTCCTCGGCAACGAGGATACTGACGGGGGGAGCGTCCCCGACAGCGTCCGTACGTCTCGTCTCGCGGAGAGTGTGACGGGTAATCAGCTCCATTCGAGCCGCGTCCTCGGCCGGATTCAGCAGCCGAGTGATCGTTGCCAGGAGGTCCGAGTCGGTGACCGGTCTGGTCAGATAGGCGCCGACTCCCAGTCGCCGGCAGAGGGCGCCGTCACCAATGCGACCCAGCTCGGCGATCATGATAGTTTTCGCCGTTGTCCGATCGTCGTGCCGCCGGATCTTCTCGACTAAATCGAAGCCGTCAATTCGTGATGAATTGGCGACGATCAGGATACCGGGCAGGGTTCTGCCGCCTTCCGCCGCAGGCACCACATCCGCGATTGCTTGCCGGCAATCGTCCACTCCACACACGCTCATCCCCCAGTGTTGGAGAGTCGAGATCAGGGCCGACCGCGCAGCCGTGTTTTCATCCACCACCAGCACTGCGACGCCATGAAAGTCCGGACAATTGGCGAGCACCATCGGAACGCGGGTGGCCGGCCGAACACCAAAGCGAGCGGTGAAGCGGAAGGTGCTGCCCTTGTCAGGCTCGCTCTCGGACCAGATACGCCCCCCCATTGCCTCCACCAGGCTGCTGGAGATCGCGAGGCCCAGCCCAACGCCGCCGTGCCTCCGCGCCAATGAGCCGTCCACCTGAGTGAAAGGCTCAAAAACCCTTTCCAGACAGTCAGCAGGGATCCCGATCCCGGTGTCGGCGACTTCGAATCGAAGCAGCGTCTCACCGCCAATCTGCGTCTCAGCCTCCACGCGCACCGCGACCCCACCCTCGTCAGTGAACTTAATGGCGTTGCCCACCAAATTGACGAGGATTTGGCGCAGCCGGCCGACGTCACCAAATAGGTCGTCCGGACAATCGGGGGCCACCCAGTAGGTCAGCTCGAGCCCTTTTTCGCCAGCCTGCACGCGAAGTGACTCCAGCGCACCTACGACTGCGTTTCGGAGGATGAAGCCGATAGGGTTGAGCGCAATTTTCCCCAACTCGATCCGGGAGATGTCGAGGACATCGTTGATCACCGTCAGCAACGAGTTTGCGGAGCTTCTTACCATGCCCAGGTAGTCGCGCTGCTCGGCCGTCAGGTCGGTGTCCAATACGAGCTCGGTCATGCCGAAGATGCAGCTCAGCGGTGTCCGGATCTCGTGGCTTAAGTTGGCCAGAAAATCGCTTTTTGCGCGGTTCGCCGTCTCGGCAGCCAGCTTGGCCCTCGCCAGCTCCTCGTTCGCATGCCGCAGCGCAACAGCTTCCCGAAGGGCCGCCTCCTCGGCCTCGATCTCGACCGTGGGTGCTTCCTGCTCGGCCATCTGTCGCTGCGTCGAAACCCGGCTGTGCACGTACTCGAGGAGCCCTTTGGGCTTCTGATTGCTCCCTCGCAACGCCTCGGACGTCTGCCATCGCCGCATTTCTACGGCGATGGCCTTGGACACGACCCCCATCACCCATTGGTCCTCGTCGCCGGGGGCAAAGTCCTGTTGGTACCCTACGAATAGGGAGCCGATGACGACATCTCCGGTCGTGACAGGTATGCCTACGTAAGTCTGCAACCGCAATTGCCTGACGTTCGGATCGGTCTCGGCGTAGCGGGTGCCGGGCAAGTCCCGTACCACCAGCAACCGATTCACACCCGTCAGGATCACGTCGTTGCAGATATGGCCATCAGGCGAGTCGACGCGGTTGTATCCGGAAGGCACGTTCCACTGTCCAATGGTGCAGAGCATGCCCTGATCCAGGCAGTTGTACAACGCGCAGGAAGCGCCCGTCAGCTCGCCACAGCACGCCACCAAGAGGTCGATGTTTTTGCCCGGGTCAGTTCCGAAACCGAGGAAACAATCATTCAACCTCGCGAGCCTGGACTCCGTTTTTCCTTTCACGATCATCCGTGATCCTCCGGTAACACGGAGCGGTCATCGCTTGCCTGTACGCTCCAGCCGGGAAAGCTCAACAAGAGCTGGTTGAACAATTTCCAGAGTCAGCCCGTGATCCGTTTCCTCTCCGCGTCGAGCGTGAGCCGAAGTCTGGCAGCCTCCTGTCCGATTCGTTCGAGCAACGTATCCGCATCGGCCAAGGGCCCAAATTTCGCCAGTTCCTCGAGCTGCTCGCACAGCGTTGCGAGTGTTTTGGCGCGGATCGTGGCCGCGCTCCCCTTGACGTAGTGGGCGCCCTTGGCCAATGCCTCCTGGTCGCCGTTGTCGAGGGCGGTGGCGAGCGCATCGAGGCGGCCGCAAGTGTCGCGCAAAAAAATGTCAATCAGCTCTTTCAGGGTGTTGGGCCCAAGTTCGATTCCGATCGAGCGCAGGTACGCACACAGCTCGCGGTCTGCCGATGATTCCGCGCCGCCGCCGGCTACGTCCGGCGCCGCCTCGAGGCGGTCGCCAAGGTTCGAGGGCGGCTCATCCGCTGCGAACCGTGAGCCGAAGTGGAATCTACGGGCCTCGAACTTCATTTCACCCTGCTTGGCGAGCTTTCATATCCATCATGGTCGCCGGATTCTCCCGGCCGGTCAAGATCCACGGAGACGTCCTCAGACCTTCTCCCCCGTGCGAGACCGGCTCATCTCCTCGTTCGCATCTTCGACGCCGACATCGCCACCCACGACCAGCTCTTCGGCGAGCCCGACGGCGCCCGCTCCCAACCTCATCGATCCGTGCCTGTGTTATCTGAATCGCCTCGTGCTCGAGGCCAGGACACAAAGGGATTGCCATTTCATCGGGAACACAGAAAGTCGCGACTGTGGAATTTTTCGTCTCCAATTGAGAAAATGATACCGGTTTCTGTTGCACTAACATATTCGAGACACCCTCGAACAGTCTGGCACGAATGTTGCTGCGGATCAAAGTCAACGAGGAGGTGCGGAGATGGAAAAGCAAGCATCAGAGGATGAGAAACAGACTTCATCCACCGCGGGAAGCAACCCCGAAGACGGTGCGCGCATTCTGGTCATCGACGACAGTCCAACTGTGGTTCACACTATCCGGCGCGCGCTCGAGCCGGCAGGGTATTCTGTGGAGACCCTGGCCCTCCTCATCGAACTGCCGCAGCGGCTCAAGACGGATCCACCGTCCCTGATCGTGCTCGACCTGCATATGCCGGCCCTGTCAGGGGTCCGGATAGCCGGACTGATCCGTTCCTTTCAGCCGCACGAGATTCCGGTGGTGATCTACTCCTCTCGGCCACTGACGGAGATCCAGGAGGCAGCGGCTGAGATCGGAGCGGTGGGCTTCGTCGAAAAGGGGAGCCAGGACCACCTCCTGGTCGCGTCGGTCAAGATCGGGCTTCACAAAGCCCGCCTCGATCGTCTCGAGGCCAAGAGAACGAGTTGATCGTGGCCGTCGAACGTGCCACCCTGATCGAGAAGATTCGGCAGACGGAGTCTGAGCTTTCACGCCTGTGGCGGCAGCTTGAGAAAGCCGGAAAGGCCGCACCGATACAACCCATCAACGCATTGCAGGTGGCTGCTGCCGACCTGTGGTACTTAATTCCTGTCGATGCCGTTCGAGAGGTCATCCAGATGGTGTGGCCGCAGCCGCTCGTGGGCTCGCCAGACTGGGTGCTGGGCACCTTCCAGCTCGGCAGCCGGACGGTGCCGATCATCGACCTCGGCTTCCGGCTCGGCGGAACGGGAACCGCGCTTTCGCCCGACTTGGCGCTGTTGATTGTGGATAGCCCGACCTGGATAGGGCTTATGGTCTCTGCGGTGGGGAACGTGGTCAGCTTCGACGCCCGATCCCTTTCGCCGCCCCACCCGGGAGTTCCCCAGGCGCCGTTCCTCCTCGGAACAAGATCGGGAGAGGATGGTGAGGTCATGCATCTGTTGTCCGTCGCAACGCTTGCCAGCGAGCTGGACTGAGCGATGATTCAGCCGACCGCTTGTCGCCCACGAGCTGCAGTCGCGACCGACAGCGACCGGACGGCGTACAACCTTCGTGCCACCCCGGGCCAATGCCGCGCCGAAATCCACTGCCCATGATAGCCTCGCCTATGCACGATCCCGTCCCCGACCCAATCACCCTTCGGGCCGTGGAGCTGATGTCCGACAGGTGCGGGATCGTGGTGCCGCCATACCGCTTCCCGGTGCTCAGGGCCCAGCTCGAGCGTCTCGGCGGCCGGAACGGCGCAGCCCAGGGGCTGGCCCGGTTGGACCGGGGCGACGAGGATGCGTGGGCCGGGTTGATCACCGTTACCGCCATCCCAGAGACCTACTTCTTCCGTCACCCGGGCCACTTCAAGCTCATTTCCAGGAAAGGCTTCGAACGGGCTATGGCCGGCAGGGTCTTCCGCGTTCTCTGCGCCGGCTGCTCCACGGGTGAGGAAGTGTGGTCGGCAGCCGCGGTCCTCGCCGCGTTGCCTGCGGGATCGGCAGGGCGACACCAGGTCACCGGATGGGACCTGAGCCGGCACCGGCTGCGGACGGCCTCCCTCGGCCGCTACCGGTCGTGGTCATGTCGCAAGGGATTTTACAGCTACGAACGCTTCTTCGAAAAAATCGGTACCGAGTGGCAGGTCGCGTCCGTGCTGCGCCCCTTCGCCCGCTTCTCGCAGGTAAACCTGATCGACCCCGAGATGCCGGCTGACCGCTTCGACGCAATTCTCTTCCGCAACGTGTCGATCTACTGGGACCAGACGACGATCGACGCGGTGACCGCCCAGCTAACCAGGAGACTCGTCGAGGACGGTCTCTTCCTCGTCGGCCCGGGCGACCCCGTGTCGCTCGATTCCGCCGAGTGGCAGCAACGCTTTGAGGACGGATCCCGGGTCTACCAGCGATATCAACCGGACGAACACGAGGTCTTGACACCCGACTGGCCCGCGCCGGCCGAGCGCCAGACCGTGGTCCAGTCGCGCCTGGAAGCTGGCATCAGTCGGCCATGTCGGCCTGAGCGAGCAGGCCGGGGAATAGCTTCCAGTCGGCCGGTCCGAGAGCCGGGGCACACCCGGCACACTCCGTTGCCGGCCGAAGGCCTGTCGGCAGATATGGCGCGCCGGGAATCTCCAACCTTGGTGGTGGCAAACGGCCCGTTCGGCGAAGTTGGCTCGCTCGCCGATGCGGGCGAATACCAGCAGGCGCTCGAAGCGCTGTCGCGAAGCGAAACCCGGACTTCGCCCCAGCGCGCGTTGTGGGAAGGTATCCTGCTTCTCAACCTGGGCCGCGAAAAAGAGGCGGTGAGCTGCTTGCGCCGGTGCGTCTTCCTCGAGCCCAACGAACCATCGTTCCGGCGCTGGCTGGCAGTGGCCTTCGAGGCGACCGGGCGAACCGCCGAGGCAGCGCGGGAGAACCGTAACGCCACCGAGCTGGAGGAGCAGTGAATCTCGACTCTGACCGACTGCGCCAGAGCCTCGACAAATCCACTCGGGGGCGGTCGAGCGAGCGCCACAAGCCCGCGGAGACCGAGATCCTGCGCCGTCGCTCGGCCGAGATGGCAGCCAGGGCAATGAAGCAGGAGGAGATCGAGCTTTTCGCTGAAGTCGTGGTCGTTCGCAGAGGTGATACCCGGCTTGGAGTTCCGATTGCGTCAGTGATTGAGGTGCGGGAGGTGGAGCTGACTGCACTGCCGCACTCCACTGAGGTAGTCAACGGTCTGTTCCAGGTACGCGGCCAAACCTTCTGCCTGATCGACATCGGCCCGTTTTTCAACGCCACCTCACCTCTCAGCCACGGCGACCGGACCCCGGCGATCCTGGTCAGCGGCCCCCCCGGTGAAGTAGGGATTCGCGTTGACGAGGTGCTCGGCCCGCGAACCGTGGCCACCGACGAGTTGGTGGACGGGTTACACGGCGGCACGGTGGACTTCGTCACCAACGTCACCCGAGACCTGGTAGAGATTATCGACGTAAAACTGCTGCTCTCGCTTCCTGCGATGCGGGTGAGGAAGCAGCTCTAGCCCGAGCGTGATTTGGAGGATATCGCATGACATTCATGGATCGGTTGAACGTGGTGACAGGTTTCCTGAATCGACTCAGTCTAAACCGGAGACTCACCGTAATGGTGCTGATTCCGATCGTTGGTCTGGCGTTCTTCGCGGTGCTCGAGGTCAACCGAAAGCGCACCGTCGCCGCCGAGATGGAAGGCCTCATGGGCCTGGTGAATCTCGCTTTCGAGGCAACCAACCTGATCGATGCCTTTGAACGCGAACGCGGGCTGGTGGCGGTGATGCTCGCCGGCAGTTCGGATGAGGACGTGTCGCGCTTTTCGATCCAGCGCGACCGGACCGACGAGCTCATCTCGTCCTTCCGAAAGTCCGTGGCCGGAACTGCGGATAACGCAGCCCTTTCCGAGTTGATGACCGTAGCTTTGGAAGCGATCGACAACCTCGAGCCTCGGCGCAAGAAGATCGGCGTCGGCTTATCGTCGATGCAGGAGATCAACGCCTACTCGGACACAATCAACGCGGTCCTCCCGATCATGACCGCCTTGGCTGGGGCCACCACCCAAGATCAGATCAAGTCGATGCTGTCGTCAGTCGAATACCTCGCTCAGCTCAGGGTCAGCGCAGGGCTCGAACAAACTGCCCTCAACGTCATGTTTTCCATGGACTTCGCCGATCCAGGCATGGTCATGGAGGTGGTCGGGATGGTTGCCCGGCAGAAGGTCTTCGAGGAGTTTTTTCTCGCCCACGGCTCGCCCGGCGATATCGAGCGTTTCCAGTCCGCCATGGCTGAGGAAAAGCACCAGGACTTCAACCAGCTACGCAACATCGTTACCCGGAGCCGCGAAATCGACGAATTCGGTATCGATCCCCTGCGCTGGTGGCGGGCCAGCTCGAAGCGGATCGGCGCCCTGAGCGAAGTATCTTCGATGGTCGCGGAGCACACGTTGGAGCAGATGACCAGCCTACGCGGTGCGGCGCGGCAAGCGGCCTGGATATCGAGCCTTCTGGCGTTCGGTGCGATCCTCGCCGCGGTGATCCTCTCCGGTTATACGGCAAGATCACTGAGTCGTTCACTGACCGCAGCTTCAACGACGACCCAGGGGACAGTCAACCAAATCATATCCTCGGTCCAGCAGCTCAGCGCCTCAACCGGCGAAACGGCGACCGCGATGGCAGAAACCTCGACCACGATCGACGAACTTCGCCAGACGTCGATCACCGCGGCCGCGAAGGCTCAGGCCACCTCCGACGTGGCTCAAGGCTCCAAAGCGGTCTCGGAAAAGGCCCTCGACGCTGTCGCCCAGGGGGCAGAGGCCATGCAGAGCATCCGCGAGGGCGTGGAGGGGATCGCCCACAATATAGTCGAGCTGAACGAGAAGACTGTCCGCATCGGCGAAATCGTCGAGACTGTCAAGGCAATCGCCGAACAGTCCAATCTACTGGCGGTGAACGCCTCGATCGAGGCCGCCAAAGCCGGGGAGCAGGGTCTGGGCTTTTCAGTGGTTGCAGGCGAGGTCAGGGCGCTGGCCGAGCGCTCCAAGGAGGCCACCGACGAGATCCGGACCATGCTTTCCGAAATCGAGCGATCGTCCAACGCTGCAGTGATGACTACCGAGCAAGGCGTCAAGAGGGTCGAGCAGGGAAACGAGCTGATTGGTGACCTCGGAGAGACAATCGACAGCCTGGCCCGAATAATCGAAGATGGTGCCGACGCCACCAGCCAAATCTCGCTCACCTCCGCGCAGCAGCTGACCGGGATCGAGCAGATCACCGAGGCCCTCAAGAGCGTTGCGGGCGCCACGGCAGACAACGCTGCCGGCGCCCAGCAGCTGGAAAAGGCGGCCGACCAGGTGATGGTCGTCAGCCGTCAGCTTGCCGAGATCGTCGAGGGACGGCGGATAGCCGAGGCATGAGCGCCGACCAAGAGCTACTGGCTGTCTTCAGAGCCGAGGTCGAGGATCAGATTGACGAGCTGTGCCAGCACCTCGCCACGGACCCTCAAGGGTGGAAGCTGGACAAGCTATTCCACCTCTCCCACAACATCAAGGGTGCAGCGCGCCTGGTCGGCGTCGACGGGGTCCGCGACGCGTCCCACGCCGTGGAGGACCTGTTCAGCGCAATTCGTGACGGGCTTGAGCTGTCGCCCGCAGCCGTAGCCCTTGCGCGCCAAGGCTCAGACCTGCTCGACGCCTGCTTTGTGGCCATGGACAGCAACGACACGCCCGAGGTTGCCGGCTATCGACGGCGGATCCACGAGCTGATCGAAATGGCAACTTTGCACCAGAGCGGCCAACCGAGGTCGCCCGAGGTTCAATCAGCAGCCTGCGTTTCACCTGCCGGTGAAGCAGAGATCGACCTCAGCGCCGACGAAGACCTCCGTGCCATCTTCGTGAGTGAGGTCAGCGGTTTGATCGGCGACCTGGTGAGGCTGCTGGCGAAGCCACCAAGCCGGTGGAAGGGGAACAAACTGCTCGTCCTGTCCTCCAATGTAAAAAACGCTGCACGCCTGGTTGGTGCAGCGCCAATGCGGGACACGGCCCAGGCCCTGGAGAGGCTGTTCGACGCCGCGGACCAACGGCGTGAGTTCACCGCCGAAATGGTGGCCTTGGCCCGAAGGGGGGGCAGACTGCTCGAGGCAAGTCTCACAAAGTTGAACGACGACGAGGTTCTCGGCCTTGACGGCTTTCTCGGCGAAATCTCCGCCCAGGTCAGAGAAACGCCGGTGGAGGATGAACTACCCGGGCGGGCACGGCCCACGGGCGAGACCCTACGGGTCGGGGTCGGCAGACTGGATGCGCTGATGGGCCTGACATCGGAGGTCGTTGGAGAGGTCTTCCGAGCCGAGGAGCGCAGCGAAATGGCCGCCCGCCTGGCGGCCATGGTTTCGCGTCTGCTGACCAGCCGGCCCGAGCTCAAGGCAGACCAGGCCATCACCGAAATTGCTCGTCTCGGCCGCGAGCTGCGCCAATTCTCAAAAAACGGCAGTGTACGAATGACGCAACTGTCTGAGCGGCTGCAGGACTCCGTGCGCAAGCTGCGCATGGTGCGCATCGACAGCCTGGTTGGACCCTTCAATCGGGCTGTCCGGGAGGCTGTGAAGATCTCCGGTCACCGCGCCGAGCTGCGGGTGGAGGGGGGCGAGACTGAGGTTGATCGCGCGGTACTTGATCGCCTTCGGGATCCGCTGATTCATCTGATCCGCAACGCGATCGGCCACGGGATCGAGGCGCCGGAAGAGCGGTTGGCAGCGGCCAAAAGTGAAATCGGTCTGGTTCGACTCCAGGCCCGCTCGGCCGGGGCATGGGTGGAGATCTCGGTCAGCGACGACGGCGCCGGCATCGATCGTGCGGAGGTCCGACGTTGGGCTGCCAAGACTGGGTCCGCGACCCCTGAAGAGATTTCCGAGTTCGACGACGAGGAGGTACTCGGCATCCTGCTTCGGCCTGGGTTTACGACGGTTGGGTCAGTGACCGAACTCGCTGGGCGTGGTGTCGGCCTCGACGTAGTGTGTACCAACGTGGCCGAGTCCGGCGGTGAGGTTCTGATTTCCAGCACCCTCGGCCAGGGCAGCCTATTCGTTCTCAGGGTGCCGCTGACGCGGCTGACCACCAGGGGAATCGTAGTTCGCCTGGGTGAGCAATACTTCGCCGCTCCCATTGCCGATGTCGAGCGGACGCTACTGGTGAGCACATCGGAGATCGCAACTGTGGACGGAGTCGATGTGGTCTCGGTGGACGGCAACCTGACTCCTGTCGCCTGCCTGGGCGCCTTGCTAGGCGAACCCAATAACGGCGCAGAGATCATGCCGGCGATCGTCCTCTGCGACGGTCAGCGGCGGCGGGCCTTGCTGCTGGACGAGGTGCTCGGCGAGAGAGAGTTCATCGTCCAGCCTTTGAGCTGGAACCTGGAAGGGACGGCCGGATTGGCCGGAAGCACGGTCATGGACCACGGGCGGGTGGTGCTGGTGCTCGACAGCCGCCAGCTCGTCAGCGCCACGTCCTCCGACAGCGGCGCCACCCCCGCAGTCTTCGACCATTCCAGCATGCGTCGCTACCAGGTGCTGGTGGTCGACGACTCGGTTACCTCGCGCACCCTCGAAAAGAACATCCTCAGCACCGCCGGCTACGACGTGCTCGCGGCCGTCAACGGCGTCGAGGCGCTTG
>JBGMRN010000059.1:3754-15586 GCA_048061535.1 Thermoanaerobaculales bacterium | reverse complement strand
ACTCACGGCGCCTCGCTCATGACCACGGTGCAGGTCGAAGACTCGCTTTCATTGCCGGCCTCGTCGACCGCCCCGACCCGGTATGTGAGATCTCCGATCGGCGGTGCGTCGTCGACGTACTGGAGCCGGCGATGGTCGTCGGCAATCAGGCGCCACTTCTTTCCTCCGACGCGACGAGAAACCCGATAGAGAACAGCTTCCTCGACCGTCTCCCAACGCACCTTGACCCGTGTTCCCTCCGGCAAGCAGACCACCTTCTGCGGCGCTTCAGGCGGGTACATGTCCGGATAGTCGATGCGCGCGGCTTGGCTGGGATCCCCCACCACCCTGGACCCATCGGCTGCCGTTGTGGTCGAGCGAAGTCGATAGCTCCAGCCATGTCCCTGGGCGGCGATCGTATCCCGCCACGCGCCGCCGTCAACCGGTTCGGCAGTCAATGAGCTCCAGGTGGCGCCGTCCCGAGACCGCTCGACAACAACCCGGGTGTCGGGAATCTGAGTCCACTCGAGATCGACACCCTCGACCCCCACCCTCAACCGCAATTCGACCGGCGGAGGCGGCGGCTCCTGGGGTTCGAGGCGCACCACATTGGACAGCTCCGACTCCTGCCGGCGACAACATACTGTGCGCACCCCATACCAGATGACCATCGGCTCGGTCTGCTGACCGACCTCGTCCTGCCAATCGCGTAAATCATCCCTGAACCGCAGGAAAGACCCTCTGGTCGCCATGGCGAGGTGCTCGGGGTCGAGCACGGCCACCACCTCGCCCTGGCTTTCGAGCAGCTGGCGCCGGAGGGCATGGTCCTGCGGCGTGGCGGGGGGCGGCGGCTCCTGACCCAGCGGAAGGTTGGCTCGCCACACCTCCACTCTCTCGACATCGGTCAAGGCGTCGCCGGCGGTGGTCAGCGAGGGATAGCTCCACTGGAGCACGGCCTCGCTCCCTTCCTGGTATGCCACGAGATCGCCGGTCCGCTCCGCCACCTGGCGCAATGGAGGCCGTGGTGGCCCCTGGCGACCACAGCCGGAAAGGAAGGTCAGAGCAAGCACGAAGGAAGTACCGAGCCACCCGAAAGGTCCGGCCGGGTACACCCCGCAAAGCAAGAATCGCGAGGGGGCGCGAGATGCTGCGTTGCGAGCCCGCATATCTCACCAGCCTCTTGCTGCGGCCGGCGATGCAGTTTGCGCGCAATCAGGTTCGCCGCGACCAAGAGGTCGCCACCCCAATGCCGTCATTCCCGATCCCTCATTCCGAATTCCTAACCTCCTAACTTCCTAACTCCTAACTCCTAACCTCCTAACCTCCTAACCTCCTAACTCACAGAATGTATCGCGCCAGATCGCGATCGCCGACCAGCTCGCCGAGCCGCTCCCGGACCATCCCGGCATCCACCTCGACCATTTCTCCTCCTCGCTCGGAGGCATCGAAGCTGATCTCCTCCAGGAGTCGTTCGAGAACGGTGTGCAGGCGGCGGGCGCCGATATTCTCGGCGGATTGGTTGATTTCGGCGGCCATTGCCGCCACTTCGTTCACCGCGTCCTCGGTGAAGCGCAGCTCAACCGATTCGGTAGCCAGCAGCTCGGTGTATTGGCGGATGAGAGAGTTCTCCGGCTCGGTGAGGATGCGAATGAAATCCGACTCGTCGAGGGCGTTCAGCTCCACCCGAATCGGAAACCGGCCCTGGAGCTCCGGGATCAGGTCCGCCGGCCTGGACACGTGGAAGGCGCCGGCCGCGATGAAGAGCACGTGGTCCGTGCGCACCACGCCGTAGCGGGTGTTGACGTTGGTCCCCTCCACGATCGGCAGCAGGTCGCGCTGAACGCCCTCGCGCGAGATGTCCGGGCCGTGGCCGCCGGCGCCCTCGCGCGAGGCAATCTTGTCGATCTCGTCGAGAAAGACGATCCCCGCCTCCTCCACCCGTTTGAGGGCCTCGCTCTCGACCTGCGAACGATCGATGAGCTTCTCCTCCTCCTCGGCGAGGAGAATGCGTCGCGCCTCTCCAACGGTCATGCGCTTGCGAGACTTCTTGCCCATCATCCCGCCGAACATGTCCTTGAGGTTGATGCCCATGGACTCCATACCCTGAGGCGTGAACATCTCGAGGGTGGGCATCCGCTGTTCCGAGACCTCGAGCTCGACCTCCTGCTCCTCGAGCACGCCCTCGCGAAGAGGTTTTTTGAGCGCGCGGCGGCGTTCTTCGAGGGAGGGATCCGTGGCCGCGGCCGATCCCACCACCAGGAGGTCGAGCAGCCGGTCCTCGGCTGCGCGTTCGGCTCGCACCTTCACTTCACGAACCCGCTCTTCACGAACCATCTGAATGGCCGTTTCCACGAGATCGCGAATGATCGACTCGACGTCACGGCCGACATAGCCGACCTCGGTGAACTTGGACGCCTCGACCTTGAGCAGCGGTGAGCCGGTGAGTCGTGCCAACCGGCGGGCGATCTCCGTCTTGCCCACCCCGGTGGGCCCGATCATGATGATGTTCTTCGGCGCGACCTCTTCCCGCAGCTCCGGCGACAGCTGCTGGCGCCGCCATCGATTGCGCAGCGCCACCGCCACTGCCTTCTTGGCCGCGTTTTGGCCGATGATGTAACGGTCGAGCTCGGCGACGATCTCTCTCGGGGTCAAGCTGTCCAGTCTCACGCCTTCAGCTCCTCAATCGTAATGTGGTCGTTGGTGTAGATGTCGATGCCGGCGGCGATTCGGAGGCTCTCCTCCACCACCTCGCGGGCGCCGAGCTCGGTGTGGGCGAGCAGCGCCCGCGCTGCGGCCAGGGCGTAGCTCCCCCCGGACCCGACGGCCACCACGTCGTCGTCGGGCGACAACACCTCGCCGGTGCCCGAAACCAACAGGGTGGTGCTGCGATCGGCGGTGATGAGCAACGCCTCGAGGTGGCGTAGAGCCTTGTCCGTACGCCACTCCCTGGCCAGCTCGACCGCCGACCGTTCGAGGTTGTGGCCGTACTCTTCGAGCTTGGATTCGAACCGGGTGAAGAGGGCGAGGGCGTCTGCAACCGAGCCGGCAAACCCGGCCACAATCTTGCCCCCGGCCAACCGCCGCACCTTGGCCGCTCCATGCTTGATCACCGTGGTGCCGAGGGTCACCTGGCCGTCGGAGCCGACGGTCACCGTCCCCTCGCGTCGCACCGCCAACACGGTCGTATGGTGCCATTTTTCCTTCATCATCGCCTCCGATCACCCTCTTGCCCGACGAAGCATACTCCCTGTGCGCTTCTTTGATCAACGCGGTCTTTCAACCGGCAGTCTGCCCGTGAGGATGCCAGGCTCGCCGACTCGCTCCTGCGCGGTTCAGCGGAGTCTCGGCGCCTCCGCGAATCGGGATGCCAGGCACCTCCGAAGCAGCGCGCCCAAGCGCGGGAAGAGCGGCCCAAGGCCCTCGATCGCCCTCTCGCGCCGCCAATTCCTAATTCCTCATTCCTCATTCCTCATTCCGTTCTCGACGGCGCTCACGCCGGCGCGAATCACACCTTCTCGAGCTTGGCGATGGTCGGCACGAGGACCTTGCGGCCGGCACGGTCGAAGAAGACCACCAGCTTGAGCGCCGGGCCGCGGCCGCGGCAGGCGAGCACGACCCCGCTGCCGAAATGCCGGTGGCGGACCCGATCTCCGGGCCGCCACCCCTGGCCCGCAGCATCGGTGACGGTCGTTTGGACTTTCGAGGGTCGGGGTCTCGACAGCGCGGTCGCTCGGGGCCCACCACCGTCGCCGGCGGCGCGACGCCTCTCGGGACCCCCTCGCCGAATGCCTTCGCCCTCGAAACCGACCGGCGGGGATACATCTTCGAGAACCCCTTCAGGCAAATCGTCGATGAAGCGTGAACCCCGAGTGTGCTGCCGTTGACCAAAGAGGAAACGGTTTCGCGCCGCGGTCAGCGCCAGCCACCGCCGGGCGCGGGTCATGCCGACATAGGCGAGCCGGCGCTCCTCTTCGAGGCTCTCGGGGTTGTCCCGAGAGCTGGCGTGGGGCAGGAGGCCATCCTCCACCCCGACCAGGAAGACCACGTCGAACTCGAGGCCCTTGGCCGCGTGGAGCGTCATCAGCGCAAGACCCTCCGGCGCTCCCGTGTCGTCGTTTTCCTCGAGCAGGGCAACCGAATCGAGGAATTCCTCGAGCGACTGGTCACGGGTGGCCGCCTCGGCCACCGCCGCCGCCAACTGTTGGAGGTTCTCACGCCGGGCCACCTTCTCCTCGGCCTCACCGTCGTACATCGAGAACAGACCAGAAGCCTCCAGAAGCCACCCGACGAAGTCCCCCGGCGTCAACTCGTCGCTCCGTTCGCCGGCTTCGTCGAGGACTGAGAAGAACCTTTCGAGGGCGAGGCGGGCGCGCGGGCTCAGGTCGTCCGGCAAACGTCGCGCCGCCGCCGGGAGGCTGAGCCCCTCTTCCTGGGCATGTTTGCGTAAGATGTCGACGGTGACGGCGCCGATACCCCGGGCCGGCACGTTGATCACCCGTTCGAAGGAAAGCACATCCTCCGGCCGCCCGGAGAGGCGCAGATAGGCCAGCGCGTCCTTGATCTCGGCCCGCTGCCAGAACCGAAGACCCCCAACCACCCGGTGCGGCAGGTGGCGGCGCGTGAACTCCTCTTCGAAGGGGCGGGTTTGGGCATTCGTGCGCATGAGCACCGCCATCTCGTTGAGGGGGTGGCGGCCGGCAAGCGCCTCGATGCGATCGGCCACCCAACGCGCCTCGGCGCGCTCGTCCTCGCCAACACACAGGCGAACCGGCTCGCCCCCTTCTCGGCTGGTGAAAATCTGCTTGCCGCGGCGCCCGGTGTTGGCGGCGATGAGCGCCCCCGCAACTCCCAGGATGGGTGCGGTCGAACGGTAGTTCTGCTCGAGGGCCACAACCCGGGCGCCCGGGAAGAACCGTTCAAAGCTCAGAATATTGTCGAGCTCGGCGCCACGCCAGCGGTAGATGCTCTGGTCCTCGTCACCGACCGCGGTGAGGTTGCGCTTGCCGTCGAGGATCTCGGTGAGGAGGTCCATTTGCAGGGTATTGGTGTCCTGGAACTCGTCCACGAGAAGAAAGCCCGCTCGTCGGCGAACCGTTCGGAGGACATCCCCGTCCGCCCGCACGGCCATGAGTGCACAAACCAGCATGTCGTCGAAATCGACGACACCGGCCGCCCTCTTGCGCTCGGAGTAGCGCTCCCAGACGCCTACCAGGATCTCGTCACCGGCGCCCGCCGAACGCTGGGAAAACTCTTCCAAACTCGTCCCCCGGTTGACCAGCCCGGAAATGCGCGACAACAACGCTCGCGGAGGATGCTCTTTGGAGTCGAGGCCGAACTCCTTGAGGATCCGGTTCATCAGCGCCCGCTGATCGTCACTGTCGGCGATGGCAAACCGCCCGGGCAGGCCCGCAGCTTCCGGATAGCGGCGGAGAACCTCGAGAGCCCAGCGGTGGAAAGTGCCGACAAACCCACCGCGGAGAGGCCGTCCGAGCAGGCCTTCGACCCGCTCTCGCATCTCCCGGGCCGCCTTGTTGGTGAAGGTGACCGCGGTGACGCCGGACGAGTCCACGACCCCCGTCGCCAGAAGGTGGGCAATGCGATAGGTGAGGACGCGGGTCTTGCCCGATCCGGCAGCGGAGAGCACCAGCAGCGGCCCCTCACCGTGGGTGACGGCCTCGCGCTGGGCGTCGTTCAGGTCATCGAGCAATGAGTTCAAGGAACAAAACCTCCGGGCGAGAAGGCAAGGTAGCAGCCCGTCGGCGAAGACTCAACACCGCGAGACAAAAATTCGGAACCCGCCGACGGGAGTGGATGTGGCCGCAGCCGGAGGTCGCCGGCGAGCGGCCACCCGCTCACGGTGGGGGGTCACGGCGCCCGCAGGGCGCCAGTAATTCGAAAATCCCGCCGCGGGTCACTCTACGGTGACGCTTTTTGCCAGGTTTCGCGGTTGGTCGACGTCGAGCCCGAGCTCGACGGCGACGTTGTAGGCCAGGAGTTGGAGTGGCACGACCGCGACCACAGGCTGCAGCAAGGGGTGAACGCGTGGCACCGGCAGCAACAGGTCGGCCACCTGCCGAACGGCCTCGGCGTCCTCCTCGGCCACCGCGAGGACCACCGCTCCCCGGGCGCGCACCTCCATGAGGTTGCCGAGCAGTTTTTCGCGGGTCGGCGTGTCGAGAGCCACCGCCACCACCGGGAAACCTTCCTGGAGCAAGGCGATGGGCCCGTGCTTCATCTCCCCCGCCGGGTAGCCCTCGGCATGGAGATAGGAGATTTCCTTGAGCTTGAGGGCGCCCTCGAGGGCGATCGGGTAGAGAATACCTCGGCCCAAAAAGAGCGAGTCGGGAGCGTCGCCCAGCATCTCGGTTCCCCTGCGGTACAACTCGCGATCAACCGCGAGAACCTGCTCCACCGCCGACGGCAAGCGCTGGAGCTCTCCGATCAGGAGGCGGTCGGTCTCGTCAGCGAGGCCCCGCGCCCTGCGGAGGGCGAGCGCAAGGAGAACGAGAGCCACGAGCTGGGTGGTGAACGCCTTGGTCGACGCGACGCCGATCTCGGGACCCGCCTGGGTGAGCATGCGCGAGGTCGCCAACCGCCACGAAGAAGACCCCCTCACGTTGCAGACCGTGGCCAACAATGCGCCGTTGTCGCGTGCCAACTCCATCGCGGCAAGCGTGTCGGCGGTTTCGCCGCTTTGGGTCACACCGACCACCAGAACCTCACTACCCAGCAGGGGCTCGCGGTAGCGGTACTCCGAGGCGTAATCCACATCCGTCGGCAGACCGGTGAGCGCTTCGACCATGAACTTGCCCGCCAGACAGGCGTGCCACGACGTGCCGCATGCCACCAGGTGCACCCGCTGCAGGTGAAGGAGATGCTCGCTCGAGAAGCCGAGACCATCGAGGTTGACGCCGCAGCGTTCGACGTCGAGATAGGCGCGCACGGTATTGCGGATGGCGTCCGGTTGCTCGAAGATCTCCTTGAGCATGAAGTGGCGAAAACCGCCTTTTTCAACCCGTCCGGCGTCCCAATCGAGGGTCTCCGCCGGCCGCTCGATCTCCCGACCCCGGGTGTCCAGGACCCGTACGCCGCCCTGCCGCACCACCGCGACGTCGCCATTCTCGAGGTATACGACACGCCGGGTCCGGTGGAGCACGGCGATGACGTCGGAAGCAACCAGGGTCTCATTCTCGCCCAGTCCGACCACCAGCGGCGGGCCCTGACGGAACGCCACCACGACATCGGGCTCCTCGCGCCGCACCGCCACCACCGCATACTGGCCGCGAAGCCGCGGCAGGATTGCGAGAACGCGTTCGGCGAGCGTGCCTTCCTCTCGCCCGATGAGTTGGGCGATGAGCTCGGTGTCGGTGTCGGATTGGAGCTCGACTCCGGCGTCGAGAAGCTCGTGGCGCAGGTCCGCGTAGTTTTCGAGGATCCCGTTGTGCACCACCGCCACCGAACCACCGAGGTCCGTCTGCGGGTGGGCGTTGGCCTCGGTGGGAGCGCCGTGGGTTGCCCAGCGGGTGTGACCGACGCCGACGGTGCCGTGCAGAGGTTCGTGGTAGGCCCGCTGCTCGAGGTTGCGGAGCTTGCCGGCGGCGCGCAGGATCTCGATCCGATCCGGCCCCATCACCGCGATCCCGGCCGAGTCGTAACCGCGATACTCCAACCGCCGCAGCCCGTCGAGGAGTACGGGAACGACCTCGTCCTTCCCCACATAGCCGATGATTCCGCACATTTCAGGCCTCCCTGGTCACTATAGCCCGCATACCTCACCAGCTTCCTACTAGATCATTTCGTTGTGCGCTCGGCAATGGCGGTTTCGAGGGCTGCAAGGAGCTGGTCGAAGGAGGCTGCGAAGGCAGCCACCCCCTCCACCTGCAGCTCTCCGGTCACCGCGCCGAGGTCGACGCCGAGGGCCGCGAGATCGGCGAGCACAGCGTCGGCCGCAGCCACGTCCTCTCCCACCGTGGCCCGGATCCGTCCGTGATCGCGGAAGGCGTCCATGGTCGCGACCGGCAAGGTGTTGACCGTCTCCGGCCCGATCAGCTCGTCGACGTAAAGCACGTCGGAGTAGGCCGGATTCTTGGTCCCGGTCGATGCCCACAGGGGCCGCTGCACTTGCGCCCCTCGGGCGGCCAGCGGCGCGAAGGCCTCACCGTGAAAAAGCTCCTCGAAGCGCCGATAGGCGAGCTTCGCGTTGGCCACCGCCGCCTTGCCGCGGAGGGCGAGGGCCTCTTCGGTGCCGATCAGCTCCAATTCCTTGTCGACCTTGGTGTCGACCCGGCTGACGAAGAACGAGGCCACCGACGCAACCCCGGACGGGTCGGCGCAGGCCGCGAGCCCGCGAAGATAGGCATGCGCCACCGCCTCGTAGTCCTCGAGTGAGAACATCAGGGTCGCGTTGACGTTGATGCCCTCGCCGATGAGGCGCTCGATGGCGGGGATCCCCTCAGGGGTTGCCGGCACCTTGATCATCAGATTCGGCCGTCCCACCTCGATCCACAACCGCTGTGCCTCGGCGACCGTCCCCAACGTGTCTCGGGCGAGACGCGGTGAGACCTCGAGGCTGACGAAACCGTCCGCGCGCGAGCTTCGGTCCCACACCGGACGCAGCTCGTCCGCAGCCAGACGAATATCGGCGATCGCCACCGCCTCGTAGAGCTCGACGGCGGTCATCTCGGGGTTCTCAGCGAGCAGCTCGTCGATCGCCGCGTCGTAGGCATCCGACCCTTCGATCGCCTGTTGGAAAATCGACGGGTTCGAGGTCACACCGCGGACTCCGTCCTCCTCCACCAGCCGCGTCAGTCCACCCCCGGTCAACAGCCGGCGCTCGATAAAGTCGAGCCACACCGCCTGCCCCTGTTCCTCCCACAAAGCTTTCAGTGGATTCATCACTCAAACTCCATGACTCGCGGCCTTCGGCCGCGGACTCCCCGCTCTCGGCGAGCCCCCGTTCGCGAAAACACCTTTCGACATCCGGCCGATGTCACCGTTTTTCCCCAAGTATCTGGAGAGCCTTGGCCACCACCGCCTCGACATGCATTCCCAACTCTTCCGCCACCTCCGCCCCCGGAGCCGAGGCCCCAAAGCGGTCGATGCTGATCACCGCGCCGTCGTCACCGACCCACTGTCGCCATCCCAACGCGACCCCGGCCTCCACCGCCAGACGCGGTACGCCCTGCGGCAACACTCGTTCCCTGTAGTCCCCGCTCTGCTCGGCGAAGAGCTCCCACGACGGCATCGAGACGACCCGGGTCGGCACCCCCTTCTCCGCCAGCACCGAGCCGGCGCCGAGCGCCAGCGAAACCTCGCTGCCGGTGGCGATGAGCACCAGACGCGGCTGCTGGGCATCGGCGACCACGTACGCGCCGCGGGCCACTCCTTCACGAGCGCCCGGCGCCGCAAGCACCGGCAGCCCTTGACGGCTGAGAACCAGCGCGGTCGGTCCATCGGCTCGCTCGATCGCGATTTGCCACGCCGCCGACGTCTCGTTGGCATCAGCCGGGCGCAGCACGACCAGATCCGGGATTGTCCGCAAAGCCGCCAGATGCTCCACCGGCTGGTGGGTCGGACCGTCCTCGCCCACCCACACGGAGTCGTGGGTGAAAACGTAGACCACCGGCAGCTCCATCAACGCCGCCAGGCGAATCGCCGGACGCATGTAGTCGGAGAAGACCAAGAAGGTCGAACCGAAAGGCCGCAGCCCACCGTGCAGGACCAGACCGTTGAGGACCGCCCCCATGGCGTGCTCGCGAATGCCGAAGTGGAGGTTTCGCCCGCCGGGCGCCGCCGCGGAGAAACTGTCTTCACCTGCGATCAGGGTCTTGCACGAGGGAGCGAGGTCTGCCGAACCGCCGATCAGCTCGGGAAGGTCCACGGCGATGGCGTTCAGCACTTTACCCGAGGCGGCGCGAGTGGCCATCTTCGGACCGTCAACCGGAAACTCGGGCAGGGCGTCGATCCAGGCATCGGGTAGCCGACGATTGACGCGACGTTCCCAGTCACGGGCGAGAGCGGGGTGGGCTTCGGACCAGGCCGCAACCCTCTCCCTCCACTTCTCCTCGTTCTCGGCGCCGCGCGCCAGCGCCTCGCGGCAGCGGTCTCGGACCGCGGACGGAACTCGAAACTCTTCATCCTCCGGCCACCCGTAAACCTTCTTGGTGGCCCGTATTTCGTCGGCGCCGAGGGGGGCGCCGTGGGCGCCCGGCGTGTCCTGCTTGGCCGGCGACCCCCAACCGATGTGGGAACGCACACGCACCAGGGTGGGGCGGCCATCCGAGGCTGCAGCCTCCTCCAGCCTCGCGGCAAGAGCTCCCAGGTCGTTGACGTCATCGACCTCGAGAACCCGCCATCCATACGCCCGGAAGCGCGCGCAGACGTCTTCGGTGAACGCGAGCTCGGTCGAACCCTCAATGGTGATTCGGTTGTCGTCCCAAATCCACACCAGCTTGCCGAGGCAGAGATGGCCGGCCAGAGACGCGGCCTCCGCACTCACTCCCTCCATCAGGTCGCCGTCCGAACACAGGACCCAGGTCCGGTGGTCAACAACCTGGTGGTCGGGGCGGTTGAAACGCGCTCCCAGGTGGGCCTCGGCCACCGCCATCCCGACCGAGGTGCTGCAGCCTTGACCGAGCGGACCGGTTGTCATCTCGGCGCCCGGAACCACGCCGACCTCGGGATGCCCCGGGGTCTGCGACCCCCACTGACGAAAGCGCTCGATCTGGTCGAGGCCGAGGTCGTAGCCCGTGAGGTGGAGGGAGCTGTAAAGGAGCATCGAGGCATGTCCGCACGACAGCACGAAGCGGTCGCGGTCGGGCCAATCCGGCCGGTCGGGGCGGTGCTTGAGAAAGCGCGTGAAGAGGAGATAGGCCACCGGCGCCAAACCCATGGGCGCGCCCGGGTGGCCCGAGTCGGCGCGTTCGATGGCGTCCATCGAAAGCGTACGGATGGTGTTGACGGCGAGCTGGTCGATCTCGTCGAAGGAATGAACCACAGTGCCTCCCGGAGGATCTCTCTCAGCTTCGCCGCAGCCTATCATTGCCGGCGAGGGCCGTCAGCGGCTGGCCAGGAGGCTCTCGACCCTCTCCAGATCGGCGAGAGTGTTGACGCCCAGCATCTCGGTTGGATCTTCGAGGCGGACGGCAGCCACCGGCAACCCGCGGGTGCGTTGAGCGGCAGCCACGTCGGTGAGGTAGTACTCGCCCTGAGCATTCTCCGGTGCGAGATCCGCCAGCGCCTCCACCAGTGGCAGGCGAAGGAAAGCATAGACCCCGGCATTGACCTCGCGCACCGCAAGGGTGTCGGGGTCCGCGTCCCCCGCCTCGACAATCGCCTCCACCATGCCGGCCGGGTCGCGGAGCACTCGCCCGTACGCTCCGGGCTCATCGAGCTCGGCGGTGAGGAGAACGGCGCCGGCCCCGCTTTCGAGGCCGGCTCTCAGTGCCATGATGGTCTCCGGACGCAGCAGCGGGACATCACCCGAAAGCACCAGCACGGCCTCCGGAGGCCGGTCGTCCATCGCCTCGAGGCCGACGCGGAGGGCGTCACCGGTGCCCAACTGGGGCTCCTGGAGCGCCGTGAGCACACCGCGGGAGCGCACACACTCTTCGACCGCCTCGGCGCCGTGACCCACGACGACCACCACATCCGCCGCTTCGGCCGACGCCAGGGCGAGGTCGAGAACGAAATCGACCAACGGGCGTCCGCCGAGGCGATGGAGCACCTTGGGCAGCCGCGAACGCATCCGCGTCCCCTTGCCCGCCGCCAGCACGACGACCCCCCACTTCAGTTCCACCATGGCATCACATGATAGCTGGGGTTGAGGGGGAATGAGGAATGGAGAATTAGGAA
>JBGMRN010000059.1:0-3654 GCA_048061535.1 Thermoanaerobaculales bacterium | reverse complement strand
TAGCGGCGCCGGAGCTCGTAAAGAACCTGCTTGGCGACGGCCTTCAGGGTCTCGAACACTCCCATGCCTTGGGTGGCCACGGCCTCGAAGGTGGGCTCGCCCTTGAAGTTGAGCAACCGGTACATGTCGTCCACCCCGACCGCGCTCGGCAGGTCGCGCTTGTTGAACTGGAGGACATACGGAATGCTCTTGAGCTCGAAGCCGTTCTCGCGCAGATTGTCGTCGAGGTTGCGCCTGGACTCCTCGTTGGCATCCATCCGCGCCTCCTGCGAGTCGGCAACGAAGACCACCCCGTCGACGCCCTTGAGAATGAGCTTGCGGCTGGCATCGTAAAAAACCTGACCGGGCACGGTGTAGAGATGGAAACGAGTCTTGAACCCCCGCACCGACCCGAGGTCGAGAGGCAGAAAGTCGAAGAAGAGGGTGCGGTCGGTCTCGGTGGCCAGGGAGATCAGCTTCCCTTTCTGCTGCGGGCTCGACTTTTCGAAGATGTACTGCAAGTTGGTGGTCTTGCCACACAGTCCCGGGCCGTAAAACACGATCTTGACGTTGATCTCGCGAGCGGCGTAGTTGATGAAGCTCATTCGGAAAACAGCGCGTCAATATCTTCGTCGGTTATCTCGGCAAATGGCGAGGCCGTCTCTGCGGCGCCCACCTCCTGGGCCTTGACCTCCATTTCGCTGAGTACCCGCTCGATGTCTCCGGAAATCTTGCGCACCCGCAGGCGTACAAGACCCAGCGAGGAGCGCTCGTCGAAGATCACCACCAGAATCAGGCGCTGCCCGACGATCGAGATGTGGATGTTGTCTTTTCGCCCTTCGTGGAAGAGGATCGAGAACTCCTTCTCCCCGATGAGCTTTGCCAGGCCGTCGGTAGCCGCGACGTTGCCCGCTGTCAGCGAGGCCAGGGAGGTCGTATCCACCGACTCGACCTCGCCGGCGCCCGCAATCTGCTGGCCGTTCTTGTCGACCAGAAAAACAATCTTTGCGCTGGCGTCGATGCGCAGGCGGTTGAGGAGGTGCTTGATGCGCTCAAACTCCTCTTCATACATTACGAGATTTGAATCGGCCACCCTATTCTCCTAGTAGTACCAACTTCTAACATAGTAGTCCAACCCAGGCAAGCGAGAACGTCCCTTGGCGGCGGGGTCGGCCGAACTCTCAAACCTGTCGACGAAGCTTCAGGGCCTGGGCGAGCGTCACCTGGTCGACGGCCGCGACCTCCCCGCCGACAGGAATTCCGGAAGCGGGGCGGCTGATGGTCACTCCCAGGGGCTGGAGACGCCGGGAGATATAAAGCGCGGTGGTCTCGCCTTCGACGGTCGGGTCGGTCGCGAGGATGACCTCGCGCACCTCGCCTGATCGGCAGCGTTCCTGCAAACGGTCGATCGTCAGATCCTCGGGGCCGACCCCGTGCAGGGGTGACAGGTGGCCGAGAAGGGCATGGTAGAGGCCCCGGTACTCCCGGGTAGCTTCCACCGCCCAGACGGTCGTGGGCTCTTCGACGACCAGCATCATGGTCGTGTCGCGGTCGGGGTCCGAGCACACCGCACATGGGTCGGACTCCGTGAGGAGGCTGCAAATCGAGCACAGGCGCACCGTCTCGCGCAACCCACCGAGGACCGCAGCAAACGACGCCACCTCGCCCGGGTCGGCGGTGAGGAGATGTTCGGCCAGACGTTGCGCCGTGCGCGGACCTACTCCCGGGAGACGTTCGAGGTGTCCCAGCAGGACCCGGACGGCGGGAGGTCGCAGGTCCACTAGCGCCTCCAGGGCTCGAGCGGGCGCCGGGGCCTCACCGACCTTCTCCATCGGCCCGCACCACCGAGATCTCTCCCCCGAGGACGCGGGTCGCGAGGACCACCTGCGGGTCGGTCCGCGCTTCGGAATCCAACGACGAGCCGGCCGAACGGTCGCTCGCACCGCTCGGTGGCGTCTCGGCCGGTCCCGCCGGCGGCGCCCCACCGGGTTCCGCGGGCGGCGCTTGTGCCGGGCTCAGGTTCGAGCTCGGAGCGGCGGGTCCGGCGAGCTCCCCTCCTCCCGCCAACCAGCTTTCCACACGCTCGACCGAAGGCCAGCGAGCGAGGCGCAACGAGGCAACCTCGAGAGCGAGTTCGCGGACTCCGGCCTCGCGCAAAAGGGGCTCCTGTTCGAGCCACAGCCCGAGCATGCGACCCAGGGCATCGGCCCCGAGGGTCTCCGCAATCGGCTGCAGGAGATTGCGGTGGGTCTCGGTGAGGGCGGGTTCGAGCTCGGGATCAAGAGCCAGATGGAGCAGGGTGCGCAGCGCGTGACCGATCTCGCGGTAAAGCACCGACGCGTCCTGCCCGGCAACGAGTCGGGCACGCAGCAACGACAGGCCCTCGGCCGCCTTGCCGGCGCCCAGGACCCTGACCAGGTCCGCGGTTACTTCCATCGGCGGCACTCCCAGAACAGTCGCGACCGCCTCGTCGTCGACCTGGTCATCGGCGAAGGCCCGGAGCTGGTCGAGCAACGAGAGCGCATCACGGACGCTGCCCTCGGCGGCGCCGGCAATGGCCGCCGCCGCCGACGGCGCCAGGACGAAGCCTTCGGTTGCGGCGATCTCCTCGAGCCGGCCGCGAATGAGCTCGGCGCCCACCGGGCGAAATTCCAGTTGCTGGCAACGCGAGAGGATGGTGGCCGGGACCTTGTGCCGTTCGGTGGTCGCGAACACCCATAGGATGTACTCGGGCGGCTCCTCGATGGTCTTGAGAAGCGCGTTGAAGGCGGCATTCGAGAGCATGTGGACCTCGTCGACCACGATCACCCGAAAACGATCGCGGGTGGGGCGGTAACGGAGCAGCTCCTGCAGCTCCCGTACGTCGTCGACGCCGGTGTGGGTCGCCGCGTCCATCTCGATCACGTCAATGCTCGATCCGTCGGTGATTTCGGTGCAGGACTGACAGTCGCCGCAGGGTTCGGCGGTCGGTCCGTCGATGCAGTTCACCGCCTTGGCGAGCAAGCGGGCGGCGGTGGTCTTGCCCACACCGCGCAAGCCGGAAAACAGATACGCCTGCCCGAAGGTGCCGGAGCCCAGGGCGTTGGACAGGGTCTGCACAACCGCCTCCTGGCCGAGGAGATCGGCAAATCGCTGCGGACGCCACGTGCGGGCGAGCACCCGGTAGGTCATCGGGACATCTTAGCCGATCCTGATTCCTGATTCATTGAATCTGCCCCCTCTGTCAACCAATCTGATAACTTCACGTATCATCTGGGGTGGAATGGGATGGCAATCACATACGGTTGTCCAAATGGTTTTGCTATAGTTGAGAACGGTTCCGCCGATTTGGACCAAGGAGGATTCGAATGAAACGCTGGATGCCCGCCCTGATTTGCCTTTGCGTGATAACCCTTGCCGTGCCCGCCCTCGCGATCTCCCCGGGCGACGACCTGTTGATCCCGGCCGCCGGGCGCTCGGTGCCCTGGGTGACCGATCTTTATGTGATGAACCCGGGCACCGCGACGGTCTCGGTCGAGGTCTTTTGGCTCGAACGCGGCCAGGCCAACCCGAACCCCACATCGATCACCTTCAATCTCGGCCCCAACGAGACCAAGGTCCTCAAGGACGTCGTCAACACGAGCTTCGGCTTCAACAAGAGAAACGGCGCCTTCCGCATCACCGCCTCCGGCGGCG
>JBGMRN010000058.1:4025-15692 GCA_048061535.1 Thermoanaerobaculales bacterium | reverse complement strand
AACAACAGAAGTCATGTCTCCCTCGCCACAGTAACTTTCATACGACGCGGATAGGCTTACGATTGGTCGATGTGCTTGTGGGTGATCGAACAGGGCAGGGTCTCGCAGATCGAGCCGGTCTGCTGTGGAGGGCCGTAGCCGAGAAGGAACCGGCGGCAGGCTACTGTCTTACTGTTATTCCAGATCTGCTCGAGGCTCTGCCGGTGCAGGTTGCCGAGTGCGTACTCGGGGCCAAACACGTTGCAGCAGGGGTAAAGATCACCGTTGAAGTTGATGACGGCGGTGTGAAACGGTTGCAGACACCAGTTGTACAGCTGCGGTGCCAGGCTGATAGCTGTGATCGGTATCGGTAGCGTTGACTTCGACTGCTTCACCTCGGGTGCCGCTGCAGGTGGCTGACCGGTTACAGATCCCGTCGCCGCCGGTGCTGCCGCGACCGGTGGCGCGCACTCGGCCTCATGGGCGGCGGTAACCGGAGGATCCGAACCTGGTGGTGTGCGACTCTCAGCCGGCGGTGTGCGTGCCTGATCGCTGCCGACCGCTGTCTGCAGGTCGAGCTTCTGGCCGGCTTTGACCTTCTTGTGGAGGCTCGACTCGTACTGCTCGAGCGGCACATCCATCAAGTCGAAGATGATCTGCACTCCAATCTGCTTGGCCCTCCGCCGGGCGTCCTCCATCTCATGCTCGTTAAAGGCATGGACCAGGAACTTCCAGATCAGGTCGGGGTTCGTTACTGACAGGCGTGCCCTGGCCTTTACCAGCCGCGACAGATTCGCCGTCGCCCGTTCAAAACTGCCGCCTATTCGATACAGCTCGTAGGTCTCCTGGCTGGCGCCATCGATCGAGGCAACCAACCGGTTAAGGCCGGAGGCGACGATCGCCTCGGCTTCGCTGTCAGAGAGGTCGTGTACCGTCAGATTTGAGTCGATGTGGGTGGCGATGCCGGCACCGGCGCTCAGTGAGATGATCGGCAGCAGATCCTTGTTGAGCAGCGGCTCGCCGAAGTTGTAGAGGTGGAAGGTGCGCGCATACGGTTTGACCCGTTCGAAGATTAGCTCAAACTCGGCCAAGCTCATCATGCCCCGTTCGATTGGCGCCCGGTTGCCGGTCGGGCAGTAACGACAACGCAGGTTGCAGAGGTTGCCGATCTCGATGATGAACTCGTCGGGCAGGGGACAGCAATAGTCCCGATCGACCACTCGGGCCCGCCGCGCCGGGGAAAACCGACCCAGCTTCGAAAGAACGGAAGCCAGCCACACCATAACCTATGCACAGCATACAGAACCGTGGTCGCGGTTGGAAAGGCCCTTTCGGGCCGCCCCCCGGCACAGATCCCAGCCGGTTCCCATTCGGAAACTCCGGAGGGGACAGCGCAGTTCTCGATGCGGAAAAGAGCGATTTTTCTGCAAGATCAAGGAAAACAAGGATTTCCGCGGAGACGTACTCCTGTACGTCGTACAAGGAAATTCGCAGTTTGACGCAGAGATTGCATAAAAGCGCCGTTTCCGGACGAGAACCAGCAAATGGGGGGCGATTGGTAATAGGGAGGTGGCGAGTTCGAGGGACGTGCTGGACGGCGTCGGTGGGTGCTCTCGCTCCCCAAGATGATTGGCCCTTGAGCCCTCTTCTCCTTTTCCCTTTTCAGGAAGCGCGACGACAGATGATCGCGTGTTAAGATACCCCGCCAGTGGGCACCGGTTGTGGCCAATGGCCGGTATTGTGGGGAGGGGCCGTGCGGTTGAGACTCTTGAGCTTGTTCGTCGTGGCGCTTCTGTTCGCCACACCACGCCCCGCCTACGCCTACCTGGATGCCAACACTGGGAGCCTCCTACTTCAACTTCTCCTGGGAGGCGTCGCCGGGTTCGCCCTTTTGGGCAAGCTGTACTGGCAACGTCTGAAGGGGTTCCTGGGCCTGCAGAAGTCCGAGGATGACGCAGACACCTCCTGAATTCGACCCGGGCTCGTTTCGTGACCGGGATGGAAGGGTGTTCCTACGCGACGGCGAGGTCTACCGCGTACTGAGTGCGGCCGCGTTGGCCGACTGGAAGGCATTGTCGGCAACCCGCTTCTTCCCAGCCGCCGTTGATTCTCGTAGGGTCATCGCGACTTGGGACTCCAGCGTTGCATCTTCCGAGTTCAGGCAGGTCGACCGAAAATGGGCAGCGGTACTCGAGCACGAACGAATCCCGTTCATCTCGTACCCCTACGAGTGGACCTTCGGGATGCTCCGCGATGCGGCCCTTCTCCAGCTCGACCTGCTGCTTCAAGCCCTTGATGAGGGCCTCATCCTCAAAGACGCCTCGGCGTACAACGTGCAGTGGTTCGGCAGCCAACCCACGCTGATCGACATTCCCTCGTTTCAGCGGTGGAAGGTGGGCGAGCCATGGGTCGGATACCAACAGTTCTGCCAGCTCTTCCTCTACCCGCTCATGCTCACGAGTTACCGACGAGTCCCCTTTCAGCCGTGGATGCGAGGGGCGATCGACGGCATCACACCAGAGAGCTGCAACCGATTGCTCTCGGGTCGGGATCGCCTCCGACGCGGGGTGTTCACACACGTCTTTCTTCAACACAAGCTCCTTGCAGCGACAGGATCGTCAGATAAACCACTTCGCCAAGAACTCAAGTCAACCAACCTCGGAAAGTCGATCATCAGGCGCAACGCCTTCGGACTCAAGAAGTTGGTCACCGGCCTTCGATGGGCGACGAAGGATTCGGAATGGTCGGGCTATGCAGACGCCCACTCGTACTCGGATGAGGCGTTGACGGCGAAGCGAAAATTCGTCTTCGACGCTGCAGCCTCCAGACGCTGGCCGTTGGCCTGGGACCTCGGATGCAACACCGGTGAGTACTCTCGATTGGTGGCGGAGCACGCGGATGACGTCGTGGCGATGGACGGCGATGTGCTGGCGGTGGAAAACCTCTACCAGAAGCTGTCCGGGGAAGGCAACACCACGATTCTCCCGCTCTTCGTCAACCTCGCAGACCCCTCTCCGAACCTCGGATGGCGGGGCAAAGAACGAAGATCGCTCCCGGCACGTGGAAAGCCCGACCTCACTCTCTGCCTCGCCCTGATCCACCACATGACGATCACCGCAAATGTACCCGTCGACGACTTCGTCTCCTGGCTTGCTGAGCTGGAGTCGCACGTGATCATCGAGTTCGTGACCCGTGAGGATGCGATGGTCCAGCGCCTGCTGCAGACAAAAGAAGATATTTTCGACGACTACAACCTCCAGAGCTTCGAAACTTCGATCGGCCGCCGTTTCGAAATCATCGACCAGCTCCGGCTGCCGGGGGGTACCCGTGTTCTCTACTTCCTGCGGCCAGCCGCCGAATCGACGGGGAAGAACCGTGCGGGATGACCCCCCGCCCAGCCCGCATATCTCACCAGCTCTCGGCTGTGGCCGACGATGCACCGCACCCAGAGTCGTTTGCTCGCCTCGGGGTGCTCGACGTACTGTCAAGTACGCCTCCGCGCCCCGAGGGTCGAAAACACCACTGGGTACAGCGCCTCGCCGCCCTCGCTACGAAACCCGGTGAGACATGCGGGCTAGCGACACCCTGACGACGGAGATCCCCGCAGGCGCAAGGGCGCTGCACCTCCTGATGCTGGTTGGAGTAGGCGTCGCGCAGCCCCTGTATGACCTGCTCGGCAGGAACCCTTCATTCTTCGTTGCCCACTCAGCGACCACGCTCGACCTGGTTCTTTTCGTCGCCATTGTGTCGCTCGCATTGCCGGCAGGTCTTTTCGCGGTACAGTCGATTCTGACGCAGCTGGCAAGAAGACTCGGATCGGTGATCTACCTCCTCACGGTGGCGGTGCTATTCGCCGTCGTCGCCGCAATCCCCGTCAAGCGACTGTTCCCTGACGCCGGGATCAGCGTCTGCGCCGTTGTCATCCTGATCGGTCTCGCAGCCACCTTCGCTTACGACAGATTCCCTCCCCTACGCTCGGTCATGAGCTTCCTGTCGCCCAGCGCGCTGCTTTTCCCCGTCCTCTTTCTCTTCTTCTCGCCGGTAACGGAGATCATGGGAGACGTTACGGATCGGGCGACCGAGCTGACTGGGGTCGAAAGCACGACACCGGTTGTGTTGATCGTGTTCGACGAGCTCCCGGTGACCTCCCTCATGAACGAGCACAAGCTCATCGATCCCGTTGCATTCCCGAATTTTGCGAAGTTTGCCGCTCGCGCACACTGGTTTCGGAACGCCACCACGGTCGCACAAAACACCTCCTACGCAGTCCCGGCCATCCTGACCGGCCGATACCCTGATGCCACTCGGGCGCCCGATGCCGCGGCATACCCCGAAAACCTCTTCACCTTCCTGGCCGGATCCCATGAGCTCCGGGTCGTCGAGATCTTCACCCGCCTGTGTCCCGATGAGCTGAACGCCGCTATGGTGGAACGTGAACCGCTCGGACAACGCATCAAGGCTGTGGTGACCGACAGCTCAGTCGTCTACCTCCATATCGTCCTTCCGTCCAAGCTGATCTCAGGTCTACCGGCAATTGACTCAACGTGGCGGGATTTCGGTAGAGAAAACGACGCTCGAACAGTGGAGGACCCCCACGCCCACTCCAGTGACAGCACCTGGGTCTTCCAGCGATTCCTCCACTTCGTGACCTCGGTCAGGCGCCCCACGCTCTTCTTCCTTCACATGAACCTGCCCCATCTACCCTGGAAGTACCTGCCCTCCGGACAGGAATACATGTTCCAGGGCGCCCCGGTTCGACCACACGGATTTCGGGGGGGTCCGTGGAGCACCCAAGACTGGGAAGTCATTCAAGGGTGGCAGCGGCACCTCCTTCAACTCGGGTATGCAGACCGCCTCCTCGGTCGTCTCATCGAACGTCTCCAGCGAACGGGTCTGTGGGATGACGCCCTCATCATCATCACCGCTGACCATGGTGCCAGCTTCCAGCCGGGAAAAGCGCGGAGAGCAGCGACAGAGGAGACCGCTGCCGACATCTTGGGGATCCCTCTACTGATCAAGGTACCCGGCCAGAACGACCCACAGCTGCATGACACGAGCGCCCGGACCATCGACATCCTCGCCACCATCGCCGATGTGCTCAAAGCCGATCTTCCGTGGGCGATCGACGGACGATCGCTGCTCGGCGAGGGTTCGCCGGTGGCCGGAACCGTCGTGATCCACCGCAACAAGGGGAGTCGTTTGAAGGATTACCTCGAGCTGCCTGACCGGCCGAACAGAAAATATCGCGCTTTGAGACGAAAGCTGGAGATCTTCGGATCCGGAGAACCGCTCGACAACTTGTTCGCCATCGGGGAGTTCGCCTCCATCGTCGGCCGCCAGGTCTCAGATTTTCCGATCGCTCCGGGGGCGGAGTATTCCGTCGAACTCGACAACGCGTGGGCCTTCGACGAGGTTGATCCAGACGCCACCTTTGTGCCCGCGCAGATCGTCGGACACATCGAGACGTCCACACCTTTGGAACAACCCAGACACCTCGCAATGGCGGTCAATGGGACGATCCAGGCGGTAACTCAGTCTCACTCCCTCCCGGGAAGAGCAGACTTCAAATCCTTTTCCGCAATGGTCCCGGAGTCCGCTTTCGCTCCAGGCCGGAACCTGGTCACAGTCTACGCCATCGAAGGCACCGGAGAGGGAAAGCCGCGCCTCGTCACCATCAAGCCCGCCGCTTCGATCAGCTACGCCCTTACCTTGGACGCCGACGACCGGCCGATTAGCATCCTCACTTCGGACGGCCGTACGATCGCGCTGATTCCCCAAGCGTTACGAGGAAGAGCCCGCAGTGATTCGGTGACTCTATCTGGATGGGCAGCCGATATTAACGGTAGCAGACCGGCACAGACGGTTCTCGTTTTTTCCGGCCCTCGATTCTTGTTCTCGGTTGACGTCTGGCGACCCGTACCCGCCATCTCCGAGAGGTATGGGAATCCGCGGCTTTCCAATAGCGGATTCCAGTTCGCGGTTCCCGACGACATCCCCGACTCGGGCAAGAACGCTCTCCGGATCTTCGCGGTCGTCGACTCCGTCGCGACCGAGCTCGTCGTTGAACCATAGTCAGGGGAAACGAGATTCGTCCAGCAGAGGACTCCCGGCGGATGGCGAAATGTCTATTGGAGATAGCCGAGGGCACGCAACCGTTGAGCTTCCTCATCACTGATGTCATCAGCGTCGAAGTCCGCCGGCGCTTCGACCGCCGCTTTCATGGCGTCAGGCAGTCTGTCGATCATCTCGATCCACGGACTCGCGCACTCCTCTTCCACACTACCCGAGCCCAATAACCGCGAGCACTTGCTTCCGCCATACCAGAAGATCTCCCGCGAATCGACGTGCTGCCGTCCAAACAGATGGTCGGCCACCTTGAGCTCGTCGCTCAGCTGATGATAGAGGGAGCTGTGCTCCTCCATGTAGACCAGCCTTCTGTCCCTGGAAACCGTCTGCGCGGGCGCAGGGAGCAGGATGCCATCACCAGCGGGAGGCTGCACCCCCGCCGCGGAGGCGATAGTGGGGTAGAGATCGACGAGAGAAACGACATCGCGACTGACTCGAGGTTCCCGCTGATGGGGCCATTTGATGAGCAAAGGAATGTGCGTGAGTTCCGTGTCGAGGACATAGGAGTGTGAAAACCGCCCTCCTTCGCCCAGCAGCTCGCCATGGTCCGCGACCAACACTATGAGGGCCTCTTCGTACAGGCCGAGGCGTCGCAAAGCACGAAACAGGCGCCCGATCTGGTGGTCCATGAAAGCCACCTCGGCCAGGTAGGTGGCCCTCAGGTATTTGATTCCCGCAGGATGGATGCCGACCCGCCCCCACTGTATCTCCGCCCACGCACCGGATTCTCCGCGCGCGAGATCTCCCCAGCCATCGAGATCGAGGACCGCCTCGCGAAGAGTCTCGACACCGACTCGTTCGCGAAACCTGCGTGGCGCCTTGTACGGGCCATGGGGGTCGAAAAAGTTGACGAAGAGAAACAGTGGCTGATCATCGTGATCCTCGATGAAGGAGATGGCCGCGTCGGCGAGCACGTCACCGCGAGTCTCGAATCCATCCGGATCGCGGTAGACGGAAAACCCCTGGGCGAGGCCCCATCTCGACGAGCTGAGGGTGCCGCCGGCAAACCCACCGGTCAAGTACCCTGCACCCCTAAAAACTTCTGCCAGGGTAGTCCATTCATCCGCAAGGCGAATCTCGGTGACACCTGCCCGGTGACGCGATGGATACAGGCCGGTGAAGATGGAGGCGTGAGAGGGCAAGGTCCATGGAGACGTCGTATAGGCTCTGCCGAAGACCGTGGCGCCAGCCGCGAAATCACCGATATTCGGAGTCACCTCCGGGTTGTCGCTATACGGGGACACGGCGTCCCGTCTCGTCGTGTCGAGGGTGATGACCACCACCGGTGATCGCCGTTGCACGTCGGATTTGCGCAGGAAAGGCGCACCCCACAGGTAGACGCCCGTGCTATCGCCGACCACCTCCATTCGCCACCTCTGGCGGCCGGCAGCCACCGGGAAGCGGACCTCCTCACGTTCCCGGGACGGCACTTCGAACTCGAGTGGATCGGATCCCTCACGGGAGATCTTGAACTTCGCCGGGCCGAGGGAGAAATTCTCGAGCACGAACGACCCCTCGCCATCCGTCGGCGGCGAAAACGCGTACTCATAGGTCTGCGGTCCAACGAAGAAGCACCCGCTGAGTCGCTCGCGACTCATGGAGACCACGCCAAAATCGAGAAATCTGGAGAGGCCTGGTACGCCACCGATCTTTTGAAGGCGCCAGACACCTCTGACGCGGGCACGGACCGAGATGCTCACGAAGCGGCTGTCCGCGACCTCACGGTCCTCGGACGCATCAGCCTCGCGGTGGCGGGTAATCGTGAGCCGGTGGAGGCCGGCGCCCAGACGCGGCGAAGAGATCAGCAGCTTCTCTCCTGTGGCGGCCAGGTTTTTCGGGCCGGTCACCAAGACCTGGTCGTCCCAGCTCAACGAAAAGTGGAAACCCGAGGTTCGGAGATCCGGCATGAAGATAATTTCGAGGTCGCTCACCGAACCGGCGTTGACGTATACCAACACCGATCCAGCCTTGCGGAACGACCAACTGCCTTCCTCTCCCCGTTTCAGTCGTAAGTCAGGCTGCACGTACACAGGTTCGGGAGCCACGAGAACCCCGTTGAGCGCATCGAGACTCTCGGGGGTCTCCCCTCCCCCACAGGCAACCGCCACCATCAGAGCCGTCCCGCACGCCCATCGCAGAGCCACCGAGACCACCCCGGGAAGCAACACAGGATGGCGTCGGACCGCCTTCGAGAATGGTCGACGAGCAGTTTCAAGGCGGCGAGGTGGCACGGCGATCATCGCAAATAGCCAAGTGCCTCGAGGCGCCGGCGCAGATCGTCGGTGAGACCCTCCTGAACGATCTCGAGGTCCCCCTCGATCGGCAACGCCGCCACGACCTCCAGCTCGGCCATCCGCTCCTGCCAACCGACAGTGCATGCCTCCTGCCGCCAGCCGTCGGCGGTCAAGCGCGAGCATGAGGTGTTCCCCTTCCAGACGATCTGGCGGAAGAGGAGCTGCTGAATACCGTAGACGTTCGGCGCAATTTTCATCACGGTGAAGAGCGGGTGAATGCGCATCTCGTGCTCCTCCATGAACACTGTATCCCGCTGCGCCAGGGCATCGAGATGCGCCGGCCTGAGGGAAATCCCGTCCATGGGCGATGGGTTGGAATCGACGGCGCCTACCAGGGTCGCGAAGAGATCGACCTGTGAAACCAGGTGATCTGACCGTACGGGCTCGGTCTGGCCCGGCCACTTGATGATCAGAGGAATATGGGTGAGCTCGGGGTTGAGCCTGCCGGCGTGGGAAAACAGACCCTCCTCGCCGAGGAACTCCCCGTGGTCCGCCACGAGCACGATGGTTGCCGCGTCGAAGAGACCGTGCTCCTCGAGCACCTCAATCAGCCGCCCGACCTGCCGATCCATGAAGGCCACCTCGGCCAGGTAGGCGGCGCGCAAATAATCGACGGCTTCCGGTACGACCTCCGCCTCACCGTTGGCCACGGCCCGCCACGCGGCGCCATCGCCCCGGCTGAGATCGCCCCAGACCGGCAGATCGGCAACGCGATCGCGTCGCTCTTCGACCCCAAACAGCTCTTCGAACTCGGCGGGGGCCCGGTACAGGGCGTGGGGATCGAAGTAGTTCACGAAGAGAAAAAGCGGCTCATCCGAATGTTCTTCGAGGTAATCCACGGCGAACTGGGTCAGTTGGTCACCCCGGGTCTCAAAGCCGTCGGGATCGCGATAGAGCTCGAAACCCTGAGCCACCCCCCAGTGCGAGGCGGACATCTCGCCACCGGCGAACCCCGCCGTCCGGAAACCTTGATCGCGGAAGACCTCGGCCAACGTCCGATACTGCAGGTCCAGCCTGGTGCTGCCCACGCCGGCGCCGTGCCGAGTGGGGTACAGACCGGTGAAGATGCTGGCATGGGACGGCAGGGTCCACGGTGAGGTGGCCCAGGCGTTGTTGTAGACGGTGGCCTGCCCCGCCAGCCGGGCGATATTCGGGGACGCCTCGGGAAGACCTCCGTAGGGCGACAGGGAATCCCGGCGGGTGGTGTCCATGGTCACCAGGATCACCGGGCCCGCGGCGCCACGACGCGCGGGCCGCAGGTGGGGCGCCCCCCAAAGAAAAAGCCCGTCCTCAGCGCCATCCACCGCAAAGCTCAACTCATGAGAACCCGCGGGTAGCGGAACCTCGAGACTCCCAGGTTGCTGACTGACCCGAGCGCTGTGCGCCGCGCCATCGACGGTCAAGGAGAAACGGGAGCTCGAGGAACCGAAGTTCGTCAACCGGAAAGACACAACGCTGTCCTCCGGGACGATCATCGACGCGGCCACCGTCCTCGGGCCTTCCACCAGCCATCCGCTGAGTTTCTCCGGGCCGGTGCCTGTCACACCGTCTTGGAGGAATGCTCGGAGGAAGGCGTACCGCTCGGCCGCCTGAGGTCGAATCCGAAGGGAAGTTCCGTCAAATCGAAACTCAATTCGCGCAAAACCGTTGCCATGTTCTTGTCGTTCGTTCTTGGCGTCTGCTCCTGAAATTCGCCCCACGGTCAGCCGGTGGAGGCCAGGTGTGAGGGAAGCCCGGGGGATCTCGATCACTTCTCCGTCGATCGCCAACGTCCTGGGTTTCTCCCAGAGTACGACGTCGTCCCACCGGATCAGGAAGTGGAGATCGCGGGTGAGTTCATCAGGTTCGAGCACAATCTGGAGCCCCTGCTGGGGTGACTCCTCAACGAAGCACAGAAGATCCGCCCAGCCCTGAAAAGTCCAGATCCCCTTCTCCGATGACGCCTCCCAGAAACGATCGGGAATGACCACCACCGAACGCGACGGAGAAAAGCGGCCCACGAGAGCCTCGATGCCAGCTATTTCCCCGAGATCCAGACGAGGCGCCTCCCGCGAGCAGGCCATCAGGGCGACACAGCCGACGATGAGCGCTCGAGTCATTGGCGAAAGCCACGGAAGAGTCCGCTTGCTCTGACCGTTACGGTCTTTCATGTGATGGATCCCGACATTCCTCTCATCGTCAGATCACGCCTCCTTGATCTTCCAGTCGAGCATGCGAAGGAATTCGTCTCGCGCCTGCCTGACGGCCGTCAATACCCTGCGGCCCGTCAGTTTATATCACCGAACGAATCTTCGACTGGCGAGGTTTCACTCGTTTCCCGTGCAGCGATCTCAGCCCGGTAGCGCTCGTTGTAGCGGACCACTGTGCTTTTGAGTGAGGCCTCGGCCATCTGCCACTGCGAGGCCTGAAGCACGGCGAGCGAACGGGTCACCTCGGCGGCGCCGAGACGTCGAGCTCTCGCCAGCAGCCGAAAAACGTTGTGCGCGTTGGCGACCGTCTGCCGGGCGAGGCCCATCAGAGGGCTCGGGTCGATGGCGCGGAGGACGTCCATGGACACGCGCAGGGCGAGGTCGGCGTCCGCGCAGGGATCGAGGTGGCCGGCGCGGATCATGTGGTCGGTCAGGTAGGCACGATGCCAGTACTCGGTAAGTGCTGTGGTCGCATCCTTGACCGCGAAGATGTAGATAATTTTTCGCCAGATCCTGCGGAGCACGTACTTGGCGGCCGCAAGGCCGATTGCGAGACACCCGGAGAGTGACAGCGGCCCGTCGACGCTCTGACCGAGTCGGCGCCGAACGTCGGGCGCGACCTCGCGCCGCCTGACAGAGACGATCGTGCCCGGAATGCGGCGCCTGAAGATGGTCTCAAAGAGGATGTCGACCAGCGGCAGGGGAATCAGCACGGACAGACCGGCGCAGGTGGCGTCGGCGAAGATGCGCCAGTCGAGAGCGCCAGCATCGTTTGTCGAATCCGCCAACACAGGAGCGATCCCTCCAACTGATATCATCTCATTGCAATTCGCCTGGCGAATTGCAGGTGGTCGCGCCCATTCGCGGGCAATACGCCTGAATTCACCTGGTCGTTTCCTCGCGTCGATAATTCAAAATTGAGAATTGAGAATTGTCAAATCGCCTCCCCGCGCCGGAAATTCCTCATTCCGAATTCCTCATTCCGCCTCGCCTGCTACACTCAGCCTCCCACGGAAGGATGCCGATGTACGAGATCGAACGGGAGGTTGCCGCCCAGGTTGTCGCCGAGGCCTCCGGGC
>JBGMRN010000058.1:0-3925 GCA_048061535.1 Thermoanaerobaculales bacterium | reverse complement strand
ATGTACGAGATCGAACGGGAGGTTGCCGCCCAGGTTGTCGCCGAGGCCTCCGGGCTGACACGGTTGGTCCAGGACGGGATCGTTGCGGCCGGCGAGTCACTGACCAAGGGCGACCGGTCCCCCGTCACTCTCGCAGATCTGGCGGTGCAAGTGGTCGTGAGCCGGCGGTTGGCTGAACGGTTTCCCGACGACCCCCTGTTGGCGGAAGAGGACTCCGCCGCTCTCGCCGAAGAACCCGAAATGGCGAAGCGAGTTCTCGGTCTCGCAGCCGGACCGCTGCCGGAGCTCACCGCCGATGGGATGATCGAGGCACTCGACCGCGGAGGGTATGAAGGTACCGCAGCGGGCCGCTACTGGGTACTGGACCCCATCGACGGCACCAAAGGGTTCCTCCGCGGCGACCAGTACGCAATCGCTCTGGCGTTGGTGGACGGGGGCCGGCCTGTGGTCGGCACCCTCGGGTGCCCCAACCTTCCTGTCCTTCAGTTCGGGGATGCCGGCGACAGGGGATGCCTTTTCACCGCCGTGCGTGGCGGCGGTTCGACGGGGAAGCCGCTCGACTCCGGAGCCGAACAGCCGATTCAGGTGGACGACATCGTCGATCCGGCGAAGGCCGTCGTGTGCGAGTCGGTGGTGGCGGCCCACGCGGCGCACTCGGTGCAGGCCAGGATCGCAGCTCGTCTCGGCATCACCGCGTCCCCGTACCGCACCGACAGCCAGTGCAAGTACGCGGTCCTCGCCCGCGGTGAGGCGTCGATCTATCTGCGGCTTCCACGCGACGCCAGCTACCGAGAGAAGGTGTGGGACCACGCCGCCGGGGTTGTGGTCATCGAGGAAGCCGGGGGCAAAGTCACCGACCTCGAAGGCGCCCCTCTCGACTTCTCGCAGGGCAGGCTCCTGGGGAACCACCGCGGGATCGTCGCCACCAACGGCGCCATCCATGAGCAGGTACTCGAAGCCTGCCGCATCGAGCTCGGGCTCGATTAGTTCTGTTTACCGCCAAGACACCAAGAACGCCAAGCCCACCCACCCGAAATAGAAACGCAGAGACGCAGAGACGCAGAGAGGGCTTGGAAAATCGGCCGGCGCCGACGGAGCAACCTGCTGTCTTACGACCGAAGGGTGCCGTCTACTTCCCCACGAGACCCATCACACATGCCCGTTCTCTATCAGCACAAACGATCACTATCAACATCGATACGTTCAATATTCGAGGCCGGGCAGCTGCGCCGCAGGCGCGGCGTGGAGCGAGGAAGGGAGACGCGGTGAACGCTCGCGTTCGGAGCGGCTCCTTCCTCGCTCTCGGCAAGCGGTCTTCAGACCGCGAAGCGCCCGGCCGCTTCGCCTCGGGTCCGTCCTCTGCGTCTTTGCGGCTCTGCGCCTCTGCGTTCTTCCTGAGTTTCGGTTGTGAGATGAAATTCAGGAGACCGGCGGCAACACCGTTCCCGAGCATTCGAACTTCACCGCACGCTTGCCCGTCGTACAGGCCATGCACGCCGGCGCCGCCTTGATCACGCTTTCGGTGAAGACTTCCTGGGGAAGGTAGAAGAGCGCGTCGATCCCGAGCTCCAGCCGGACCTCGTCCGCATCACCGTTGAAACGAGCGCCGATCAGCTCTTGCCGGGTCGGAGTATTGATGCCCTGGAAGCATGAGTCGATGACCATCGGCCACAGCGTTCCGAAGAAGATCTTCTTTGCCCCGGCGGCGCGGAAAGCGCGCACGATATGCTTGGCGTTGGTGCCACGTACGATGCTGTCATCAACGAGAAAAATGCTCCGTCCCTGAACCGCCTTCGCGTCCACCCGGAAATCGAGCATCGCCGCCTCGTCCCGCGCCTCCTGGGTCTCTTCCATGAAGATGCGCCCGCCATAGCGATACTTCGAGACCGGGGTCCCGTACTGCAGGGCGGTGCTCTCGACCTCTTTTTCGAGCTTCCGTGCAAACGCCTCGGCGCCGGGTATCGGCGAGTGTGGGATCGGCACCACGAGGTCGATCTCGCGGACCAACTCGGGCGCTCTTTCCAGGATGTGGCCGGCCAGTGCCCGACCCGCCCGCCAACGGAAGCTGCGGATCTTGTCCCCCATCATCTCCGACTCGACATCGGCGAAATAGATCAGCTCGAAGGCGCACGGGCGTGGGTCGCGCTGCATCAGGATCCGCTCGTCGACCCGGAGCTCTCGATCGATGAACAGGGCCGCGCCGTGGGGCACCTCGCCCTCGACCTCGAAGCCGTTCTGCTCGAGAGCGAGGGTCTCCGACGCGATCATCACCGCCTCGTCGCCGGCGCGCGAACGGCGGCCCCGCACCATCGGGCGAAAACCGTGGGGATCGCGGAAGGCATACAGACCCGAGGGGGTGACCGCGACCGTCGAGTATGCGCCGGTGACCCTCTTCTGGGTTTCCTCGATGGCCTTGAATACAATCTCCTTCTCCGGAGCGGCGGGATCGGCACGCCTGAAGTATTCCACCCACAGGGCGAGAACCCGGAGCAGGGCATCGGCATCACAGCTCGCTGTCAGCGCCTGGCCACGCTCTTCCAACTCACCTTCGATCTGCGAGACGTTGGTGATGTGTCCGTTGTGGGCCAGGGCAATGCCCTCGAGCGGGTCGAAAAACGGCTGCGCGTTGTCTGTGCCACCACTGCCGAAGGTCTTGTAACGGGTGTGAGCGATGCCCAGATCGCCCTCGAGATGAACCAGGGGTTTGAAGATGTCGTCGGCCAGCCCCTCCCCCTTCTCGAGCGACGCGTGCCGGTGAATGGGATCGAACACAAAGAGGCCAGCATAGGCCGGACCCCGGTGCTGCAGGAAATGGGCGCCGTTTCCGAGGTCGCCGACCACCGATCTCCCTTTGCTTCCGACGACCCCGACGATGCCGCACATACCTAGCGCGACTCTTGCCGTTCGATCTCACCGGTCATGGGCACGAAGCGAACCGGGATGACCGACCGCTCCTCGAAACCACCCTGACCGCGCGTGATGACCTTGAGCTCCTGGTAGAAATCACCCACAGGGATCACCAGGTTGGCGCCGACCTTGAGCTGCTCCAGGAAGGGATCTGGAATGCGTTCGGGTGCGGCGGTGACGATGATGCCGTCGAACGGCGCCTGCTCCGGCCAGCCACCATAGCCGTCCCCGCACCGCACGTGGACGTTCTCGAAACCGAGGCGCTGAAGCGTGGCGGTAGCTTGATCGCAGAGACGCGGCCGGATCTCGATCGAGTACACGTGGACTCCCATGGCCGCAAGCACGGCAGCCTGGTAACCCGAACCGGTCCCGATCTCGAGCACCGTTGCCCCCGCCGGGACCTCCAGGAGCTCGGTCATCAACGCCACGATGTACGGTTGCGAAATTGTCTGTCCGTCCCCGATGGGCAACGGGGAATCACGGTAGGCGGCATCCCGGCTGTTGGCCGGCACGAACAGGTGACGCGGAACTTCGCGCATGCTCTCGAGCACCAGCGGATCCTTGACACCGCGAGCCTCGATCTGCTCGCTCACCATCCGTTGACGCAACACCTGCCAATCAGGTGTCTCCTGGGTTTGGGCCCGCCCGTTTTGGGGATCACAGCCGACCATGATCACCCCGGCAACGGAAATCACCATCGCGCACAGCAGCATGCTCACCCAGCCGTGACGCGTCATCTTCCGTCTCCACCTCTCGCAAAAGCATCTATGGAATCCCGATGCTGTCCGCCCATGACTTCCATCCCAATTCCGAAACCGCGGAGCGAGGACACTCCCCGCCCCGCTTCATGGTAGAACAGACCGCAAAGAATCACCATCACCGACCTCACCAGTTTGGTTGTTGCAACTTGTGTGCCGATATTCGGAAACTCCTTCGCGTCCGGTCGGCGCGCGTGGTCCGGAGTTCTGGACTTGCGCTACTGATAGGTGAGGCGACCTTCTGTCGTCACGCTTCCCGA
>JBGMRN010000057.1:1762-15693 GCA_048061535.1 Thermoanaerobaculales bacterium | reverse complement strand
TTCGTCGCGGCGTTGACGACCCTGCTCATACCGCAGCCGGTTACAGCCCAGGCAAAGGACGAGTGCTGCTTCAACAACTTCAGATTTGCAGGAGGATGCCAGGTTCGACCGGCCGAGGGTGAAACCTGCGGGTCCATCTTGGGGTACCTCAACAACCTCGGCAGCGTCGGTACCTACTACTGTGCGAACACCATCGTCCGAGGGGGCTGGACGCTCGTCTCCTGCTCCGAGTCCGGAGTCACTCCCGGTGGCGCCACGGTCCAGGAGAGCCAACCATCCGTACTCGCCGTGACCCCCGGGACCTCACCTCAGTCAGTGCAGCCTCGAAATGCTCCGGGGGCGGCAGACGCCGCCCTGATCGAGGTTTCGGCGTCCATGAAGGTGCGTTTCGACGGCAGTGTCGACTCGGCCACAAACGGCGCAGGCGACGTGGTCACCGGGCATCTCGAGGAAGACCTGATGTCAGGGGACACGATGATCGCTCCCAAGGGCAGCGAGGTCCGTGCGAAGCTGGTACCGACCAGCTTCTGGACCGACGGTAGCGGCGACGCGTTCATGATCCAGGCCACCGGGATCAAGATCGGCGACCAGTTCCTGCCGGTCAACAGCGTCGCGGTTCAGGCGCAGGGCGAGATCGCGACCAGGGGCGCCCATGTCAAGATCCCCGAGGGGTCCCTCGTCAGCTTCGAGACCGCGGGAGCGGACCCCTACAAGGCCGACAGGGCAACCCTCGAAAAGAAGACCGCCATGTGGGTGGAGGCCTTCAACGCCCATGACGCCGACGCCCTGGCCGCGCTCTACTCGGAGGACGCCGTTGTGGCGTCGCCCAACGCCCCGGCGATCTTCGGGCGCGACGCTATCCGCGCCGACAATCAGGAGACCTTTGCTGGAGGCGATCTCGCCATCGAGCTCGAGGATCTCGAGATCGTGGTCCAGGGCGACCTCGGCTACAAGGCCGGTCGCTACCGGATGCGGATTGGGAAAACCCTCGTCGATCGTGGGAAGTACATCGAGATCTGGAGCAAGTCGAGCGGCGAGTGGATGCTCCATCGGGATATCTTCAACAGCAGCCTGCCAAAGACCGAGGACTAGCCCGTACTTCTCACCAGCCTCTACGGCTCGGCCTTCACTTCCTCCGGCCTACGCAGGATCCAGATGTAGGTCGGGCTGGCCCAGTACGCGAAGCGCATGACCAGTTTTGCGAGTCGTTGCTTGACCGAGCCCGGCCGCACGACATCGGTCGCTTCGAACCGCTCGGGATCGGCCACGACCCTCGTCGTGTAATCATAGATCTCGAACCCGCGGGCGAACCGTCGCAACCCCCACAGCGTGTAGTGGGTCTCGTAGAAGCGGTCGCCCCTCCCGGTGAGGCGCACATAGTGGTGCCCGACCCACTTGGGCACGAGCGAGAGCAGTGGCAAGTTGTAGTGGTGCTCCATCAGACGCAGTCGGTTCTCGGCCGCGAAGAGGCAGAACCCTCCCGGTCTCAGCACTCTGAAAATCTCCTCCAGGAGTCTCCCCGCATCGGGAACATGCTCGTAGATGTGGGTGCAGGTGACGATGTCGAAGGCGTCGTCGGGAAGCGGGATGTTCATCGAATCACCGTGGTGGAACTCTATGTTGCCGGCGGTACTTTTCTCGCGCGCCCAGGCGAGGGCCCGCCGGTCGATGTCCATTCCGACCACCGCTCCGAAATAGTCGCCGTAATGCCGGGTGAGGATTCCGGTCGAACAGCCGATATCCAGCACCCGCGCAGCACGAGGGTCGAGACCCCGGGCCCGCATATAATCGAGGATCACCGCCACGGTCTTGCGAGCCTTCTGCAGCCGTCCCTCTTCGTCGAACATCGAGTCCGGGTGCAGATTGGAGAAATCGAGCTGGTATTCCAGACCCTTCCCAATGCCATTCGGAGCCTCGCCCAGGTGGCTCATGAGTTCGACCTGTCCTCACCACGAGCCTTCACGGTGGGTTGTCCGATGCGTGGGCATGAAGCCTGTCGACGAGTTCGCGGACGGTGGTCTCGCCGACGGCTTCAAAGCCGGCCGAACGAAAGTCGTCCAGAATCTCCTCGACCGCAAGCTCGATCGGTCGTCGCCGGTGCTCTTCCTCGCCGGTCTGGATGAAGGCTTGGATCACATCCCGGATGAGCACTTCGTCGAGCGACCTCGCGGGAACAACGCCCTCACAACCGGAGCTCGCAGTGACCCTGCGTGCGAGCCCGCGTGCCTCCAGCCGATCGAGGTGGTTGTCTACCACCCCGGTCGCAACCAGAAAACGGCGGGCGAGCTCGTCCGGGGTCGGCGGCGCCAGACCCCTACAGAAGCGCTGAGCGATCAGCAGGTAAATCTGCAGGGCGATCGAAACGCTGTCGCCCCCGTCGTGGCAGTCCGCAGCCCGGCTGCGGACGAGAGCCGCGAAGTGCTGGTGGGTGTATGCGACCTCGAGCCCGAGCAGGACGATGATCCAGGTGATGTACAGCCAGACCAGAAAGATCGGCACCACCGCCAGGGACCCGTAGATGGTGGAATAGCGAACGGACTGGCCGACGGAGTTGGCGAAGATATTCTTCCCCAACTCCCAGAAAACGCTTCCGACGAGGGCCCCGACCGTGGCGCTGCGCCACTGGACGCGGGTGAAGGGTATGACCAGGTACATGAGCAGGAAGGCGAGAAAAGTAAAAAGAAGCGGGAAGAACCACGTCCCCAACCGTCCGAGGGTAGTGGGGTCGATCAGGGCGCCGGTGAAGAGCATCGCCTTGATCCTCGCCGAGATCGTCAGGCTGGCGCCGAGAAACAAAACCCCAAAAACAAGGACTGACGTGTAGGAGGTGATCTTGGCGATGAAGCGCCGCCGGGTGGTGACGTGCCAGATGTTGTTGAAGTTGGACTCGATGTTGTCGAGCAGGAGAATCGCGGCAAAGATAAAGAACAAAAAGCCGAGGAGACCGAGCTTGTTCGCACCATCGGCGAACTGATTCAGGTAGGTCACGATCTCGTCCTGGCTGGTCGGCAGGAACTGGGAGAAGAGGAGGTCCTGCACCTTCATCTTAATATCGTCGAATGCGCCGAAGGCCGAGAACATGGCAAAGCCCACCACCACCAAGGGGACCGCAGCGAGCAGCGACGAGTAGGCCAGACCCGAGGCGCGGATGATCACCGTGTCGCGGTGCATCTGGCCGAGCAGTGCCTGCACGAACTGAATAGGCCGCACCAGCGCCCGCTCCCACCAGGGCAGGGCACGAAGGTCGAGACGGCGGAGGTGTTTGATGACTCGCATTGTTCATCGGCCACGCTCCCGGAAAAGGGAGCAATCGAAACCAATGATAGAGCATTCAGGTAGAATCCTCGGACCATGCAACCAAATCGGACGAACGAAACGAGATCATCGACTCGTTTCCGAACACCGTGGGTCGCCATATTGACGGCGATCATGGCGGTCGCGGCCGGTTGTACCGCTCGAGCGGCGGTTGCGCAGACCACCGGGGCCGAACAGACCATCATCGGCCAACTGGAGGAAGAGTTCACCGGTGATTTGCCCGAAGTACGGCAAAATGTATGACTTCAATTGGCTGGCTTTGGCCGCTATGGCCTACCAGGAATCCGGCCTCGATCAGACAAAACGGAGCCGGGCCGGGGCAGTGGGCATCATGCAGATCAAACCCAGCACCGCGGCCGACAGGAATGTCGGCGTTACCGGTGTCGACCAACTCGAAAACAACATCCACGCCGCAACCAAGTACCTCGCGTTCTTGCGCGACAGGTATTTCAGCGATCCCGGGATTCCCGACGATGCCCGCTTCAACTTCAGTCTTGCCGCCTACAACGCGGGTCCGGCGAGGATCGCCGGCATTCGACGCCAGGCTGAACAGCAAGGATACGATCCAAATCGCTGGTTCTTCGACGTCGAAACGATCGCTGCCGCGGAGATCGGCCGAGAGACGGTGCGCTACGTCTCCAACATCAACAAGTACTACGTCGCCTACCGCCTCAGCTACCGGGGAAACCTCCGGCGGCAGCTCGAGATGGAATCGATGAAACGGACTCGTAGCCGCCAGGAGCGTGTAGGGAAAAGGTGGATGGTGAGTGTCGGAGTACACTGGCCCGAGACTCGAAGGAGGTGCCCTCATGAGAACATCACGACGATTGACAGGAATCATCATGGCCGCGCTGCTCGTCGGGGTGTCGGCGGCCGCCGCCGGCACGGAGGTGACGACCACGACGGCAGCAAAAGACCCTTGCTGCTTCGAAAACCCCCGTTTCAGCGGCACCTGTCAGGTCACCCCGGGCGAGGATGAGAGCTGCGGGGACATTCTCGCCTACCTGAACAATCCCAACAGCGTCGGCAAGACTTATTGCGGCAACACCAGGATCCGCGGCGGGTGGCACACGGTCGCATGCGACGCTGAAAAAATGAGCACGCTCACCGGGGTCGCACCGGAACAACAGACCCGGGAATAACTCTGATCACCCCCGATGTTCTGTTCCCCGACGCTCCTGAATGAGGATCGACCCGTTGCACGACGTAAAGGAGATCACACCATGAAAAGAATCCTGACACCTTTCGCCCTCGTCCTCACCCTCGCTCTGGTCACCCCGTCGGCCCTCGCCCAGACCGCCGACGACGCCATCGAGCTCACGCGTCAGGTCATCCAGACCGAGCGCCAGGCGATCGTCGCCACGAACTTGGGCCTCGACGAGGCCGAGGGGGCGATCTTCTGGCCCCTCTACCGCGAGTACCGCACGGCGATACAGAAGGTGCTCGATCGCAAGGTCGGCATGCTCAAGAGCTTTGCCGAGAACTTCGAGACCCTCACCGACGAGCAGGCCTTGCAGCTCCTCGATGATCATCTCGGCTACAGAAGAGACCTGATCAAGGTTCAGACCACCTATGCCAAGAAGATGCGCAAGGTGCTGCCCGGAACGACCGTGGCCCGGTTCTTCCAGATCGAAAACAAGATGGACGCCATTATCCGGTACGAGCTCGCGAGCGAAGTTCCGCTCATGCGGTGACCACCCTCCCGCACCGCCGTGATCCGGCGCGGAACGAAAACCCGTTGATAACGTGAAGGAGACCCGAGATGACTCGAAAGAAAACAGTTCAGGCGCTGTGCATAGTGGCCCTGCTGCTTCTGCCATCGGTCGCATCGGCCGGCGAGTTCGAGATCACGCCGTTCATCGGCTACCAGTACGGCGGCGATATCGAGACCTTTTTCCAGGGCGAATACCACAATGTGAGTGTCAGCAGCAGTGAGAATTGGGGCGTGATGTTCAACCTCGGCCTGTCTGAGGCTGTCCAGATTGAGTTCCTCTACAACACCCAGGACACCAAGGCTGACGCGAGACGATTCGATGATTCACTGGGGCTCACGATCGACTACTACCAGGTCAGCATGCTCTGGGATTTCAACCCGTACTCCCAGGTCAGACCGTACCTGGTGTTTGGCATCGGCGGCACCTGGTTGCGGCCGGACGGATTTTCCAACCTGTCGAGGTTTTCAGGAAACATCGGCGGCGGCGCCAAGATCTTCTTCAGCGATCACGTTGGGCTGCGACTGGAGGGCCGATTCTACGGCACCTACATCAACAGCACGACCTCGTACTGTGACCCCTTCTGGTGTTATGGCTACAACAATAGCCTCTACCAGTTCGACTTCTCAGCCGGTCTGATCATCAGGTTCGGAGACTGACCGTACCGCATGCGCTGATCGGTGCGCCTGCGGTACAATCGTCGGGCAGCCGCCGCTCGACAATGACGAGGTATGCTTGGGGACCACCCATGATTAAGTTCATCCAGTGCGTCAAGGCCAAGTCCGATCTCTCGATTCCAGAGTTCCGCCGTCACTGGCAGGAGTACGAAAAGCGGGCGCTGGCGATCGCCGGGGCCACAGATGCCGTCCGCGTGGTCGCCAACCTCACCCTCGCAGTGGAACAGAACCTGGAAATCCGGCTCAACCGCGGAACCGCCGAGCCGTTCGACGGGGTGCTCGAGATCAGCTGGTACAACGCCGCCGGGCTTGGCAAGGCCCTCGAGGACGAGGAGAACCAAGAGCTGCTCGGGAGCTTCCAGGAGTACCAGGTGGAGTTCATCGATTTCGACCGTTCGAGCTTTTTCTTCACCTCCGAAGAGGTCATCCTGGAGCGCTCCTAGCCCGCATATCTCACCGGGTTCAGTTGCGAGGACGTTGAGGTGCCGTGCCCGGTGGGGTTTTCGACCTGAGGGGCGCGGAGCGCGTACTTGCGGTACGTCGAGCACCCCGAGGCGAGAAAACGCCGCTGGGCACGGTGCATCATCGGCCGCAGTAGGAAGCTGGTGAGATATGCGGGCTAGCCCTGCGATTGAGACCTGAGATAATCAGTTCTGCCCGATGAGAGCAGGTTTCACCCGATGCTCTCACGCCTGCGAAAAACCGGCAAAGAAGGAAACCCGTGAGGAATACGAGTTCACGAAGATCGCCGGGAAGCATCACCGATCTCGGGTGACAGTCAAACCGCGGCGTATCCGTTCCCGGCCAAGGGAGGACTCATGAAGTCGAGCGCCCAGTTTTTCGCAACCTTGATTCTCGTTCTGGCCGCCTTCTCGGTCGCCGCCGACGAGGAGGCCCCGATCACGGAGCTCTTTCTTCGGGTCGACCCCGCAGTCGTCGAAATTGCCACTGTGCAGCAGGAGGTGGCCGAGGAAGGTCCCGCTCGGCGGGTCAGCACGGGTGGTCTCGGGTCCGGGTTCTTGGTCTCGCCCGACGGGCTGGTCATGACCGCCGCCCACGTTGTGCAGGTGGCGGACGAGGTTGCGGTCCGATTCGTCACCGGTGTCACGGTCAGGGCAAGGGTCGTCGCCTCGGCGCCGAGCATGGACGTCGCCCTGATCCGGGTGGAGCGGGTTCCCGACGGGATTGTGCCGGTGGTCCTCGGCGACTCCGACACCGCTCAGGTCGGCGACCAGGTCTTTGTCGTCGGCGCCCCGTTCGGCATCAGCCACTCGCTTTCGGTGGGCTGGGTCAGTGCGCGCCGAACACCCAACAACCTTTTCGGGGGCCTCGAAAAGGTCGAGCTCCTGCAAACCGATACCGCTATCAACCAGGGCAACTCGGGCGGCCCGATGTTCAACATGCGCGGCGAGGCAATCGGCATCGTCAGCCACATCCTCTCGACCTCCGGCGGGTTCCAGGGCCTCGGTTTCGTGATCACCTCGAATGTCGCCCGGCGCGTTCTTCTCGAGGACCCAACCCCGTGGACCGGTCTCGATCTCTTCCTGCTCGAGGGGAAGCTCGCTCGCGCGCTCAATCTTCCACAGAAGGCGGGTCTGTTGGTCCAGGGTGTTGCGGCCGGTTCACCAGGCGCGGCCCTCGGCCTGCGATCGGGGGATTTGCCCACACAGATCGGCAACCAGAAACTCACTCTCGGAGGCGACATCATCCTCTCGATCCACGGAATCCCCATCGGCGGTCCCAACTTCAACACCAAGATTCGCGATCGAACGCGACACCTCGGCGAGAACGACCGGTTCGAGCTTGTCGTTCTTCGTGACGGAGACGTGATCCAGCTCAGCAAGACCGTTTCGGTCCTGGAACATCCGTAAGAAATACCGATGCCGGTTCGCCGGTTTCGAATACAGAGAGTCACCATAGTATTTGGAGGTCCGCATGAATCGCATTGTCCTCACATCCCTCGTTCTCTTCTTCGCCCTGGTGAGCGCCGCCCCCGCAGCGGCCCACTGCCAGATCCCGTGCGGCATTTACGACGACGAGCTGCGCGTCGAAATGATCGAGGAAGACATCACTACCGTCGAAAAATCGATGAAGAAGATCGTGGCCCTCGGCAAGGCCGACCCGGTGAACTACAACCAGCTCGTACGTTGGGTCGACAATAAAGAAGAGCACGCCCAGAAGATCCAGGACATCGTCACTGCCTACTTCATGGCTCAGCGAATCAAGCCCGCGGATCCCGACGCCAAGGAACGTGGCGCGTACGTCAATCAACTGACCCTGCTCCACGCAATCCAAATCCACGCCATGAAGGCCAAGCAGAGCACCGATCTTGACCAGATCGAAGCCCTTCGCAAGCTCGTCGCCGAGTTTCGCGAAGCCTACTTCGGCGAGGAGGGCGGACACGGGCATTAGATTTCGGAATTCGGAATTCGGAATTCGGAATTTTCGACGCGGGAGGCGATCGCGGTATTGGAGCGTGTTGCCCGCGTTTGAGCCCGTTACTGGCGCCCAACCGCGGGCAGCGTGTCCCCGGCCACCTCACCGCCCCCGCGCGCCGGTCATTCCTAATTCCTCATTCCTACTTCCTAATTCCAAATCCGACAATCGTAACCACCACACCCCCGTTCCGTAGTACTCTACCGGACGGATTTTGAGAACCGGGCGACGTCCCGGATCGGAAACGGGGTAAGGCATGAGACCCAGGCGTGAAGTCGTCGCGACGGTCCTGACTCTGGCGATCCTGGCGGGGGCGGGCCTCGCCGGCAGCGAGGAAACCGAGCAGCTCTTCTACGAAAACCGGGCGGAAATTCCCCTCGAATACCGGTGGAGCCTCGAGGATATTTTCCCAAACATCGAGGCATGGGAAGCGGCCTACGCGAGCGTCAAGGAGAAAATACCCGAGCTCGCGGCCTACAAGGGACGTCTCGGCGATTCGGCCGACGTGATGGTTGCGGCAATCGAGCTGCAGTACGAGATCGCGAAGACCATCGAGGACATTTTCGTCTACGCCTCCCAATGGCAGAATACCGACACCCGCGATGCCACCGCCAACAAGTTCGTAGGAAAGGCGCAGGCGCTGTACGCCTCCTTTGGTGAGGCAACCGCCTTCTTCGAGCCGGAGATCGTCCAGATCCCTGACGAAGTGATGGCGCGGTATATGACGGACCCACGCCTCAAGACGTATGAACACGTGCTCGACAACGTCCTCCGCACCAAGGCCCACACCCGTTCACAGGAGGTGGAGGAGGTTCTTGCGGGCGCCTCACTGCTCCGCGCGGCGCCCGGTCAGACCTATGGCTTTCTGACTGATGCCGACATCGAGTGGCCGACCATCAAGGACAAAAACGGTGACGAGAAGAAGGTGATCCCAGGTCTCTTTTACACCTTCATGGCGAGCCAGGACCGGCGGGTGCGCAAGGACGCCGCACTCGCTCTCTTCGACACCTACGGAAAGTACGGGAACACCTACAGCGGCACCTACGGCGGTCTCCTTCACAAAGACGTATGGATGACCAAGACCCGTAAATACCCGAGCACCCTTGACATGGTCCTCGACCAGACCAATGTGCCGAGCTCGGTGATCGAGACTCTCGTTTCGACGGTACATGACAACCTCGACGCGGTTCACGATTACGTCGCACTGCGCAAGGCGGTACTCGGCCTCGAGAACATCCACATCTACGACCTGTACGTGAGCATGGTTCCCGAAGCCGACGTCACCTACTCCTTCGACGAAGGTTGGTCCCTGGCCATGAAGTTCTGGAAAGAAACCCTCGGCGAGGATTACGCCGAGGTCGCCGCGCGGGGGCTCGAGGATCGCTGGATCGACGTCTATCCCAGCGCCGGCAAGAGGGGTGGCGCCTACTCTTGGGGAACGTACAACTCGCACCCCTACCTTTTTCTCAACTGGGGCGGCACCCTGGAGGATGTCTTCACGCTGGTGCACGAGATGGGTCACTCCATCCACTCGTACATGGCAAACAAGAATCAACCCTCCCACGACGCCGACTACAGCCTCTTCGTGGCCGAGGTGGCTTCGGTGGCCTCCGAATCGCTGTTCTTCGAGTGGCTGCTCGAACGAACCGAAGACCCCACCGCACGGCTGGCCATGCTCAACCACAGGATCAACAGCATCATCGGGACATTCCTGCGCCAGATTTTCTTCCACGAGTTCGAGGCCAAGGCCCACGAGATGGCCGAGAAAGGCCAGCCCATCACCAAGGAGTCCCTGGGTGATGTCTGGAGCGGGCTGTGGAAGGAGTACTACGGCGACGGTGCGGTCCTGGACGAGGAGTTCAGGTCCGGTTGGGCGCGAATCCCCCACTTTTACCGGACATACTATGTCTGGGTCTACGCAACCAGCTTCGCGGCCGGCGAGGCCATCGCGGGGCGCTTCCGTGCGGGCGACGAAACTGCGGTCGACGACTACCTCGAGACCCTCAAGCTGGGTGGCAGCGTCTACCCGATGGACGCCCTCAAGAGGGCGGGAGTGGATATGAACGACCCCACTGTGATCAGGGCCGTGATGGACCGATTCCGGTCCATCCTCGGCCAGATGGAGGGAATCCTCCTCGAGGAGTGATCGCGACGACAATCACCGAAAGAACAACTCCGGGGCACATGCTGCGGGGTATTTTCTGCTTACCCGCATATCTCACCGGGTTCGTTTGCGAGGGCGGTGAGGTGCCGTGCCCGGTGGGGTTTTCGACCTGAGGGGCGCGGAGCGCGTACTTGCGGTACGTCGAGCACCCCGAAGCGAGAAAACGACGCTGGGCATGGTGCATCATCGGCCGCAGTAGGAAGCTGGTGAGATATGCGGGTTAGCTCCCTACAGCCTCCCCTTCAGCACCTCGAGCATGAACGCGTACTCGAGGGCGGTCTCACGGTACTTCTTGAATCTCCCGCTGACCCCGCCGTGGCCGGCTTCCATCTCGATGTCGAAGATCAGTGGGTTGTCGTCGGTCTTCAACGCCCGCAGCTTGGCCACCCACTTCGCGGGCTCCCAATACTGGACCTGTGAATCATGGAGGCCCGTCGTGACGAGCATCGCCGGATAGTCCTTGGCCTCGACGTTGTCGTACGGTGAGTATGAGAGCATGTAGTCGTAGAACTCGCGTTGGTTGGGGTTGCCCCACTCGTCGTACTCGGCAGTCGTCAGCGGAATGTCTTCGTCGAGCATCGTGGTAACGACGTCCACCCAGGGAACGTTGGCGATGATTCCGGCAAAGAGTTCGGGCGCCATGTTGGATACCGCGCCCATCAGCAGACCGCCGGCACTCCCGCCGCGGGCGAAGAGGCGATCGGGTGAGGTGTAGCCCTGGTCCACCAGATACCGGCCGCAATCGATGAAGTCGGTGAAGGTGTTCTTCTTCTTGAGCAGCTTGCCGTCCTCGTACCACCGCCGGCCCAGTTCCTGACCACCGCGCACATGAGCAATGGCATACACGAAACCACGATCGAGGAGACTGACCACGGCAGGCCGGAACCACGCCTCCATGATGGCGCCGTAGGACCCGTAGCCGTACAGCAACAACGGGCTGTCTCCCTCGAGGGAAATGTCGTTGCGGTAAACCACCGAGATCGGCACCTCGACGCCGTCCCGAGCGGGCGCCATCAATCGTTCGACCGTGTAGTTCGCAGGATCGAAGCCGCCCTGGACCTCCTCCCGTTTCATAAGCGTGCGCTCGCCGGTCGCCAGGTCGAGGTCGTAGATCGACTCCGGTGTGTTCAGAGAGCTGTATCCGAAACGCAGCGTGGAGGTCTCCATCTCGTGGTTCTCACCCACCCAGGTCACGTATGCCGGTTCGTCGAACTCGATCTCGAACTCCTCGCCGCCATCCCAGGGGATGATTCGCAGGTGGCGCAACCCGTCCCGACGCTCGGTGACGACCATGAATTCACCGAAGACATCCACACCCTGGAGGAAGACATCATCCCGGCCCGGAATCAGCTCTCGCCAGCTTTCCCTGCCCGGGTCCGCGACCGGCGCCTCCATGAGGCGGAAGTTTGCCGCGCCGAGGTTCGTCCTGATGATGAATCGATCCCCCACATGGGACACACCGTATTCAACATCGCGCTCGCGGGGGGCAACTATCCGGAGTTCTCCGGTCGGATCGTCGGCATCGAGGAAGCGATACTCTGAAGCGAGTGTCTGCTCCGAGTCGATCATGATGAACCGGTCCGATCGGGTCTTCCACACGTGGACGCTGAACGTCGGATCGGTCTCCTCGTAAATCAGCACATCCTCGTCCGGATCAGTTCCCAACAGGTGCCGATACACCTGAAAGGAGCGCAGCGTCTCCGGATCCTGCTTGCTGTAGAAAAGGGTGCGGCTGTCGTTGGCCCACACCAGGTTGCCGGTGATTTCCGGAATGACATCAGTAATTTCCTCACCGGTTTCGAGGTCGGTGACGTGGATCGCATACTTGCGGCGTCCGACCATATCCGAGGCCCACGCCAACAACTGGGAGTCGGGACTGACCGTGACGCCGCGCACCGAGCAGAAATCATGGCCTTCAGCCACTCGATTGACATCGAGAATCACCTCTTCCGGTGCATCCACCGAGCCCTTACGACGGCAATGGATGGGGTACTCGAGACCCTCCTCGAAGCGCCTGTAGTAGAAATAACCGTTGTCCAAAGCGGGCACTGACGATTCATCAGGCTGGATCCGGTTCTTCAGCTCCTCGAAGAGCTCTTCCTGGAGCCTGCGAGAATTCACCATCACCGCCTCGCTGTAGGCGTTCTCGGCCTCGAGGTAGGAGATCACCTCCGGGTTTTCCCGCTCTCGCAGCCAGTAGTAGTCGTCCACGCGCACGTCACCGTGCATCTCCAGGCTACGCGGAAATTTCTTGGCGACCGGGGGCGACGACACGCTTCGTCCGCAGGAGACAGACATCATCACGGCGATCATACAGACCGCCAAAACCTGAATTTTCATTGATACCTCCGTGAAGGGAACGCAACCGTTCAGCTTGCCGGAGGGAGTATAGCGCTCATCCGCAAGGAGCGATTTTGGCGGATGAAGACGAACGGGCCAGTTCTCGTCCGGAAACGGCGCTTTTTTGCAATCTCTGCGTCAAACTGCGCATTTCCTTGTGCGACGTACAGGAGTACGTCTCCGCGGAAATCCTTGTTTTCCTTGACCTTGCAGAAAAACCGCTCGTTTCCGCATCGAGAACCACGCTGTCCCCTCAGGAGTTTCCGGATGGGAACGGGCTAGTCGACGGCCCGGTGCAACCGCACGTCGAGCCCGTGGAAGAACTCTCGAATCGCCGCGTCCATCCTGTTCGTGGCCGCCGACATATCCGCCTCGCTCCAACGTGCCTGAACGTCGACATGTATGCGGTCACCCTTTTCTCGGATCCTGACCTCGAGCACGAGCCCCCGACCGGACCCACGTCTCGAGGATTCCGCATGCACCCGCCCCGCTTCTCGATCCGGGTCGACAAGATACTCCTCGTCCTCGAGGGCATCCACCACCGCATCGATCACGCGGTCCCGGGAGGCGACATAGGAGCGAGCCCACAAATCGTCGGAGGGGTTCGAGGAGATACAGGCGGCCACAGTCATGACAGCCGCCCCGAGCAATGCCGTGGTGATCAGCCTAACCCGCATTTTTAGTAGATTTCTTCATCTTCATTCGAGTTTTTTCGGCGTTTTGATCATCCAGATCTCGGTGCCGCCACGCCTGAAGTGCACCTCGTCCATCAGCTCGTTGATCAGGAAAATCCCACGCCCACTGTCTGAGTAAATGTTCTCTCCCACGACCGGACTCGGTACAGAGCCGGGGTCGAAGCCGCCGCCGGGGTCCCTGACCACGATGACCATGCCCCGCGATTCGTCGCAAGCGACGCAGACCTCGATTTCCTTGTCGGGGTCGTGCTCACAGCCGTGCTCCACGGCGTTCGCCAGCGCCTCGTTCAGAGCCACCTCGACCTCGAACTCGTGGTCGGCGGCGCAACCCGTGTCACGGACCACCTCCATGATCTTCTCGACCACAGGGGGTATCGCCAGAATCCGACCGGCCACTTTCAGATGCAGACGCAGGATCAGACCCTCGATATCGAATTCACATCGCTCCTCGAAATCCGTCAACATGCCCCTCTTCCGGCTACCCATGCGGCCAGTACCTCACCACGGGCTGTCCATTTCGAATTCTCGTCCAATGATACCAACAACCGCGCAGGGATTCGCGGAGACGATTTCGGCGTGTACGTCTCCCGGA
>JBGMRN010000057.1:0-1662 GCA_048061535.1 Thermoanaerobaculales bacterium | reverse complement strand
GAGGCGCTCCTGGCCGTACTCCTCTTCCTCGGGGTTCTCCGGCTCGGTGATCCCATCGGTGTAGAGAATGAGGGTGTCGCCGACCCCCACGGTTCGCTCACCGGCGGTGTACTCCAATTCCTCGAGAATGCCGAGCGGCATACCGGTCGACTCGAGCCACTCGGAACCACCATCGGCGCGCACGAGAAGCGCCGGGTTGTGGCCGGCGTTGCAGTAACGGAAGACCCCGGTCTCCGGATCGACCGCTGCAAGAAATGAGGTCGCGAACTTTTCCGGAGGCGTCCGTTCGAAAAGAAGGTGGGAAACCGAATTGAACACCTCTTCCGGCGGCAGGCCGTTGTGGATCGGACCGGCCGCGAGAGCCTCCAATGACGCAGTGAGCAGGGATGCGCCGATGCCCTTGCCCGAAACGTCGCAGAGCATGAGGACGACCTCGCTCCCGTCGGGCCGCAACTCGACCTTGAAAAAGTCGCCGGAGACACCCCGCGACGGAATGTTGCCGGCGACGATCTCCCATCCCTCGACCTCTGGAAGGGAATCGGGAAGGAGGCTGATCTGGATCTCGCGCGCCAGGTCCACCTCGTGCTCGAGGCGCCGGCGCTCCTCGGCCTCCTCAGCGAGATGAACGTTGCGAATCCGCATCGCTGCCACCGACGCCAAGGACGCCAGCAGCTCCATGTCCTCCTCCTCGAACTGGCGCACGGTCAACCTCGAGCCGAGAACGATCAGGCCGAGGGCCCCATCGGGGTCGAGGAGGGGCGCTGCCAACAACGACCGCACACCGGCGTCGACCAGGCTCATCGCTTCGTAGAAACGCTCATCGGTTTGGGCATCCAGAACCAGCGCCGCCTGGCTTTCCTCCACGACCTGGCGCATGAGGCTGGTCGAGAACAGCATCTCGGTGTCGACCTCGCCGACCGATCGGCTCGCGGCCCGCTGGTAGCTGCCTGTGTCGTCCCGGAGGTAGATTGCGGCCTCTTCAGGTTGAAGGTGTTCGAAGGCCCGGTCGAGGATCAGCTCGAGCAACTCGTCGAGCGTCATCATCCGATCCAGAGCCTGGTTGACCTCGGTGAGCAGGCGCAGCCGGTCGGCGTATCGGCGCAGGCTCTCGCCAGCCGGTGTCGGCGAGTCGGTGCGAATCTCCTCCGGCTCTTGGAGAAGCTCCGCAGCCGAGCGGAAGATCGTGTGACTGGACGGAGTCTGGATCCCCTGACTCGGAGATCTCTTGGGGCGGGTGGCCTCCCGGATTCTGATCGACGTGCCGCCGACCTGAATCATCGACCCGTGACTGACCTTTGCCGGGTCACCAACCGGCCGGCCGCCGAGGAGCGTGCCGTTACGCGACCCCAGGTCCTCGACAAACCACGCACCCTGATCCCGAAAGAGGCGGACATGCATCCGCGACATCGAGCGATCCGGTACCGTAAGATCTGCCTTCGAGGATCTCCCGATCACAAAGGTGTCACCTTCCAACGAGTGCTCAAAGGGTGACCCGTCGGGAGGCACCACGTGCAACATCATCGGCTGCGCCTGATCTTCTGTGTTCGACATGGCTGAGGTCATCATAACCCCTAACCGTGATCCATTTTCAGATCTTTCCCATCTGGTCCTCGCGACCAATCCTGGTCAAACTTGACAAAATGCGGCTCAGATCCCAGAATA
>JBGMRN010000056.1:11003-15785 GCA_048061535.1 Thermoanaerobaculales bacterium | reverse complement strand
CCAAATCTTGTGAGAGCGCAGACACGCATTGCGTCTTGTACCCCTCGCGACGAAATCTGGTGAGAAATGCGGGCTAATCAACTCATCATCTGGAGGAAGTGTATCGCACCGACTATGATTTCTTCGCCGTCAACCGATCCAGCCTCAGGCTGCCGTCCGGACGGGAGAGCCGGTGGGCAGCCACCACCGCCATCGCCATCGCGCCGAAGGCGCTGGCTGCGGCGACCATGAACATGACGACGATCTGATAGGCCACCGCCTGCAGCGGCGGCGAGCCGGCGAGGATCTGCCCGGTCATCATTCCCGGCATCGAGACCAGGCCGGCGGCGGCCATGGCGTTGATGATCGGCACCATTCCCGTACGCACCGCCGCCCGCAGGGGTTCGGCGAGGGCCTCCCGCCGGGTGGCGCCGAAGGCGAGCCGGAGCTCCACCTCGGCGTACCGGGTGGCCAGGTGGTCGAGGAATCGGTCGAGGCACAGCGAGATGCCGTTGAGCGAATTGCCGAGGATCATCCCAACCAGTGGAATCACGTACTGCGGCTCATACCACGGCTGGACCCCCACGACGAGCTGGGTCACGACGCCGCCGACAACCAGGCATGAGGCGGCCAACGCCAGCCAGGAATCGAGATAGATCGCCCGATACCGATGCGACGAGCGGGCCACGGCCTCGCGGGCGGCGAACAAGGTCATCAGCACCAGCAGGGCCACCACCAGGGCCGGCACCCGCAGGGCGAAGACGCGCTCCAGAATCAGACCCAGGAGCCCGAGCTGGATCACCGTGCGTAGAGCAGCCACGCCCAGGCGTCGCTCCATTCCAAGCCGCAGAGCGATCGAGACAACCCCGGCGCCGACAACCAGCAGAGCGGCAATCGCAAGCTGGAGCGGTCCGAGCTCGATCAGGCCGCTGCTCATCGCACTTCCTCGAGCCGCCCGCCGGAGAGCCGCATCCGGCGGTCGGCGCGGCCGCCGAGCTCCCGGTAATGGAGCGCGCAGACCAGCAGACGGCCCGGCCGGCGTGCAAACCGGAGCAGCAGCTCGAAGCAGGAAGCGGCCGAGTCCGGGTCGAGGCCGGAAAGCGGCTCGTCGGCGACGAGCACCGGTGGGTCCCAGAGCAAGCCCCGCACCAGGGCGAGGCGGTGCCGCTCGCCGCCGGACAGGGTGCGCACGTCGCGGTCGAGGGGCAACCGCTCGAGACCCACATCAGTCATCAGCCGAATCGTGCGGTCCTCGTCGAAATCGCGTTCACAGCCTGCACGCTGACGGAACGGGAAGCTTGTATTGTCCCGCACCGTTCCCGGCAGCATGGGAGCGTCCTGGGCGAGCAGGGTCACCCGCGCCCGCCACTCGGGCAGCGCCGACCCCTCGAAGGACCGTCCGGCCAGCTTTCTGCCGGCCTCAGAGGCCGGATCAAGTGCTGCCAACTGGCGCAGCAGGGTGCTCTTGCCGCTCCCCGAAGGCCCTTCGAGCGCGACGCAAAGCCCTTCCGGCAGTTCCACAGTCGCGTCGTCGAAGAGTCGCCTCCCCTCGCCGTCGCACGCCGAGAAGGGTCCACATTCGAGGAAGGCACTCATGGATGGAGTGTAACCCGAGTCCAATTTTCAGCTTTCATTTGCGCGTTCCGCGCAAATGGAAGCTGAAAATTAGAGATTAGGACAGTACATCAAGCGTAAGATCGGGTCATGGACGATGCTCCGCTGCGGCGAATCCTCCACTGCGACATGGACTGCTTCTTCGCGGCCGTTCACATTCGCGACGACCCGAAGCTCAGGGGAAGGCCGGTGGTGGTGGGCGGTGATCCCTCGGGACGCGGGGTGGTGGCGGCGGCGAGCTACGAGGCCCGCAAGTTCGGAATCCACTCGGCGATGCCGGCAGCTCAGGCTCGGCGCCAATGCCAAGACACCATCTTCCTGCGACCCGATTTCAGGAGGTACCGGCGGGAGTCCGAGCAGATCTTCGCCATCTACCGCCAGTTCACGCCGCTCATCCAGACCCTCTCGCTCGACGAGGCCTACCTCGATGTAAGCGAACACCTCGGCGATTTCGGTAGCGCCACGGCCATCGCCGAGGAGATCCGACGCAAGGTGCGGTCCGAACGACGTCTCACCGTCAGCGTCGGGGTCGGCCCCAACAAGCTGGTGGCCAAGATTGCCTCCGACGTCGACAAACCCGACGGTCTGACCGTGGTCCGTCCATCGGAGGTGGAGGCCTTCCTCGCTCCCCTGCCCGTCCGTCGCCTCTACGGCATCGGTCCGGCCACCGAGAGTACCCTCAGCGAAATGGAGATCACGACCGTCGCCGGGCTCCGCGCCATCTCCCTTGACCGTCTGCTCGGCCGATTCGGCAGCTGGGGCCGCACCCTGTGGGAACACGCCCGGGGTATCGACAACCGCCCGGTACGCACCCGCCAGGTGCGCAAGAGCCTGAGCACCGAACGGACCTTCGAAAAAAACCTGAGGGACCTCGAATCGATGGACGAGATCCTCGGCACGATGGCCGACGAGGTCGCTCGCGGTCTCGAGAAGCGGAACCTCGCCGGGTGCACGGTGACGATCAAGGTGCGCTATCCAGATTTCACGACTCTCACCCGCTCCCACACCCTCCAGGCTCCGACCTTCGACGCCACCACTATCGCCTCCCACGCCCGTGACCTGCTCCGCCGCACCGACGCCGCCCGGCGCTCGGTCCGCCTCCTCGGTGTCGGGGCCAGCAACTTGGTGCCCGCCAATCTCGGGCAACGAGCTCTTTTCGAAGAGGGTTAGAGGCCCGGCCGGAATTCCCTCAACGCAGAGGCGCAGAGACGCAGAGAGCCCACGAGGATGCATCTCGTGGTGAGGTCCCGGCCGTCAGCCGACGGCCCGGCCCAGCGGCCTGCGCTCTGCTGAGCGCTGGCCTCGCCACTTCTCTTCCCCATTCAACGGTTGAGAGAGACCCGCCTTCCTGCCAAACGGAAGAGAAGAGAGGCGGAACCGACGCGCATCCGGTGCGTCGGCCGGTGGGACGTTTGGCCGCGAGAAGCGCTCGCGCTTGGAGCGGACGAATGTCCCAACGGTGGTCGGCGATCTCAGGATCGTCGACAGTTCCGCCGACAATCTTGGATACGGCCGATTCATTTCGGCGAGATCTCCTCTGCGTCTCTGCGTTCAAATCCCACGGGCAGGGCCTCATGCGGCTGCTTCCGGTAGCGCGATCCGCACCCGCTCTGGCACACTGTCCACCACATGGTGAGCTCGACACCGGATCCGTCCAAGATGACACGCCGGCTCGTGTTGGCAATCGCCGCCGGTGCAGCGCTGCTGTGGACTGGAGGCATCGTCCTCGCACCCTGGCTGGCAGCCAGCGACTCTATCTTTGGTGGATTGCTGCGGCTGGCCTACCGGCCGAGCTGCCATCAGATTCCAGACCGATGCCTCGATCTCGGCTTCGGTCCGCTGGCGGTATGCGCCCGTTGCGCCGGGCTTTACGTCGGCGGCACGCTCGGCCTCCTGTGGACCGCGCTGCGCAACCAACCTTGCCGCCCCCGTCCGCTGCTGCTCGTCATCGTGGCCGTGCCAACGCTGCTCGACTTCGTCGCCGGCCAGTTGGGCCTTCCCAGCGCCGGCAACTGGGCACGATTCGCGATAGCCTCGCCGACAGGCCTGCTCATCGGGCTGTTCCTCGGCGACGCCCTGATCGACATCACGCGCCTCAACTCTCGATCGAGTATTGAACGGCCGAGGGCGGATACCGTAGAATAAGCTTCCGAACCCAAGGAGGAGACCATGCAAAACCAGGCACCCTCGATGCTCAAGCCGGCCCTGTTCTCCGGAATCGCCTTCGGCGTCGCCGGCGCGATTCCGGTGATCAACTGGATCAACTGCGCCTGCTGCGCGCTGATCATCGGTTGCGGTCTCCTCGCAGCCTACCTGCAGTCGAAGCAGTGCAGGCAGGCAGGCGTCGAGTTTCGCGGCGCTGCCGGCGCGACCGTCGGTCTGGTGGCCGGTCTGGTCTACGGCGCGGTCTCGGGGGTGCTCGGCACCATTATCGGCGCCGCCACCGGGATGGGCGACTGGCAGCAGGTGATCGAGCAGATCCAGTCGAGCGGCGCCGACATCGACCCCGCAACCATCGAGCAGATCACGGGCTTCATGGAGAGCTCGGGCCCGATGGTGCTGGGGTTCGTCGGTATCTTCTTCGCGCTCCTCTTCGGCGCCATCTTCGGTACCCTCGGCGGCCTCATCGGAGGATCGATCTTCAAGGTCGAGACCCAGCCGGAAGCCAGTGCGCAAGCGCCTCCGCCGCCACCCGTCGGCTAAACGGCTCCCATAACGCAATTCTCGGCCCCCCGGAGGCCGAGAATTGCAGATCGTTGGACAGCTTCCCCCTCGTAGCGGTGTGGACGACTCGATTGGGCAGGACTCGGCTACAACGCCGATCCTCTTGCGGATTGGTTCACCCCATCGCGCTGAGTGGTTCCTCCTCCTCGACGGCGGGCCCTCGGGCCCGCCTCTATTTCTTGCCCACCGGTGAGAATCGGTCAGGGTTGACTCCGTGAACAAGACGAATCTGCACTGGGACCTGCTCCTTCCCGCAGTCGCCGCCCTGATCGGAAGTCTCATGGTCCGCCAGCGAATCGAAGTCCAGCGCGAGGCCCAGCGCCGCCGCCTCGAATCCCTGGCCCGGGCGGGGGCCGGCCTCGCCCACCAGCTGCGAACGCCGCTGGCCACCATCAAGGGTTCCTGTCAGCTGGTCGGTGAACAGCTTGGTCAGTCCCCCCTCGCCGCCAGAATCGAGACCTCGGT
>JBGMRN010000056.1:3199-10903 GCA_048061535.1 Thermoanaerobaculales bacterium | reverse complement strand
CCGGCCTCGGTCTCGCCATCGCCCGCAACCTCGCCGAGGCCAACGGTGGCGCCTTGACGCTGCGCCCGCGGGAAGGTGGCGGTTGCGAGGCGGCCCTGGTCCTGGAGTCGACGGGAGTCTCGCTGTGACGCCCACGATCCTGGTGGTTGACGACGATCCCGCCTTTCGGGCGCTGGTGGTCGAGATCCTCGCCGGCGCCGGTTATCTTGTTCGCGAGGCAGCGAGCGCCGAGGAGGCGTTGGTGGCTCTCGCCGCCGAGAGCGAGCTTTACAGCCGATTGAAGGAGTACGACATCCGGTAGCGCCCCGAGTTCACCCGACCGCCTGCGAGCGCCAACACCGGTTGGTCGGGTCGTGTTCCGGAACCATCGGGGATTTCCGCGAGTCTCCCTCCTGTGATAATATAAATTGAGCGGAAAGACACCCACAACTACTGCGCGGCACCGCGGACTCGCACGACGATTCGCGGTCGGTGACGTCGGCGAGGCCTTCCGCAGTCGTGCCGGTGATCGATCCGTGGTCGGCGAGTAAATCTTGCCCGCACTTCTCACCTAATTTCGTCGCGAGAGGTGCAAAGGACAGTGTGTGTCTGCGCCCCCGTTGGATTGGGAGCGAAATCGTACGTGCGGCACACCGAGCGCGTCATTCGAGAAAGCGCCGACACGCACTGTTCATTGTGCCCCGCACCAGAAGGGTGGTGAGACATCCGGGCATGAAAAGGAGGGGGGACGGAACAATGTGCAGCCGTCGCCGCGTGGGAATCGTCGGTGTCCTGTTGGCAGTTTTTTCCATCGGTCCGGTTGGACGGACGGGCTGGACCTCCCACGAGGAGAACTTCACAATCTCCGGCACGGTCACGGGACCGGGGGGCGCAGCGGTGAGCGGAGCTACGGTGGAGGTCCGATTCCCCTGGGGATTGCAGGGCGCTACGACCACCGACTCCGGCGGTCGTTACCAGCTCTCCGTCTCGGCGGGACCGATCTCGATGCACGTCAAGGCGCCGGTGGCCGCACGACTGGCCGACAGTTTTGTCGACGTGGGGTTCACAGAGACGTCTTTTACCCAGGATTTTCAGCTCCGGTCGGGTTTCCTTCTCAGTGGTTTCGTACACATGCCTGGCGGGTCCGCCGCGGCGAGCGGCCTCACCGTCCAGGTCGATCCGATGACATTCAAGCCGGGCGAAGGCGACTGGCTCAAGTCATCCACCTCCGAGGGCGGCATGTTCGAGGTCGTCGTCCCCGCAGGCGTCTACTGGGCGCGGGTAGAGCCGCCCAACCACTACTTCTCGGTCAACCGTCCGGCCGATCTTCGGACTGCGGACGTCACGGGCCTCGTGATCACTCTGAGCAGCACCCCAGCCGATCCGATCCCGGAACGCCCTCCCGACGCGTCGAAGATCTCGTTCGGTCCCATCGACGGGCTCGGCGAGGCGACCGTCACCGGCAGCCCCGGCGCCACCGTTGGGCTCGCCCACGTTCTCCTGGTCAACCTGAACTCTCTGCAGCAGGCCTATACCGTGTCCGAAGCCGACGGCAGCTTCACGTCCCGCATCTTCGCCCCGCCCGGCTCGGCGATCCTCGTCAAGCACGGTGCGATACCCGCCGTCAACTGGGACGACCTCGCGACCGGCGTATCGATGAAGCTGAGCGTCTTCCCAGGCACCATTCTCGTCCGCTCCCACACCCAGACAGGCGGAGGGGCCGGGATTCCCTTCGCGACCGTAGGAACCTCCGACTACATCACCGACTTCGATCCCACCACCATCAACTCGGTGAGCACGGCGTTCGCACTCACCGGCACGCTGGAACCCTCCGACGTCCTCAACCCGGGGGACGAGTTTTCGATCCAGGCCACGGTACGGGTGTACGGTCCGGGGATCGACGCGTCCTCCGATCTGATCGACGCCGGCGTGAGCGGGAGCCTGATGTTGAGGATGGTTGCCGACAGCAGCGGACGGCCGGTCACCGGGTCGGCGTTCATGTCGACCACGCTGACTCCGACCGGATTTCCGATCCAGGGGATCAAGCCTCCGGACCGCCACCTCCAGGCACAGGTGGCGGCCGTCGGCTTCACGAGCAGCGGATCGCACTCGGCCGACGCACAGCTCGTCGTCAGTGCCAAGCTGCCGAACGACCTCCCAAGCGGCACCTTCATCCCGGCCCTCTTCCTCACCACCAACGGCTTCCCTTCGACGGGCTCGTGGCTCGCCTCGGAGGTGTACCCGTCTGCGTTCGAATCTCCACAGCTGACGCTCCCACCGATCACCGTTGGGACCGCCGGAGGAGGCGACCGGCGCCTGATCTGGCGCCTCCTTATGGAGAACCCGACCCAGGGTACGCGCGGCGCTGGAGCGCAGGAAGACCGGGGCTGGTTCGAGTTCGCCCAGCAGATCGTCTCCCAGGGGGCGCCGTTCCTCGTCCCGCCGGTGGACGAGCGAGGACGTTCGCTCACCTACCGGCTCGAGCCCTACCTCCCGATGTTCTCGTGGGCGGACCGCCGAATCCCGGGCAGACCGTTGATTCCCCTCCAGCTCCCGGGCGGCTCGCTCAACGTGATTGTCGAGGAGCCCGACGGCACGGTGCGTGATCTCGGTACTGCAGAGTTCGTCCAATCACTCAGCCGGAGCGTCGCCACCGGGTCGGGGCGCGAGCTCAACCCGGGCACGACCCAGATCGACGATCTGTACTCCCTGACCACCATGGACGATCGGTTCGAGGTGACCTTCGGCAAGTACGGGCGAAACACCGTCACCATGCAGGGTTCGGCTGACGACATCTGGGGCCATACTTTTCAGGGCGGAGGGGTGTACGACGTGTGGGTCGCTCATGAGCTCGATATGGATCCTGGAGTCCTTCCCGGAACCCCGCTGGCGGTCGGCGACGTTTTCAACCCTGCGGTGCAGGTCTACCCCCGCGTCCCTGCCGGCATCACCCTGAAGGTGACGGTCTACCCGGACTCCGACCCCACCCAGGCGACGACCCGCACGGTCGAGGGCGTATGCAACGAGTACGGCCTTTTTTCTCCCGGCGGGGAAGGCATCACGTTTGACGCGCCCGGGGAGTACCGGGTCGACCTGACAGCAATGTACTGGACCCCCGGGGGCGTGCTGTACATGGGCGCAATGACCTGGGGTGGCGTGGTGATGACTCCGCCGGCCCAAGCGCAGCTTGTCGCCCACGGCAGGCGGGGGTTGGACAGCCTCGAGAAGATCCCCGACCAGAGCTGGTTCGTTTCGGGACGGGATCTGGACATCCCGGCCGGGTCCATCTCGCACACCTACAACCCATATTACAGAGGCGACATGCTGTGGACCCGCTTTTCCGACGTCGATGCCGGCATCGCCGACGGCGGGGACTCGCTGGTCCTCGGCGCCAGCGTCCAGGACACCGTCGGGGACATCGCGCAGGCGATCACGACTCGCGGCGCCCTCATGAAGCCCGAAATCTGGAGGCCGGGCACGCTCAGCGAACGGATTCAAGCCAGTGAAATCCCCCTGTTCAGCAGCACGACATCCGGGTACTCGCCGCTCCTCGCACCCGGAGACGTCGACCAGATCGCGTACTCCTACCGTTCATCGCAGCGCCCCGGCGTACGGGTTCGCGAAGTGGTCGCGGAGGATACCCAGAGCGGCGGCTACTGGCGCCTTGACACTCTCTACGACAATCAGCTCGGAGTCGGGGTTTTGGGCGATCAGCCCAACGACTTCAAGTTCCAGTATCTAGGGATCGTTTACCGCGACCTCACCACCGGCCACAGCGAGTATCTGGGTTACGGTTCCGGCTGGATTTTCATTCCAGACTCCGACCCGCTGGGAAGCCGCGCCATGCCCCCCTTCGCCGGCGCCGGCAACGGCGGTTGGACCACCGATGGCGGACCGATCTTAACCTTGAAGGGAACCGACATCGACATCTTCATTCTGCCGACCGGAGTGCGTCCGGGCGCGATTCTCGAGGTCGGCGACATGTTCCGTTTCGGTGGCCACATCATGCCGACCCTCAACTCCCGGGTGGCGGTAACAGTGACCTCTCCGAAAGGCGTCCAGCACGACGTGAACGGACAGGCCGACTCGGTCGGCTACTTCTACGACAATGACGACGACTTCCTGATCGACGAACCCGGCCTGTGGACGGTCGACGTCACCGTTTGGCACGACGGGCTCTGCTCCGGAGGGCAGACAACGTCACCGTACCCATCCGGAGACGTCCTGGGAAGCGACCAGGGCCGCTATTGGTTTTACGTTGTGGAGCCCGGCGAGGAGCGCCTGACCATCTCATCGCCGACCGATGGATGGATGGAAGTGGACGATCCGATCGACCCGATCACCATCACGGGAAGCGTACCGACGAACCTGACCAACGTCACCGTCGACTACACGATCTCGATGCCCGGGTTTATCCTTGAGCACGGACAGGCCACGGTATCAGGCGGGAGCTTCACCTTCGACTTCGACCCGGTGGCCCTGCAGCAGGACTTCCCAAACCTTGACCTCTACGGCAGAGAGGAGAACCGCGTCGGCCTTTCCGACACGGTTTCCATCGGCCTGCTGCTCGAGGGCACGCAAGGCGACGCCAAAGTCTATCGCGCCAACACCGTGACTCTCCAAGGCCAGCAAGTTTACGTGGGACGGAAACAGCCGACTCCTCCTCCACCTCCCCGTCGCGCGCGTGGCAGGGTGTCCCCCTGAGAAGCGATTCTGCCCGGGAAAGGAAACGGCGCCCGAAAAACGGCCCCCGGCACATCAAACGGGCCATTCCGTCCCCAAGCAGCTCGAAGTCCGTTCCTCTTTCCTCGTTCCCCATCGATCCTGCATCTCTCGCAGCCGCCTGCAAATCCTGCAGTCGAGATCTGCAGAGCCCGACCATCAAAACTCCTCTCCATGTCGCAACTTCTTCTATTTAAAGTATGTTATGCTTTCCAGTGCGCCTGGCATGAGCGTTGCTGAAGGTGAGAGCAAGGCGGACTACCCGCCAAAAACAAAGGAAGCTCTCATGAAACCCAGAAAATCCATCAACCTTGCGGTCGCCGTCGTGGTCGCTCTTTCCCTCGCGCTGGCGTCGCCGGTCCTCGCCCAGCAACGGCGGGCGTCCGGCCAGGTCGGTGCGGGCGGTGGCGCCTGTTCCGGAGGCTTCGGAACCCTCTTCGACCAGATTGAGGTCACCTCGGTGTCCGCCGCTGAGACGAACGAATTGGTCTATCTGCGTGAGGAAGAGAAGCTCGCTCGAGACGTTTATCTGACGATCGCCGTGGACGGCTGCGGTGGGTTGGGCGGCCGCGGGCAACGCGGCGGCGGCCAGGGCGGCACGGGTACCTGCGACGGGACGGGCGCCGGAAACAGCACCGGCAACCCGAATCAGGGTGGCGGCGGCCAGCAGGGTGGCCCGAGAGACGGAAGCTGCGCGGGCTGAGTCAAACAGAGCAAGTTTCAGAATATCGCGTCGGCCGGCACGGTCACAGCCCAGGAATCCGGTCAGCAACACGCTCTTCATCGGCCCCGCCTCCCGGCGGGCCCGTTTGATCAGATAACCGTGCCGTCCGGGACGATCGTGTTCTTGCCCACCACCACGATACCGTCGCGGATCGCCCACCCGTCACCGTCGGCCTCGCACACCCCTCGGGCGTTGACGATGCGCACCCCTCGGCCGATGCGCGCGTTCTTGTCGATGATCGCGTTGGTGATCTCGCTGCCTTCGCCGATACCGACTGGCGGATCGCCGGGTAGCACCGCGGGGTAATGCGAATCCACGCCCATGATCAAGGCTCGGCGAACCGTCGATTTCTTGATCACGCTCCGGAGGCCGATGACCGCATCCTCCACCACCGAGTCCTCGACCCGAGATCCGTCTCCCAGGAGCGCGTGGTCGAAGGTGCAGCCGTGCAACCTCGCCCCAGGGAGATAACGCGGACGGGTGTAAAAGGGCCACGCAGGATCGTGGAAGGTGAACGGAGGATCCGGTTGGACGAGGTCCATGTGGGCGTCGAAGAACGCGCGGATGGTCCCGATGTCGCGCCAATAGCCCTGAAAAAAATGAGCTTGGACGTGGCGACGGGAGACCTCGGCAGGCATGATGTCACTTCCGAAATCGACGAGGTCGTTGTCGAGGACGTCGATCAGGGCCTGCTTTCGAAAGAGGTAGATACCCATCGACGCAAGGTAGGGGTGGTCGGCGTGGACGCCCTTGGACTCCAGCAGGCTCGGGGCCACTTCCATGCCCGAACGCGCCGCTTCGGTGGCGGGTTTCTCCCGGAACTCGATGATCCGGCCGGTCTCGTCCACCCTGGCCGCCCCGAAATCGCCGATCTCTTCCGCCGCGCACGGCTTGACCGCGATGGTGATGTCGGCGTGCGCCTCGACGTGGTCTCGGAGAAGCTGGCGATAGTCCATGCGGTAAATGTGGTCGCCGGCCAGAATGAGCACGTGGTCGCCACGAATCTCCTTGAACACGTGGAGGTTCTGACGGACGGCGTCGGCGGTGCCCTGGAACCACGACTGCACGGTCGGGGTCTGTTGGGCCGCTAGAATCTGGACATAACCTCTGGAAAAGGCGTCGAACCAGTAGGTTCTCCCGATGTGACGATGGAGCGAAACCGAGTTGAACTGGGTGAGCACGTACATGCGCTCCATCTGCGAGTTGATGGCGTTGGAGATGGGAATGTCGATCAACCGGTATTTGCCCGCCACCGGCACCGCCGGTTTGCTGCGGCGTTGGGTCAGGGGCGCCAGGCGAGACCCGCGTCCGCCCCCCAGAATCACGACCGTCACCTCAGAGCTCAGTCCATTCACCGTGTTCATGCTGTCAGCCCCTTCCCTTTCCGCAAGCAGTGTAGCCGTACCCGGGTCAAAGGCCGAGCCGAACCGACGCCGGCTTGCACTGCGGGTTGGCGTCGAGGGCGGCGCGCCAGTCGGCTTCGGCTCGCGCCTGATCGCCCCGCCGCTCCCACACCAAGCCGCGGAGGAGGAGGGCCGATTCGAGACCCGGCGCCAGCTCGAGCGCGCGGTCCAACAGACGAACGGCTTCCGACAGATCGCCGCCACGCTTGGGGCCGGCGAAGGCCAGTGGCTTGGCCGCCGTCACCCAGGCGCGGGGGTTGCCCTCATCCAGCTCGAGAGCCCGGGCGACTGCCGCCTGGAATCTCTTCCGAAACTTCTTGGCCCGAAAGTCGGAGCGGATCTTGGTCGCGAGCAGGTCCGCCTCGATTCTGTACCTCTCCGAAGATTCGGACATCCGGTCGAGAACGATCAACCCCTGGTCAGCCGCTTCGTCGATGCGGCGGCCGATCTCCGATCGTACTGCTCGTTGCCCGGGTGGCGCGTCTTCGAACGCGAGGCGCTCTATCTCCGCCGCAAGGAGAGCGGCCCGAGCCTGTAGATCGGCGCCGGCGGGTGACATCCGCTCCTCGTTCAGTCTACGAATGCACGCCAACACGGTGATCGCCAGACCCCGATCGTAAGCGCGGGTCGCGGTCTCGAGATCGCGCCCCAGCACATCGAGATCGGTCGCCCCACCTCGGGCCACGAGGGGGCCCGAAACGACCGCCGCCGCGAGCAGCACCGTCAGGGTCTTCCGCAAGCGGGTCATCAGCCGGGCGGTCCCTTCTCAGGGGCCGGCGCGTTGCTTACCAAAATCGCCGGCAGCAGGACCGCGTCGGCGACCAGGGCGACGATCATCGCCAACGCCGCCAGCAGCCCGAAGGCGCGAATCGGAAC
>JBGMRN010000056.1:0-3099 GCA_048061535.1 Thermoanaerobaculales bacterium | reverse complement strand
GAGCCGGCCGTCGAGAGAGCGGTAAGCGCGGGTGGTCGGATGGTCGTCGGGCAAGAACTCGACCGGGTCGGACTCGACGCGGACCGACGGGATGGCGAGGACCGCTGCAGTCACCAACGCCGCGGCCACTGCCATCACCAGCCGCGGGTGATTTCGCCAGCCCCAACTCCAGCCAACCCGTGCGGGGCGCAAACGGCGGCGGAAGGCCGGCACCGCAAGCAGCTCGACGTGATCCGGGTCGAGGCCGGTGGCCGCCCGCACCTCGCGCGCGATCCCGTCGGCGATCTCCCGGTGTTGGGAAGCCGTGGTCTGTTGACGCAGCTCCACCAGCAGCACCAGCATCTCGCCCGCAGCCCCCTCCGGCAGGAAGGACGCCGCCACCGCACACCCGGTGCGCACGCCGGCAACCGTGTCGACCGCGTGCTCCACCTCCACCGGGGAGTGGTTGCGGCCGCGGAGAATCAGGACGTCCTTCGCGCGGCCTGTCAGGTAGAGATCGCCGTCGGTCCGAAAGCCCAGATCGACGGCGTCGCAACCCCCGTCACCGTGACAAAGAAAAGGGCATCCACGTCGTCAACCCCAAGACCTGCACGATCGAGCGCCGCAAGCACCGCCTCACCGCCGAGCTCCTGGGCGACCCGGATCCAATGCGCATTCGCTTCACCCCAGGTCGCGATGCGCGGGTACTCCTCCATCGGCAGCGAAAGGTGGCGGCCGCCGACGAGCACGTTTCGGTGGAGCTGTTCCAAGCGCCGGGTGTTGAAGTAGCGCTCCGACCAGTGCTCTCGGAAGGCATCGAACAGCGCCTGTTGGTCGTAATAGTGCTTGGGCAGCGCCGAGCCGACGGAGGCGATCCTCATGGCGGTGATCCGTGGAAACCGGCGTTCCTCCTCCGGAGTTGGGCCATGGTCACCACGGCCACCAGACACGCAGCCAACATGAACACCGAACCGGTGCGGAAGGGCCACGCAAAACCGATCCGGCCGTACGCGATCTCAGCCCAGAAGGGACCGACAATCCGCCCCAGACTCGACATCGACTGGTAGACGCCCATCACGCCCCCCACCTCGTCCGGGCCGGCCAACTTCGAGGTCAACGCAGAGAGGGAGGGATAGGCGATTCCCTGGCCGAGGATCGGAGCAGCGACGAACTGCATGATCGAGAATGACGCCATCAGCAGCCCGAAGACCACGGGCGACGGGCCGAACTCCTCGGCGTACAAGGGCAGAATCGGGATGACGATACCGAAGCCCACAAGATCGATGAAGACGATCAGGAAAACGATACCGATCGTGGAGCGGTGCTCTTTCACGCGACTGGTACCCCCATGCGGTTAACCGCTACGTGGGCCGCAATATTCTTCACGGGCCTACGTCCGCCGCGGTCGATTCCGGGCGCACAACACGATGGCATCACGAAGGCCCCGACCCGCCAGTTAACGCAGAGACGCAGAGACGCAGAGACGCACAGGAAGAAGGAATAGGGAGGGGTTGCGAGCCGGTTCGAAGCCGGCTCAAGAACAGATCGATCTCCGTCCGTCCGAGTTCCCGCCGCCGCCGATTTTGGACACGGTTGAAGAATTCCTGAACCCAGCGTGCATGGAACGGATGCTGTCGGGCCGGTATCTTCAAAATGCTGAGAACCTCAAAATACCGGTCCGGCCACACGGGGTCGAGTTCGACCGCCACCGCCGTTCCACTCTTCGTATCCTGTTCTTTCATCACCATCCCAGATCTCGATCTTGCATGTTATTGCCAATAACCTTCACTCATGACAACATGCAGCCAATGAAACAGAAAAGGAGAAAATAATCATGAAAAAAACTATCCTTGTTGTAGGTGCGACCGGAATGTTTGGGATGCCGGTTGCGCGGCAATTACATAAAGACGGATATATTGTTCGTGTTCTCACGCGAAATCTGGAGAATGCGAAAACGAAACTCGGAGATTCATTCGATTACTTTAGAGGTGATATTGAGGATCCTTCCTCATTGGAAAACGCCATAGATGGATGCTTCGGAGTCCACATTAACTTGAAGGGCGGCCCTAAAGCCGAGGATTACGACCGAATCGAATATAGAGGTACAGCTAACATTGCCGAGGTATCTGAAAGCAAGGGAGTGCAACGTATAAGTTATTTGTCTGGCGCGGCAACGTTTGAAGAGAATGCGTGGTTTCCTATGGTTAAAGCTAAACTTCAATCAGAAAAAGCCCTCCGTGACAGCGGCGTCCCCTATACAATCTTTTGTGCTACACATTTCATGGAATCTCTGTCTCTTGCCGTTAGAGGTAATCGGGCCACAATTATCGGAAAGCAACCACACCGTTTGCATTGGCTTGCTTCAAATGATTACGCAAAGATGGTTTCCAAAGCATTTCAACTACCCGAAGCGGCAAACAAGAGACTCTTCATTTATGGTCCTGAAGCATTAACCATGTCGGATGCGATTAACAAGTATTGCTCGATTGTGTATCCCGACATAAAGGTCTCCTCTGTTCCGATTTGGTTGCTGTCATTGATGGGCAAATTAACTTTCAATCCGGAATTACAATTCATCGCCGGATTGATGAAATTTTTTCGAAAAGTGGGTGAAAGGGGGGATCCTTCGGAAGCGAATAACCTGCTTGGCGCTCCCACGACTACTTTGGAGCAATGGTGTAAGAAACAACGAAACATCGCCTTCTAACAAATCGCTGCAGGTTGACAGGACCGCGGAGGACGCGTCTCCTTTAGTTGACCAAAACGAAAGGGGACGATTCCGTTGTACCAGAGATTGTTACGAGAGACGAGTTTCTTCGAGCTGCTGTTGCGGTTTGACGAGGATCTGGCCAGAGAGGTTCGGGAAGCGGGGTGTGCATGCGGCGGGGTGCTCCACAGCGCGCGTTATCCCCGCAAGCCACGAGGAGGGCCGGATTCACTGGGAAACACATTCGAGTACGCCCCGTAGTACCTGCTATGTAGCGCGCTACATAGGCGCCAATATGCAGCGCGTCCGATTATGTTGAGTACAGGCAAAAACCAAGCGAGATCACGCGTGAATAGTCCGATCTGCTCCACATAATGTTGCGAGGAAGGCGAGCAGCTCATCCGTGGGCTGAT
>JBGMRN010000055.1:0-15939 GCA_048061535.1 Thermoanaerobaculales bacterium | reverse complement strand
TGTCAAGCGCTCAACGCGCCCAAACGCGGGCAGCTCGTCCCCATACTTTCGATCGCTTCACCGCGCCGTTCACTCCGAATTCCGAACTCCCAATTCCGGCCTATTCCCCGCAGGCGAGCACGTGGGCGCCCGGCCACGCGTCGGTCACCCGGTTCCTCGTCCGTTCGGCAGTTTGCTCCTTGTCGAACGGACCGACCCGCACGCGCCAGAGCCCGTCGACGCCCTCGAGCATCACCGCGTCTTCACCGCTCCGCTCGAGCGCCCTCTCGGCGCGCACAGCGTTGTCGCGGTCGGAGAAAGCGCCCACCTGAACCCAGAAGCACGTCGCCGGGGTGTCACGGGCGCGGGACGCCGCGCTCTCGGTCGCCGGGACTGCCCGGCGCCGGCCAATGACCTTGATCTTGACCGGCGCCACGCCGTCGACGTCGAGACGGATCTTCTCGGCGGCCGCGAAACTGAGGTCGATGATGCGGCCCTCGATGAACGGCCCGCGGTCATTGATACGGACCTCGACCTCCGCCCCGGTGTCGCGCCGGGTCACCCGCACGATGGTGTCAAAGGGCAAGGTCTTGTGGGCCGCGGTGAGCTGGTGCATGTCGTAGACCTCGCCCGACGCCGTCCGCCGGCCGTGGTAGGGCTCGCCGTACCACGAGGCGACGCCTTTCTCAGTGTCGCCCCGCTCCACCGGCGCGGGCGTGGCCGGTCTCGTGCTCGGTTGTTTCACCCCGCGGTGAGTACAACTCGCAGAGAGGACCACGCAGGCGAAGGCCAGCGCCGCGGTAGTTTTGAGTCTTGAGTTTTGAGTTTTGAATTCCAGCCCCGGCGAGCCGCTCCTGACCTCCACGCATTGTTCGATGATCGCGCTACCCGGGAGGATGCCAGGCACGCCGATTCGCTGTGATCCAACCCTGAGACCGCCGCGCGTTTCCGCGAATCGGGATGCCAGGCACCTCCGAAAAAGCGCGACCAAGGGCGGGCGATGCGTCGAAGAAATCTCGATAAAACCCGCGCGCGCTGACACATCCGAAACCCGGTTACACATCGAGGTCAGCGGCTGCCGGCAGCTCTCCCGCCTCTTCCAACAGGGGTCTCACGTGCTCGGCGAGGAACTCGCGCACCTGCTCCGGGGCGCGGCCCACGAAGCGAGCGGGATCGAGAAGGGCCGCCAACTCGTCGCCATCCATCGGCACCGCGCTGTCGGTGGCCACCAGCTCGAGGAACGGGTTCGCTCCACCCTTCTCGAGAACGACGGCGGTAGCGGTGCGGGCGTGAATCCGCAGCCTTTCGTGCACTGCCTGACGATCACCGCCGCGGCGAACCACCTCCATGAGGATCGCCTCCGAGGCCATGAAGGGCAGCTCCTCGGCGAGGTTGCGGCGCACCATGGCGGGGAAGACCACGAGCCCGTCGGCCACATTGTGGAGGATGCAGAGGATCGCGTCGGCGGTAAGAAACGCCTCGGGCAGCGCCATGCGGCGGTTGGCGGAATCGTCGAGGGTGCGCTCGAGCCATTGGGCGGCCGCGGTCTGCGCCGGGTTAGCGGCCATCGCCATCAGCCAACGGGCAAGGGAGGTCACCCTCTCCGAGCGCATCGGGTTGGCCTTGTAGGGCATCGCCGAGGATCCCACCTGGTCCGCGGCCAACGGCTCGCGCACCTCTTTGAGCCGCGCCAGCAGGCGGATGTCAGTGGCCATCTTGGCTGCCGACTGGGCCACCCCGGAGAGCGCATCGAGGAGAAAGGCATCCACCTTGCGCGGGTAGGTCTGGCCGGTCACCGGATAGCAGGCGTCGAAACCGACCCTGGCGGCGACCCTTCGGTCGAGCTCGCGCACCTTGTCGTGGTCACCGTCGAAGAGCTCCAGGAAAGTGGCCTGGGTTCCGGTCGTACCCTTGGCGCCGCGCAGCTTGAGCCGACCACGTTCAAAACGCAGGCGTTCGAGATCGAGGAGCATGTCATGCAGCCACAAACAGGCGCGCTTGCCCACGGTGGTCGGTTGCGCCGGCTGCAAATGGGTCATGCCGAGAACCGGCTCGGAGGCCCAACGCTCGGCGAAGGCGGCAAGCGCCGCGATCACGGCCAGCAGCCGGCGCTCGACGAGATCCAGCGCGTCACGGGTGATGATGAGATCGGCGTTGTCGCCCACAAAGGCCGAGGTCGCACCCAGGTGGATGAAGGGCTTGGCCGCGGGTGCGCGCTCGGCGAAGACATGGAGATGGGCCATGACGTCGTGCCGCGTGCGGTGCTCATGCTCCCGCACCCGGTCGAGGTCCTCGGCGGTCACCTCGAGCTCACTCCGCATCTGTTCCAGGGCCTCGGTGGGGATCTCGAGCCCGAGCTCGTTCTCCGATTCGGCCAGCGCAAGCCACAGCCGCCGCCAGGTCGTGTAACGGTGGCCTGGAGAAAACAACCGCAGCATCTCTTCAGACGCGTAACGTCCGGCCAGGGGATGGTCGAATCCGTCGAGGGTGGTCATGAAGCCTCCGAATCGAGTATACCGATCGGACCGGAGTCCTCTTTCTTTTTTTCGGCGTGCGCCCCTCAAGGCGCCCGCCGAAAAAAAGAACCTTTAAGATAGCGCTCAACAAGGAGGCGCCGCGATGGTTCATGTGACATCCGAGGTCGGCCGGCTGCGCAGAGTCCTGGTGCACGAGCCCGGGGCCGAGATCGACCGTATGGTGCCGCCGATGATGGAGGAGTTGCTCTTTGACGACATCCTCTTCGGCGACCGTGCGCGCGACGAGCACCGCCGCTTCCGGCGGCTGCTACAGCTTCTCGGCATCGAGGTCCTGGAAGCGCGTGATCTCCTCACCGAGGCCCTGACCGACACCGAAGCGCGGACCTGGCTGTGGAATATGTTGCTGCCCGGAGCCCCCCCCGAGCTCCGCACTGTCAAACCTCCGACGACCGCCGAGGAAATTGTGGCGATCGCCGTCGACGGGCTTCTTGTCGACGAGGATACGCACGGCATCGAGGTGGCGGACCTCTTCCGCCTCGCACCGATACCCAACTGGTGCTTCCAACGCGACCCGCAGGTGGTGCTCGGCGACGGCGTGGTTTTCGGCGCCATGGCGACCCCCGCGCGCTGGCGCGAGGGCCTCCTCGCCCGCTGTCTCTTCCGCTTCCACCCCGAGCTCCGGACAACCCCGGTGATCCACGATCCGCTGCGCCCTCGACAGGACGACGGGCTCTTTTTGGGCCTCCACAGGCCGCGTCTGGAGGGCGGCGACGTGCTCGTGCTCTCGCCCGATGTGATTGCGATCGGTGTCTCCGAACGCACCAACTCGGTGGCGGTGGAGGCCTTCGCCCGGGCTCTCGGCGAGCTCGAGGACGGCCCGGGCTGGCTCGAGGTGGTCCACCTTCCCCGCCGGCGTGCCTATATGCACCTCGATACGGTCTTCACGCCGGTCGACCGAAATGCCGCCCTGGTCTTCGAGCCGGTGATCTGTGGCGACGGTCCCCAGCTCGCCGAAACCTATGAGGTGAACCTGCGCTCAGAGAATCTCGCCCCCCGTCACCGCGGCTGTCTGCTCGAGGCCCTGGCGAATCGCGGCGTCGATCTTGAACCGATCGCGTGCGGAGGGGCCGACCCGGTTGCCCAGCAGCGCGAGCAGTGGACCGACGGCGCCAATGCCTTCGCCCTCGCGCCGGGTATCGTCGTGATTTATGACCGCAACGTCGCCACCGCCGACGAGCTGGGCCGCAAGGGCTTCCGGGTGGTGGCCGCCGAGGACGTGCTCCTCGGCCGCGAGGAGGTCCGACTGGATGACGGTGGCCGCGTCTGTTTACTGCTCGAAAGTCACGAGATCTCCCGCGCCCGCGGCGGACCACACTGCCTCACCCACCCCCTGGAACGCGACGATGTCTGGTGATGCGACCGAATTCCGAATTCCCAATTCCGAATTCCTCATTCCTGATCCTGATGCTCGCCTAGCCGCAGGTGGCGCCAGCGGTCGTGGTACCACAGCCACTGCTCGGGTCGGCCGCGGATGGCGGCTTCGAGGATGGCCATGAAGCGGGCCGTCAAAGGCTCGTCCTCGAGCTCGGCCTCGGGAAGGTGGTCAACGACCACCGGCTTCTCATACCGAAGGCGGTAGCGTCCGGGCGCGGTTCGCAGGGCAAAGATCGGAACGACCGGCGCTCTCGTCCTGCGAACCATGCGCGCGAGGATCGGATGGGTCCAGGCTGGGTGGCCGAAGAAGGGTACCGCCACGCCGACATCCGCCTCGACCCGCTGGTCGATGAGGATTCCGACTCCGCCTCCCTTCCTGAGCTGCTGGATGATTTCGCGGGCGATGCCCCGCTTGCCGAAGACATGGTTGCCGTAGAGGCGGCGCAGGCGACCGAGCTCGACCTCGAGCAGGGGGTTGTCGAGGGGCCGATTGACCACCGCCAGGCCATTGTCAATCCGCAGGCCCGTGACCAGCGCCGCGACCTCCCATGAACCCATGTGGGCAGTGAGGAAGAAGACGCCCCGGCCCAGGGCCGTCGCGCACTCCACGTGCTCCCACCCCACCACCTCGACCCTTTCGAGAAGCTGATCGGGCTGCAACCGTTGAATCTTGACGGCATCGAGGGCAGAGCGGCCGAAATGGCGAGAGACCTCCCGGGCGAGGGCCCGCCGTTCAGACCCGGTTTTCTCGGGGAAGGCAAGGCGCAGGTTGAAGTCGATGATCGTGCGCCGGCGACCGCCCACGAGAAAGAAGAGGTCCCCGAATCGGCCGCCGATCCACGCCAACGCCGTCGGCGAGAACAACGCGGTGATGGCCCGTGCCACTCGGAAGAGGAGGTACTCGACCCAATTGCGAAGGGCCCATCGCGGCTTGTTCACTGATCGACTCCAACCGGCAACCGCAACAGCTCCCGCCAGCTCCCGCTCACCGGTGTCATCACCGCTTCCACAACCCACACCGGCGCGTCGGACGGCAGCTTGACCGCATCCTTGGCGGTGGTCACCGGAATTGCATCGACGGCGCCGGCCTTCGCCAACACCTGCGTGACGTCCCGCCGGCTGTACTCATGGTGGTCCCCAAACCACTCGTTTGCTACCACGTCGGCCCCGGCCTCGGCGAGCGAGGAGGCAAAGGCCGCGGGCCGGCCGAGCCCGGCAAACGCGAGAACACGCCGACCGGAGAGTATCTCAGGGTTCCTCCATTCTCCCTCCGCCACCCGCACCCGGCTCAGCCTGAGGCGGGCTTCGACGACCTGCTTGCCGGGTGCGATCGCTTCGAGACGGGCCTCGATCTCTTCGACAACAGCCCGGCCGTTCGCGGGCGCCTTGGTCACGAGAAACGCGCTCGCCCGCCTCAAGGCGCTCAACGGCTCACGTAACCGACCCCTTGGCGGCACATGACCGCCACCCCACGGATCGCCGGCATCGAGCAACACCAAATCGAGATCCCGCTCGAGAGCCAGGTGTTGAAACCCGTCGTCGAGGACGAGAACATCGGCGCCCAGGCGGATGGCCTCCCGCCCTCCTCGGGTGCGGTCCGCGTCGACGACAACCGGAACCCCGGGCAGGCGCTGCGCCATCTCCAGGGTTTCGTCACCGACCTCCGCAACCCCTTGCCGTGGATCGGGCCCAACCACCACCACCAGGTCATGACCTCTTCGTCGGTACCCTCGGGTAAGAACCGCCGGGCGCCGGCCAAGGCGGGCGAGTTCGCGGACGAGAGCGATGACGGTCGGCGTCTTGCCGGTACCGCCGACGCTGATGTTGCCGACCGAAATTACCGGAACATCGAGGCGCACGCGGCGCAACCAACCACGGCGATAGGCCGTCTCCCGAGCCCTTACCGCCCCCCGGTACAGCGGTGCGAACGGCAGTAACAGGTATCTCCAGGCCACGACCGCCTCAGGCCTTCCCCATCAGGTCGATGAGTGCTGCGGCCGTCCGTTCGGTGGCGCCGCTGTTCGCCCTGACGACCTCTCTGCCCGCGGCCCCGGCCGCGGCGGCCAGCGCCGGCTCATCCAGCCAGGCTGCCGCGCCGACCGTCAGCTCGGCGCTGTCCGCTACCAGCCTCGCTCCTCCACCGAGAATCATTTCGTCGTACACCTCACGGAAATTGTGGACGTGAGGCCCGCTCAACACCGGCACCCCCCACACCGCAGGCTCGAGCGGGTTGTGGCCCCCCGTGGGGGTCAGCGAGCCCCCGACAAACGCCACCGTCGCCAGGCTGTACGCGCGGGCCAGCTCGCCGATGGTGTCGATGAGAAACGCATCGGCGCCCTCCGGCGGAGGCGTTCCACTACTTCGCCGAACAAACACCAACCCACGCTCGGCGAGCAACCGCGCCACGGCGTCGAATCGTTCGGGATGGCGGGGGGCGAAAATCACGAATGGCTTGCTACCGCTCTCCTTCAGACGATCGACCGCGTCGAGGACCTGGGTTTCCTCTCCGTCCATCGTCGAGCCGGCGACCAGGATCGGACGCTCGCCCGCCGCGCGACGAATCTCGTCCGCCCATATCAGCGGCCGATGATCGGCCCCGAGATCATACTTGACGTTGCCGGTGACGCTGATGCGCTCCGCCGGAACCCCGAGAGCGGCAAACCGTTCGGCGTCGGCCCGGGTGCGGGCGAGAACCAGCTGCAGCGGCGCAAGCAGCGGCCGCAACACCTTGACGACCCGGTCATAGCGCGCAAAGGAACCCTCGGACAAGCGTGCGTTAACAACCGCCACCGGAACCTCGCGGCGCGCCGCCTGGTGCAGCATCTCCGGCCACAGCTCGGTCTCAACCAGCGCCAAGAGCCGGGGTTGTGCGGCTTCGAGCACCCGACTCACCGGCCCCGGAAGATCGAGAGGACAGGCGAAGACCGGTACCGTTTCGCCAAGGGTTCGCCGAGCGAGATCAAGACCGGTCGCGGTCGTGGCGGAGACCGCTACCGGCCGCTTGGGAGCGAGGCGTTGGAGCTCCGCCACCACCCGCCGCGTTAGCTCGACCTCGCCCACTGAAACCGCTTGCAGCCAGATTCCCCCTGCCGGCAGGTCGGGCAGGCGTTGGGCCCATCGCTCACGAAAGGTAGGCCGGCCTTTACCCACCAGGAGATCCTTGAGCTTGATGGCAGGTATCGCCACCGGAAGCAATCCCATCATCAGTGCCCGGTACAGCACGAGGCTTGTACTAGCCTGCATATCTCACCAGCTTCCAACTGCGGCCGGTGATGCACCATACCCGGCGGTGTTTTCTCGCCTCGGGGTGCTCTCCCCGCCGACAGCAGCGCAGCGTGGCCGAGGGCTCGCCGCCGGGCGAGCCCATCGGACACGCGCTGGTGGCGGTAAGATATGCAGGCGAACCATCGCCGCAAGCATAACGTTGAAGGCTCGCAGAGTCGAAGGGTTACTATGCTTCCCAAGGGGGCGCATGATGGATTCAAAGACCTCAACCACCGGCAACGACGCATCTCGACCGAACAGCGCAGGAGACATCCTCCTTTCGCCGTTCCGACTCAATGCAGCGTTCGAGCTCCCGAACCGCATTCTCATGGCGCCGATGACGCGGAGCATGGCCGATGACGATCTCGTTCCGACCGAGGCGACGGCCGCCTACTACGCCCGTCGCGCCGACGCCGGGTTGATCATCACTGAGGGAGCGATCATCCGTCCCGACGGCCAGGGGTATCCAAACGTCCCCGGGATCTTCAGCAATGGACAGGTCGACGGGTGGCGGCGCGTCGCCGACGCGGTCCACCGACGGGAGGGCCTGATCTTTTTCCAGATCTGGCACGTGGGGCGGGTTTCCCACCCCACCTACCTCGATGGTCATCTCCCGATCGCCCCCTCGGCGCAGGCTCTCGCCGGACGGGTGCCCCGATCGGGCGGGCTCGAGTACGGGACCCCGCGCGCCCTTGCAGCGGAGGAGATCCCCGAGCTGGTGGCTGCCTATGCCGAAGCCGCCGAAAAAGCCCGCGAAGCCGGGGCCGACGGAGTGGAGATCCATGGCGCCAACGGCTATCTGATCGACCAGTTCCTCCACCACCACACCAACCGGAGGACCGATGCGTGGGGCGGCTCTCCTCGGCGCATGGCCCGCTTCGCTCTTGAAACCGTCGATGCGGTGGTGAATGCCATCGGCAGCGAGCGGGTCGGGCTCCGACTTTCTCCTGGCGCCTACTTCAACATGGAGACGAGCCAGGGCGATGCCGAGGTCTTTTCCTTTCTTCTTGCCGAGCTCGAAGGACGGAATCTGGCGTATGTTCACACCGGGATCTTCGACGACCGGATGGAGTTCGAGGAGCTCGGAGGGTCCGCCGGGGCCTTCCTTCGCGGAAACTACCGGGGAACGCTGGTCGGCGCCGGAAGCTATCTGCCGGAGGATGCCGCTCGAGCCATCGACAGGGGCGCCTTCGACCTGGTGTCGATCGGCCGGCCCTTCATTGCCAATCCGGATCTCATCGAGAGGGTCCGTCGGGCACAACCTCTCGTGGCGTACGACGAGGCGATGCTCCGAACCCTTCGCTGAGCGAACCAAGTCGGGTTAGCTCTTGGCTGAGCCGGGTCAGGCCATGGTCGCGTGCTCGATCTCGCCGTCAGATACCAGGAAGGTGCCCCCGGCGCCCTCGAGCGCCCGCTTGAGGCTTTCCTCGTCGGTGATCAGGACCTGCTTCCCCGTGGCCTCGACGAAGTCGATGGATGCCTGCATCTTGGGACCCATGGACCCGGGCGGAAACTGGTTCGACTCCAACATCTCGCGCGCCCGCGCGACCGGCAGACGGCGCAGCCATTGCTGGTTGGGACGGCCGAAGTTCTCGGCCACCATCGGTACCTGGGTGAGCATGATGAAGAGATCGGCAGCAAGCTCACGCGCGAGCATCGAGGCGACGTAGTCCTTGTCGATCACCGCCTCGACGCCGCGGAAGTAGCCTCCGACGTCCTGGTAAACGGGAATCCCCCCCCCGCCGCCGGCGACCAGCACCGCGCCGCTCTCCACCAGTCGGGCAAAAAGGTCACAGCCGAGAATCCGCTGTGGCATGGGTGAGGGAACGACCTTGCGCCAGCCGCGCCCCGCATCCTCCACCATTTGCCAGCCGTGCTCCTGCATCAGCAGGTTCGCGCGGTAGGCGGTGAAGTAGGGCCCAACCGGCTTGGTGGGGTTTTCGAACGCGGGGTCGTCGCGATCGACAACCACCTCGGTGAGAACGGCCGCAATCTCCTTTTCGAGCTGCTCCTCGTTGAAGCGGTTGCGCAACTGGTTGGCGAGCATGAATCCCATTGAGCCCTGGGTCTGAGCCACCGCCACGTCGAGGGACTGCGGGGGGATCTTGGTGATCGCTTCTTCCACCTGGATCATGATGTTGCCGACCTGCGGTCCGTTGCCATGCACGATCACCAGCTCGTATCCGCGGTGAATGATCTCGACCAGCCAGCGGGTGGCCTTCCAGCTCAAGGTGAACTGCTCTTCCTGGGTGCCGTGATCCTGCGGTCGCAGCAGGGCGTTGCCGCCGAAGGCGATCACCGCCACCGGCTTGCGCTCTCCATCGATCTCGATCCGGTTCTTCAGCTCGTCCATCAATGCCTCCACCCCGCGACGACGGGAAAGAAGGGCATTGTGGGATGCGGGAGCCGGGGTGTCAACAATACCCGGCGCCGCTACTTACCGCCTCTGGACCACCACCACCCGCTCGCAGCCACCAAGATCACGGACGCGCCGTACGATCGTGAGGCCTCCGGTCGTCGCGATCGACGCCACGGCGGCGACCTGTTTTTCACCGATTTCGAGGACAGCCCCGCCTCCCGGCCGGAGCAGGCGCGGAAGATCGGCAAGAAGCGCGCGCACGATCTCGAGGCCGTCCGCACCGCCGTCGAGGGCCGAACGGGGATCACGCTGCACCTCGAGCTGGAGCCGGTCGAGGTCGCCGTTCGGAATGTAGGGCAGGTTGGCGACCACGAGATCCACGGGTGGCTCGACGGCGAATGTGAGGTCTCCGAGAAAGAGCCCCACCGCGACGCCGTGCCGACTCACGTTGCGGCGCGCAACCGCAAGCGCAGCCTGCGACCTGTCGACGCCGTACACTTTCCAGCCCGGACGTTCGGCGGCCAGGGTTACGGCGATGCAACCCGAACCGGTACCGACGTCGAGAACCCGGGCAGAGGTCGGGAGCGGCAGATCGAGCGCCGCCTGCACCAGCAGCTCGGTTTCAGGGCGGGGCACCAGCACCTGCGACGTCACCAGGAACTCGCGCCCGAAAAACGGACACGATCCGGTGAGATGGTGGGCCGGTTCACCGTCGGCGCGACGTTCCAACCAGGATCGGTAGCGGACCTCCACCTCGCCCGGCACCTCGCGCTCGGGATGCAGTCGTAGAGTCACCTCGTCGACTCCCCATGCTGCGGCGAGCAACCACGCCGCCTCCCGCCGCGGCTCGGGAATGCCCTCTCGACGAGGCAATGCCGATGTTCCGAAACGCAGCGCCTCCTCGGTCGTCACCGCGAAACCCGAAACCTCTGACTCACCCCAACTCTTCCTTCAGCCTCTCCGCCTGGGAATGCTCGATCAGCGGATCGATGAGAAGGTCGAGCTCGCCCTCGAGAACCGACTGCAGGCGATGAACGGTCAGGCCGATGCGGTGGTCCGTCACCCTGCCCTGGGGGAAGTTGTAAGTGCGGATCTTTTCCGAGCGGTCCCCGGAACCGATCTTGGATCGCCGATCCGCCGCGCGCTCGGCATCGCGTTCGCGCTCCTGAGCCTCTTTCAAGCGTGCCTTGAGCACGCGAATCGCCTTTGCCTTGTTCTGAATTTGGGACTTTTCGTCCTGACACGACACCACCAGCCCGGTGGGCTCATGGGTGATCCGCACCGCCGAGTAGGTCGTGTTGACGCTCTGCCCGCCAGGCCCGGAGGAACAGAAGCGGTCGATGCGCAGGTCCTTCGCATCAATCTCCACCTCGACCTCTTCGGCCTCCGGCATTACCGCCACCGTTGCGGCCGAAGTGTGGATCCTGCCCGAGGCCTCGGTGGCGGGAACCCGCTGCACCCGGTGGACGCCGGACTCGTACTTGAGGCGGGAAAACGCGCCGTTGCCTTCGATCACCGCCACCGCCTCCTTGATGCCGCCGAGCCCGGTGTCGGACGAATCGGTCAGGGAGAGCTTCCACCTTCTCGCCTCTGCATAGCGCCCGTACATGCGCAGGAGCTCGCCCGCGAAGAGGGCTGCCTCGTCGCCGCCGGTCCCGGCCCGGATCTCGAGAATCACGTTGCGCCGGTCGTTGGGATCTTCCGGCAGCAGCAGGACCTTGAGCTCCTGCTCGATCTCGCCGATCCGCGCTTCCAACTCGGCCGCCTCGCTCTCGGCGAGCTCTCTCATCTCCGAATCGTCGCCTTCGGCGAGGATCTCGCGAGCGCCTTCGAGCTCATCCCGGACCCGCGCGTACTCCCGATAGACCGCCACCACCGGCTCCATCTCGGCCAGCTTGATTGCCACCTCGCGTGACCGGTTGGGGTCCACCGCCACCTCGGGGTCGACCTGCACTGCGAGCAGCTCCTCGTGTCGCCTGGCGATCTCTTCAAGTCTTTCGAGCATTCTTCGACCCCTTCTCTGGCTCCGTCTGACGCCGTGACCGATCTCCCGACAGCAAAACAAAAACCCGCGCGGAATCATATCCCGCGCGGGTTCGCATGGCCGCCCGCAGGCGGCCAGAGATCGCTACTTGGCGCTCTGGTTCTTGCCGTAGCGCCGCTCGAACTTCTCGACCATTCCCGCCGTGTCCACCAGCTTCTGTTTTCCGGTGTAGAACGGGTGGCAAACGTTGCAGATCTCGAGCCGCATCTCCGTCTTGGTCGACCGAGTCTTGAAGGTGTTGCCGCAGGCGCAACGAACCTCGAGCTCGTGGTACTCGGGATGGATTCCTTTTTTCATGGCAAACCTCCGTTCGGCGGCTTTGTACGCCGAAGCCGGAGAAGGATACACGAAGTTGCCGCAGGGGACAAGGTTCAGGTCGCAGGGCTCAATCGACTCGCCACACGGTGTCCAGCACCGTTCCGTCGACCCACTTCACCACCGCCACCGGCCGGTCGGACCGCTCCGGCTTCACCGGCACGCCGCACAGGCGGTCGAGCTCCGCCTTGAGATCTTCGACGGGCCGAATCGGGAGATCCGAGCCGCCGACCGCGTCGAGCAAATCCTGACGGCGCGGGTTGACGGCGATGCCTCGTTCGGTGACGACGACGTCGATGAGCTCTCCCGGGCCGCACACGGTCGTGACCTCATCGACGATCACCGGAATGCGGTCACGGAACGACGGCACCAGCAACATGGAGCAGCGCGCAGCAAGGCAGTTCTGCCACCCGCCGATACCGTGCAGCAGTCGGCCGTCGGAGTGGGTAACGACATTGCCGTTGAACTCCAGGTCGACCTCGGTGGCGCCGAGTACCGCGACGTCGACCATCGAGGCGAAGTTGCCCTTGCCGTGGAAGTTGTACGAGGTGAAGGGCGAGGTGTCCTGGTGGCGGCGATCGGTGCGCATCGAGCGCACCCCGTCGAGGTCGAAGGTCTGACCGTCGAGAATGTACTCCAGCAAGCCCTCTTCGAGCATTTCCACCATGTGCTGGGTCGAGCCGCCGCGGGCGAAGCGGGCAGCAACACCTGCGGCGCGCATGAGCTCGGCCAGGTAGATCGTGAATGCGAGCGTGGTGCCGCCGGCGCCCGCCTGGAACGAGAAGCCGTCGCGCATGATTCCCGCGGCGGCACAGAAGCGCGCCGCCAACTCGGCGATCCGCCTGCGATCGGGGCTCTGGGTGACCTTGGTCGTCCCGGAAACGATCTTTGCCGGGTCGCCGATCGAGTCCACCTCGACCACAACATCGACATTGTTGCCCTGAATCTGCCACGGCAGGCACGGAAAAGGCACCAGATTGTCGGTGACCACCACCACCTTCTCGGCGTAGACGGAGTCGGCGAGCGCGAAGCCGAGAAGCCCGCATGCCGCGGGACCGGAAAGGCCGTTGGCGTTGCCGAAGAGGTCGGCGGCGGGCGCAGCGATCACCGCCACGTCGATGTGGACCTCGCCGTCCTGGACCGCCTGCCAGCGCCCCCCGTGGGAACGCAATACGCCCAGGCCGCGCATCTTCCCCTCCGAGCAGAAGGCGCCGAGGGGGCCGTTCATCGAGCCCTCGATGTGATGAATTACCCCGGAGTCCAGATGGCGGAGCTGGTTGGCGTGGACAGGAAAAGAGGCCGACGGGAACCACATGAGATCCTTGAGACCCATCGTGGCGGCGGTGTCGAAGGCCATGTTCGCCACGAGGTCACCGTTGCGCAGGTGGTGGTGGCTGGAAACAACCATACCGTCGGCGAGGCCCACGCTCTCGAAGGCTTCGCGCAGGCTCGAGGCCCGCTTGTCACCATCCGCAGGGAAGTCGAGACAGCTCGCGATCGTGGGCGCCGCCTTGCGTCCCTCCGGCCGGTGTTTGCCAACACCCTTGAACGGCGCCGCCATGCGCCCGTTGACCACATCGGGCACCAGCCGCCCCGCCGCGTTCTTTTCCAGTTTCACATCCATGATCCAGACCCCCGCCTCCGTCGTCTCAACCCGCTCGGCCTCGTGCGAGCGCTCGAGAATCCAGAATCCCTGATTCCCGTTTCATTCCCTATTCCCAGCTCCTCGTTCCGAATTCCGAATTCCGAATTCCTAATTCTCCAGATCGTCCCAATCCGCACCCAACACCCCTCCCGCGATCGCCAACTCGACGGTGCGCTCGGCCTGCTTGACGACCGGCGGATCCACCATCTTCGAGCCGACGGCCACCGCCCCAAGCCCTCTCGCCTCCGCCTCGCGGGCAGCGCGCACCACCCGCACCGCGCGCTCGACCGCGTCCGCCGCCGGCGTCATCTCGCGGTGGACCACCGGAATCTGGCGCGGGTGGATACAGCCCACGCCGTCGAACCCGAGGCCGCACTCACGGCGGACATACGCGGCAAGGCCCTCTTCGTCACTGATGGCGGAGTAGACCGATGCGATCGGTTGTATGCCGGCCGCGCGGGCAGCGTGAACCGTGGTCTGGCGGGCCAGGAAGCTCTCCCAACCCGCCTCCGTGCGTGGGGCGCCGAGCTCGGCCGAAAGGTCTTCGAGCCCCAGCGTCAGCGCCACCACCGACCGGTCGGCGGCAGCAATCTCGAAGGCATGATGGATGCCCGCCGGCGATTCGAGAATAGGCATCAGGAAGGCCGCGTCCTCACCCGCATGATCGCCGAGGACCGCGGCGGCGCGCTGCACCTGTGCCACTCCTTCGATCTTGGGCAGGAGCACGGTGTGGGGGTTGTGAACAGCGATCGCAGCGAGATCGTCCTCGCCGACGGCGCCCTGGTTGATGCGCACCATTCGCTCGGCGCCTCCCCAATCGAGAGCCACCAGTGCGTTGCGCACCAGAATGCGGGCAGCATCCTTCTCCGCCGGCGGCACCGAGTCCTCGAGGTCGAGGATCAGCCCGTCGGACCCGTACAGACCGCCCGAAACCAACAGCTTGGGTTGGTTGCCCGGAACGTAGAGCCGACTGCGACGGAGCCGCTCGCGGCGACGCGGGGCGCTCCAGTCGGGCGCCGCTTCGGGCAGGACCCCGGGTCCGTCGAAGCCCGCCCGCCGCAGGCAGGTCTCGGTGCGTGCCAGGATCACCCACTCCAGAGCCCCGGCGTCCGTGACCGACAGGAGCCCGGTCGCGACACCGAGGGCGTCACCGACCCGGCGCACCGCGGCCTCGATCGCCTCGCCGTAGAGGTAATCCACCTTGGAAACCAGACGGACGGCAAGGGCTTCATCGCCCGGTTGATAGCCGACGTTGAGGTCGGAACGAAAGCTGTCCCCGGTTGGACCCGCCGAGGCCGCCGATATCTCCGTTCCCGTCATGGTCTGATCCTCCCCGCCAACCTGACGTCCGGCAGGCGCCTCTTCAACGACCCAATGCTTCGATGATTGCATCAGTCATCCGCGATGTTGTCGCAGCGCCCTGAGCAATCGCATGGGGACCGCCCCGCAGCTTGAGCATGTCGTACGTTCGGACGGAACCTTCGGCCACCACCGCCGCCACCGCCGCCCGCACCCGGGTCGCGACCTCGGTCTCGCCCAGCCATTCCAGCATGAGCACCGCCGAAAGCACCATCGCCAGCGGATTCACGATCGAGGGAGAGAGGGCCTCGTACTTGGGCGCCGACCCGTGGGTGGGTTCGAAGACCCCTACCTCGCGACCGATGTTGGCCGACGCGGCAAAGCCGAGGCCGCCGACCAGGCCCGCAAAACCATCGGAGATGATGTCGCCGAACATGTTGCCGGCGACGATCACCCCGTAGTCCTCGGGGTTCTTGGTCAACCACATCATCTGGGCGTCGATGTTGGTGTCCCAAAGCTGGATCTCGGGGCAGGTCCGCTGCACGTCGCGTGCCTCTGCGAGCATCATCCCCGAGGTCTCCCGGATCACGTTGGGTTTCTCACATACGGTGACGTTCGAGTACCCGTGGGCGGCCGCATAGCTGAAGGCCTCCTCGCAGATCCTCCGGCATTTCGCCCGGGTGAAGATCCGGGTGGACACCGCCAGGTCCTCCCGCGGCACCGAGCGAAAGGCGGCGAACTTGGGATGGGTGTCGAGAGCCTCCCAAACCTGATCGGGAGGATCGGTCCACTCCACACCTCCGTAGAGTCCCTCGGTGTTCTGGCGAAAGACCACGGTGTCCACCTCCGGTTCGTCAACCCCCCCGTCGGCCCCGCGACGTATGAAGTTGAGGGGATTTCCCGGAAAGGTACGACACGGTCGAATCGAGATGTCGAGGTCGAAATGCTGACGAAGACCGACGATAGGCGAATAGTAAACATGTCCCTGGTCCCGCAACTCCGGCAACAGTTCTTCTGCGGCCGCATCTTTGGGCTTCGAGGTGATCGCGCCGAAAAGCGCCGCCTTGTGCTCTGTAAGGAGATCGATCGTCCTCCGGGGCAAAGGGTTTCCCTCCGTGACCCA
>JBGMRN010000054.1:0-16013 GCA_048061535.1 Thermoanaerobaculales bacterium | reverse complement strand
CGGCGCACGAGCCCCATCGGCGGACGGCATTGGTGGCCCCGGCCGGGCCTCCTGGTCGAAAACCCCACTGAACACGGCACCTCACCGCCCTCGCAAATGAACCCGGTGAGATATGCGGGTTAGGGTCCATGGCGGAACAGCTCCACTGTCGAGACGTCACTCGGCATCGCCACAAACAGGGTAGTGATGGTCGGCGGACGGCCCCAGCAATGGAGTACGGTGTCGGCAGGATCAAGGAGGCCGTCACCCTGGTCACCCAGGAGCACGATCCAGTGGGTGCCGTCGGCAACCAGGTCACCCGGCGCCACGTCTCGTCCCCAGCGCAGTGGGCGGCCTCGCCGGAGGATGTTGTCGGTGGATGCCGTGAGTGTGCCGAGGGCGTTCAACGACTCCGGAACCAGGCTGGTAGTGCCGCTCACAGCCACTGCGGCGAGCAACCAGGACGAGACGATCAGGCGTTGGTCTACAGCGTCGGTGAAGGGCAGACCTAGGGCGGCCAAAGTTATGGGGTCCCAGTCCTCAGGCGCTGAGCCCGGCGGCTCGAATCCCGGCACTCGAAAAAACTCACCGGCTTCCGGATGAAGCCCCTCTCCGAGGTCGGCGCGGCGCGAGAGAACCGGGAAGGCGGGGTCGAGGATCTCGTCGGCGCCAAACGTTGCAACCTGCTGCAGGGGTCGAAGGTCGTTCTCGTCCTCGACTACTTCCACGCGGGCGTAGAGCCGGACAGTGCCGGCTTGGGGTGGCGTGGTGGCGTCGGCATCCGGCCCGAGAAAATCATCGTTGTGTGCCTCGGGAAAGACAGTGGCGCGCAGACCACGGCCCATTTCGGGAGCGAGGAACGATCGATAGCGCAGCCTCTCCAGGACATTTTCCTCGGTCAGTCGGCCGCCGAGGTTTCTACTCTCGACCGTAAACCAAAAGACGCGAACGATCCGATCGTCCTCGGGCCACTCGCCGGTTTCCAGGTGGTCGACCAGCTGCCCGTCGATCGCCAATTTGCCCACCGGCGCCAACCACCGATCGTCCCTGCCCTTACGCTCGATGCGGAGGGCAACGGCGATCTCGACGATCTCCTCCGCGCCGAGAGTGCGCCTGCCGGTCCTGAAAACGGTGTCCGAAGATGTGGCGGTCACGATCCGTGCCTCGGCCATCACCGGGCGACGGCTCTCGTGGATGTGTGAAAGCAGGAACGGCAGGGCGATCAAAGCGGCGAGCGAGAGGAAGATCAATATCGGCAACAAAGAGGCATGGCCGGAGGCCCCCAAGCTGCCCGCAGCAGGAAGCTGGTGGGTTTTGCGGGCTCGAATCAAGGCCCAGGGCGCTTGCAACGGGCGGTTCAGGTGGTTTCCGACTGGGCCTCTTGATTCCATAGGCAGATTGTAGCCTGAGATCCGGGCAGCTCGCCCGCAATTTTCACCAGATTTCGTCGCGAGGGGCGCAAGGTGATCCCGGAACATGTGCCGTATTGGCCCACACCGTATCCTCGAATATCTCCCGCCCGTCCCCGTGGGCCAATACGGTTCACGCTGCCAGTCGATGTTCTATGATTCAGGCGAAGGAGAAACGGGGTGATCACACGGGTGCTGCGCAACGCGGCGTGGTTGGGCATCGGTGAGGCCGGCGTCAAGGGCGGGCTCTTCGTAGCCGCCGTATTGGTTGCCCGCGGCGCCGGCCCCTCGGGCGTCGGTACCTTTTCGATCGCCTACTCGGCCGCCCTGATCTCGATCCTGATCCTGGCCGTCGGTCAACAAGAGGTGCTCATCCGCGAGGTGGCCCGCTCGCCCGAACGCGCGAGACTCCTCGTGGAAGGGTCCGAGTCTCTTCAGCTTCGGCTGGGGCGATGGGTCGTGCCCGCGGCTGCGGTCGGGGCATTGCTCGTGGGGGAGGCCGGGCTGCGGTTTACCTTGTTGGCCTTTCTGCCCTATGCGGTGCTGCGTACTGCCACGGTGACGCGAGGGGCGGCGTTCAAGGGCATCGATCGCATGGACGTCGAGGCCCGGGCGCGCGGATTGGAGATCATGCTCGCGGTGGCAATCCTCGCCGTCGGCGCCTTGGCCGCCTGGCCGGTGTGGAGCACGGGGATCGCCTTCTCGCTGGGTGCGGCGGCCGCCCTGGTATGGATTCGTCGTCGACAGCTCGCATCGGGCGAGGATGAAGGGGTGGCGGACCCTTCGGAGCTTTTGCGCGAGGGTCTGCCCTTTGCGGCGTTGGCAGTGCTGTCCCAGTCGCTCGCCAATGCGGATCGGTTTCTCCTCGCATTTCTCGATGTTGGGAGAACCGAGATCGGCTACTGGGGCGTCGCGGGCACCGTCGTCTGGGCCCTTGTCGCGCTGCCGCAACTGGGCGCCGTGGCCATGTACCCCAGCATCTCTCGGTATGCAAAACAAGGTGGTTCGCCTCGATGGGTCGGCCTGGCGGCAAGCCTCGGAGGGGCGGCTGCCGGTCTTGTGGCCGCGGGCGCCGTTCGCTGGCTGGGTGATCCCCTGATCCGCCTCGCCTTCGGAGCTGCTTTTGTCCCTGCGGTGCCGTTACTCCACCGGCTCGCCCTGGCGTTGCCCGGGGCCTTTGCGATGATGGCGGTTGGAGCGGTCTTCGCGGCGTGGCGTCTCCAGCGCCGGGCCCTGTGGATCCTGTGTGGGGTGACCCTCTTGTCGCTCGGTTTGAACTTACTGTGGATTCCCCGGCTCGGTGTCCTAGCGCCGGCGACCGTGGCGCCGTTGACCTACACCTTGGCCGCAGTTGTGATGACGATTGCGCTACTGTTGGCGGGTCCGGGGAAGGAGGGGCCTTGATCCGGGAGTCTCACCAGCGCGCTGTTGCGGTCGGTATCGTGGTTGTTCACTATGGAGACCCCGTTCTGACCGCCGGCTGTCTCGCCTCGATCGAGGCCGATTCGTCCCGAGTCGAACGTCGGGTGGTGGTGGTTGACAACACGGGGAACCTCGAGCCGGGGCTCCTCGGCGATGGTGTCCTGCTGGTGCGGCGGAAGGACAATCCCGGGTTCGGGTCTGCGGCCAACGAAGGGTTGGCTGCGTTGGACCCGAATCAAGCCTGCTCGGCCTGGTTGGTGCTCAACAACGACGCGGCTCTGAGGTCCGGGTTCCTCGATGCCGTCGTCGACGCCCTGGAAGATGGGGTGGGCGCCGCCGGAGGACCGATTCGTGACGCGGCCGATCCCCATACCCTGTGGTACGCGGGCGGGGGCCTCAACCCTTTGACGGGGACGGTGTGGCAGAGGCGGTCGGAGGGGGCCGCCCGTTCGCGGCGCGAGGTCGGTTTCATCCCCGCGACCGCTCTGGCCGTCGCCCCCTCGGCCTTCGTCGACGTGGGTGGTTTCGACCCGGCCTTTTTTCTCTACAACGAGGATGTGGATCTCTGCCTCAGGCTCCGTCGCGCGGGATGGCGCCTGCGATTCGAGCCCGAGATGGTCTGCGACCACCGGCTTGGAAGCGCCACCGGTTCGGATGCCCGCTCGCCCCTCTACCTCGAGAACATCACTCGAACCCGACTGTTGCCCTTCCGGCCGAGAGCCTATCGTCTCTACCTCGCCGCCGTCCACACCGCCCACAGCGCGCTACGGATTCTCGGTCTCACCGTCCGCCACGGCGCCCACAGTCGGCCCTATGTTGGTGCCGTCATCCGCGGGCATTGGTGGGCGCTGACAAACTGTTTCACGTCTCATTCGTCCCCGAAGCCACCATCGTAGGTCTCACTCTCGGCCCGGCGCGCGATCCGCTCGCGCAGGGCGGCGACGATGAAGTACACACCGACCAGGAAGACCGGGACCGGCCACCAGTCGAAGAGCCAGTTGAGGTCGAAGAGGTCGAACTTGTCTACCAGAACGACGGCGGCGACGACGGCCAGGAATACGCCGAACATCAGTCGTCCGTCACCCGGCGGTCTGGATCGTCCGAGCTTCGCCTGGTCATCGAGCTCGAAACACTGGGCTTCGCGGTAGCTGTCGAAGATGCTGAAGAAGTAAATGAAGGCGACGAAGAACGACATCGCCCACCATCCCTTGATGATCATGATAATCGCCAGGGAAAGGGCCACCCAGATCATGAACGCCCGCTCGTAGGACCAGCAGTAGAGATGTCCGAGTCCGGGGAACAGGACCGAGAGAAATGCCGCCAACGGGGGCGCTTTGGGTGGCGCCGGAATCAGCTCGAGCGGCGGGGGCGTCGCCGCCGGCGGGGGTGGCGATGTCGGATCGGACACGGATTCGGACATCTTGTCGGGGGGCGCCGGCAGAGGTGGTGTTGGTTTGGGTGAGTTCTGCATCTCGTCGGGTTCGGGTTTGTCGTTCATGTGTCTTCTCCTTGCTCCGGTGCGGAGTTGTTGCTGGTTACCTTGTCCACCAGGTCGCGGACCTGTTCGACCTTATGCTGGCTCCATGTCCATGCCCGCCACAGCATGATACGGATTTCTCCACGCCCGTCCTTGGCCACCTCGCTGACCTCGGTGCTCACAACCTCCGCGACGCGTACCACCGTGGTTGATGCCTGGTTGCGGGCGAGAGTGACCGGGTTGCCGATGACCAGGGACGTGAGCACGGCGAGCAAATAGGCGGCTGCGGTTGCCATGCGCCGGCCCATGACCGGAGGCCGACGGGAGCGGGGTTCGCGGGCCGCGATACATCGATTGAGGAGTTGCGCCGGCGGTTCCATCGCCTCGCCGACCTGGTGGATCAGGGTCAGGTCTTGCCAGGTTCGCCGGCACGAAGGGCACGACTCGAGGTGGGTCAGCAGTCGTTCGAGATTGGGTTGGGAGATGGTTCGATCCACCGCCTGGAAGAGCAGGCCGAGCCAGCGCCGGCACGGGGAAGCGGACAGATCATCCGCAAGTTCCTCCGGAGCTTCGAGATCGAGAAGACCTGCGCCGATATCGGAGATCTCCGCGATGGTACTCAGTATCTCCCCGCACTCGGCGCATCGTTCGAGGTGTTCCCGAACGGACTGTTCCTGGTCCCCTTCGAGATCGCCTTCGAAGTAGAGGCCGAGCAGGTCGCGGGCGTCGGTGCAGTCGAGCATTATGCTCCCCCCTCCACCATGGCCTCCGCCGGGGGGACGGCTCGAATCTGAACCCGCCGGCGGACCGCGGTGGCGAGCTCGAGGCGAGCGCGGTTGAGCCGCGACTTGACCGTGCCGAGCGGGAGCTCGGTAGCCTCCGACATCTCCTGATAGCTCATGCCGGCGAAATCTCGCATCAGCACGAGAGTCGCCAGCTCTTCCGACATCTGGTGGAGGCTGGTGGAGATGAGGCGCAGCCGCTGCCGCCGCTCGCTCTGTTCGTGGGGATCATCCGATGCCGGTAGCTGCTCGATGATCTCGGGATCCAGCCACGCCGCCTCGCGTTCGCGCCGACTGCGGCGATAAGAATCGATGATCAGGTTCTTGGCGACCCGCCACGCCCACGCCATGAAGTTCGAGCCGGCGCGGTAGCGGTGGAGGTTCTCCCAAAGCTTGAAGAAGACCTCCTGGGTAAGTTCCTCGGCCTCCGCCGCCGATGGCGCGTAGCTTGCGCAGAGGCGATAAATGGGCTTCAAGGTTGCGCCCACCAGCGCGGACCACGCGTCCTCGTCGCCTTCGCGACAGCGCTCGACAGTCGATTCGAGTTCAGCCATCTCCATTCTCAACCCCAATAACGGAGACCAATTCATAAAGGTTCTCAGCCGAGGCGATGACGGCGAACGTACGGTTGACCGGGGTGTGTTTCATGTTCCATGGGAATGGTACGCCACCTCGCGCAAGTTGAGTGGGATGACCCGCACCGTTCCGCATATCGCATCAAAAAAATGAGCTTTGCGGGGTGGGCTGAGAGGACGACATGGAATCGGTGATGTGGCCGCAGGGAAGTGTTTCGGAACGCGTGCGCTTCGCCCTTGACGAAGTGCGACCTGCGCTGCAGGCCGACGGAGGCGATGTCGAGCTCGTGCGCATCGACGAAGAGGTGGTTCGCATCCACCTGTTGGGCGCCTGTCGCGGGTGCCCGATGGCCGATTCGACCTTGGTTGAATTCGTAGCTGAACGCATCAAGCTCTATGCGCCGGAGATCGAGAACGTGATTGCCGAATAAGAACCCGGCAAATTCTCAATTCTTAACTCTTCACTCTTACTCTTCGAAAGGATGCCAGTCATGTCCGGTCAGCGTGCCTACACTGACTGGCCGGGAATTAAGAATTGAGAATTGAGAACTGAGAATTGCCCTACAGGGCTCAGTGCTTCGCCGAGTCCAGACTGCAGGCTGCACAGAGTCCGTTGAACTCCACGGATTGTCCGGTCACCTCGCAGCCAACCAGATCCTTGAGGGTGCGCCAATCGATTTCGTCGATGCCACGTACATCGATGATTCTGCTGCACTCCTCGCAGATGAAGTGGGCATGGCAGGATGTGTCGCCGTCATAGTGGGCGCGGCGATCGTTGCCGTAGATTTCGCGCACCATCCCCTCCTCCTTGAGGACGGAGAGATTGCGGTAGACGGTGCCGAGCGAGATTCTCGGCATCGTCGCCTTGACCTGTTCGAAAATCCAGTCCGCGGTGGGGTGGGACAAGGTGCTCCTGATCGTTTCGTAAATAACTCGTCGCTGCTTGGTTTCCCGCGTGTGCGGTCGGCTCATGTTCTTCCCCCAAGACGAATTCCCAGAACCCGACTTTTTTACCACAGGCGGGGAGCCGAGTCGAGTACGATTCTCGTAACTGTTACACGCCCGAGGTCAAGACGATTCCGTACCCTGCCGCGGGGACGGAACCATCGAGCCCATGCTATGATGGCCTTACATCCCGCCCACGCCTGGGGTTCCCCCCGGGAGATCAAGATGTATTGTATTCGTGATATGGAGCCATCGCAGCGACCCCGGGAGCGGTTGCTCGAATATGGGGTCTCGTCACTTTCCGATGCGGAGTTGATTGCGATCCTCATACGCACCGGCAGAAGGGGTTGTGGGGCGGTGACGGAGGCCCACCGCCTTTTGGCCGAGGTCGGCGGGCTGGCCGGAGTGGCGCGCCTCGATCTCGGAGAGTTGACCTCGCGCCCGGGTCTGGGCCCCGCGAAGGCCTCGACCATACTCGCCGCGCTCGAGCTTGGACAGCGCGTTGCCAAGGCAGAGCTCCGCACCGCCGAGCGGCTGGACCAACCGCAGATAGCGGGCGAGTTTCTGGTGAGAAGACTGGGGCGGGAGAGCCGTGAGGTGTTCGGATTCTTGAGCCTCGACGGTCGGCATCGCTTCGTCTCCAGCCACGAGCTCACCTTGGGGACCCGCACCCAGGCTCCGGTAGATGCGGCCGAGCTCTTCCGGCTCGCGCTCCAGGACCGCGCCTCGGGGGTCCTGCTCTTCCACAACCATCCTTCCGGCGACCTCGAACCGAGCCGGGACGACCTCGATCTCACTCGGCGGCTTGTGCGAGGTGGGCTCGTCGTGGGAGTGACCGTCCTCGATCACCTGATCGTGGCCGGTGGGCGGTGGCTCTCCCTCCGCTCGACCCGCGCCGATCTGTTTGCCGGGTAGTTCTGTTGGCTCATGTTTCGTCCTCGCCGTGCCCGTCCCCGTGCCCGTAAATTGCGAACTGCCGAAGCGAGACACCCGGACGCGGACGGGACAATCGCCCGGGAAGGTTGACAGACGACCGGTGAGAGGGCAGGATGACCGCGTGCCGCTGGGCGGCGGAAGGAGTTGAAATGAAACGGTTTCTCATTCTCAACATTGGGGTGTTCGCGCTGATTGCGTTGCCGTTGGCGGCGGGAGACGGAACGACAACATACGGCGACGGCGTCACCATCGAGAAGGCGGTGGCGATCGACGCCCTGCTCGCAAATCCCGACGACTACGTCGGGAAGAACGTCCGTGTGGACGGCGTCATCACCGGCGTGTGCGAGAAACGCGGCTGCTGGATGCAGGTCACCGACTCCGAGAGCGGGAAAGGCGTGCGCATCAAGGTCGAGGACGGAGTGATGGTCTTCCCATACACATCGATGGGCCACGAGGCCTCGGCCCAGGGCGTCTTCGAAGCCATCAAGCTGACTCCGGAGCAGGTCGCGGCTCGCTCAGAGCGTCAGGCAAAGGAGCACGCCGAGGGGCACGCGAAGAAGAGCTGCGACAAGGACGGACCGAAACACGACAGCTCGGGTGAGAGCAAGGGAGCGGCGTGTGATGCCCCGACCACGACCAACGTCGTCTACATGATCCGAGGCACCGGAGCCGTCATCAAGGGCTGAGTTCTTGAAGCTCCGCAGGCTGATAATCGCCACCCACCGCGATCTCGGCTACTTCTTTGCCGGTCTCACGGTGATTTACGCGGTCTCCGGCGTCGCAGTCAACCACATCGAGGACTGGAATCCGAGCTACGTGATCCGGTCCGAGATCTTGGACGTGGGAGAGCTGCCTGAGGCTGGGGCGGCGACCCTTGGTGGCGAAGTCCTCGAGCGGATGGAGATCGTCGAGGAACCGAAGTCGGTGGTGCGGATGGCGCCCGATGAACTCAAAGTCTTTCTCGGCGGGCGCACCCTGACCGTGTCCCTGCCGGGGGGCCGAGTAGTGGACGAGGTCGCAGGCCGGCGCTTCGCTTTTTTCGAGGTCAACTATCTCCACCTCAACCACGGGAAGGGCTTCTGGACCTGGTTCGCCGATCTCTACGCCGCCGGCCTTTTGGCTCTCGCCTGTACCGGCATATTCATCATTACAGGGAAGAAGGGCCTCAACGGGAGGGGAGGACGGTTGTTGATCGCGGGTCTTGCGGTGCCGATAGCCTATCTGGTAGTGGTCGTTTGGCTTTAACCCGCGCTTCTCACCGACTCGCTGCTGCGGCCGGCGGTGTCCTCTTCAAGGCTGTCGGTGACTTCCACCGGGCATGGCCGCGGCTGCTGGCCACCGACGTTGTTTACAAGATGTTCACCTTGGTTGTGCTCACACCCCTTGTGGGCTTGGCCCTCGAGCTCTTCATGTCCGCGTCGGGCAGCTCGGTTCTGGCCGACCAGGACATTCTGTTGTTCGTGCTGAGCCCGATTGGAATGGCGGCGCTGGTGGTGGTGGGCGCAGTGAGCCTGGCAATCATCACCGTCGAGCAGGCCTGCCTGATGGTGATCGGCTTTGGGGAGACCCGAGGCCTTCATGTTCGCGCGATCGACGCCCTGGCGTTCGGCGTTCGGCACGCCTGGTCGGTGGTGATGTTGGCGTTGCGCATCTTCGTCCGTGTGCTGCTCATCGTGCTTCCCTTCGCCGCCGCGGGCGGTCTCGTCTACATGTCGCTCCTAGGGGAGCACGACATCAACTTCTACCTCGCCGAGCGGCCGCCGGTATTCCTCTTTGCGGCCGGTGTCGTTGCCGCCCTTGTGGCGGTGATGGCGGTGCTGGTCATCCGTCGCCTGTTGCACTGGTCATTCGCTTTGCCGCTGCTGCTGTTCGAGGGTTGCAGTCCGGCAGAGGCGCTGACCACCAGCAACGAGCGGACCGAAGGTCACCAGCTGATCGTCGGGATAGCCTTGGTGGCTTGGGGTGCGGCTTCGGCCCTGGTGGCGGCGGTTCCTCTGGCGGTGGTCGCAACGATGGGCCGCTGGGTGGTGCCCAAGTTTGCGGCCTCCATGACCATGCTGGTGATCGTCATGGGTGGGTTCCTGGTGCTGTGGGCCTTCCTGAACCTGGTGGTGACGCTGATCAACGTGGCGATGTTCGCGTTGCTCGCGGTTCGCCTGTACGACACACTTGGCAGCTCACGTGGCGCGCAGCTGTCCGGCGGGGCGATCTCCGAGAGGATGACGGCGGACGACGACCGGCGGCTGTCGATAAAGTGGGCGCTCGCCGGTCTCGCGTTGGCTGCGGTTCTCGCGGCGGTCGCCGGCTACGTCTTCATGAACAGTGTGCGGTTCGACGACGATGTGATCGTGATCGCCCACCGTGGAGCGGCCGGGAGCGCGCCGGAGAACACCCTCGCCTCGGTTGCGCTGGCAGTCGAGCAGGGCGCGGACATGGTCGAGATCGATGTCCAGGAGAGCGCGGACGGCAGGGTCGTGGTGGTCCACGACAGCGATCTCATGAGAGTCGGCGGCGCCCCGGTCAAGATCAGGGACGCGACCTACGATGAGCTCCTGGAGATCGACGTCGGTAGCTGGTTCGGGCCCGAGTTCAGCGGCCAGCGGGTCCCCACCCTCGAGCAGGTGCTCGAGGTTTGCAGGGGGCGGTCCCGGGTCGATGTCGAGCTCAAGTATTACGGCCACAACGAGCGCCTCGAGGAGAGGGTGACCGAGATTGTCGAGAGGATGGAGATGCAGGATGCCGTCGTGCTGATGTCGCTCGTCTCCGATCTCGTTCAGTCGATGAAAGCATTGCGGCCCGATTGGACGGTTGGGCTGCTGACCGCCAAGGCGGTCGGCGACCTGACCACCAGCAAGGCCGATTTCCTCGCCGTCCACGTTGGCATCGCGAGCTCGGGTTTCTTTATTTCTTGCGCCGGCGCAGCGCCACCGGCGCCTTCTCACTCTTGCGCTCGAGCCAGTTCTGGTAGAGGTCGACGGAGAACATCAAGAGCAGAATGAAGATTGTGATCCACTGGGGGATGTAGGGGAACTCGCTGCCGTTGACCGTGAGCAGAGCCACATGACCGCCCTCGAGGAAGAGCACGAAGCCGATCAGAAGCAGCACGAAGAGGCCGAGAATCTCGAAGTCCGGGTTCTCGCTCATGAACTCGGCGATCGGGCCGGCAAAGATCAGCATCAGAGCCACCGAGATCACTACCGATCCCACCATCACCAGGAAGATATCGGTCATGCCGACGACCGTCAGGATCGAGTCGACCGAGAACAGCAGGTTGAGGCCGACGATCGTGGTGAGCACCTTGCCGAAGCCGGCCTCGTTCTCGACCTCGTGCTCGACTCCCTTGATCTTGAGCCGGAGCTCCTTGACGCCACTCCATATCAGGAAAAAACCCCCTCCGGCCAGCACCAGCGCCTTGCCGCTGAGCGCGCCCTGAATGTGGATGCCGGCGATCGTGAGGTCGAAGTGGTGGAAGGGCTCGCCGGCAAAGCGCAGAACCCAACTCACGATTGCGAGCAGGGCGATGCGGAACGCCATCGCCAGGATAAGACCCCATCGAACCGCCTTTTTCTGCTGTTCCAGCGGCAGCTTGTTGGCGAGGATGGTGATGATGATGAGGTTGTCTGCGCCGAGCGCGATCTGCACCAGGGTCACCGAGAACAGGGCCGCCCAGAATCCGGGGTCGAGGAGAAGGTCGAGCATCTGCAACTCCAATCGAGTCTTGTCGTCATCTCGGATAACACGGCCTGACGGCGGGCGTCAACGAGAGAGCGATTCCTCATTCCTCATTCAAAAAGGGCGCCCTTCCGGGAGCCTCCTTGAAACTTCGATTGAAGCGGCCCGTCAACTGCCGGAAGTCGCTGCCGCGCGCATCTGCCCGTCGAGCTCCTTGACCTCGGCAAGAGCCTGCTTCAACTTGGCGTAGCCGTACCAGGTCGTGTAGTCGGGATTGACATGGAACGCCCCCTGAAAGGTCTTCATGCGGTAGTCCATGAACATGTCGTAAAGAATCTGCTCGACCGTCGTGTCGACCTCGTAAAAGGACAGCAGCTGCGGGTAAACGCCTTCGCCCTCTTTGACCTCGATGATACCGTCACGCCGCAGGGCGGCGACCATCTCTATCGCCTCGGCGAAGAGCTTGTCGGCCTCCTTGAGCATCTGATCGGCGTTGGCCATGTTGTCGTCCACGAAGCTTCCGGAGTGGCATTTGCCGCAGGTGTCGGTGATGCGCTTGCGCTCAAAGGCAAAGGTCTCGGCGTCGAGGCGAGCCATGTCGCCGGCCTTCACGACTTCGAGAAGCGCGGTCGGCTGACCCTCGGCGTCGAGCACTCCGAGACCCATGAGAATGGTGGCTCGGTAGCCCATCCACTCCTCGTCCGGCTCGGGCAGGCGTACGCCGAGGAAGCCCCATGGGGTGAGCACGCGGTGGTCGCCATCGGGCATGTGGCAGTCCTGGCAGGTGGGACCGCGATGGGCCTCGCGGTCGAGCAGGTAGGCGACGCCGTGCTTCGAGCTCGACCACATCTCCCACTGCGGGTGGTCGAATCCCATGTGACAGGTCTTGCAGGCCTCGGGTTCACGCGCCTCCTTTACCGAGAAAGCGTGGCGGGTGTGGCAGTTCTGGCAGTCCATGCCGTACTTGTAATACTTGCGCCCCTCGCTCTGCCGCACCTCCTGATCGACGAGACCGAGGGTATGGCAGCCGCCACAACCCTTCTGTCCCGCGACGAAAGCGTCCGGCTGACCGTGGGTGAAGGGGAGGGCCTGAATCGCGAGCAGGCCCTTGGCATGCTTGCCGGCGAGGTACTGCTCCGCCTTTTCCTCGTGGCACTGTTGGCAGGTCGCGATCGTCGGCAGCTCCACCTCGGCCACGTCGTCGGCGCTGGTGTGCTCCTCTCCATGACAGTCGGCGCAGGTCATGGTCTCCGACATCACCCCCCGGTTGAAATCCTTGACCAGTAAGGGCGTCAGCTTGGCGTGGCAGGTCTCGCACTCCGATTCCGCTGCGCTTGCCGGCGCAGCGGCGAGCACCAGGACCAGGCCGAGAATCGCGATTCCGATCTCACATCGACGCATGGGATGCCTCCTTCTCTGTTGAAACCCATCGAATGCCATCGATGAGATGCTGCCCGTCTTGAAGTCATCCGTCGTTGACCACGGTCAACTCGTGAAGGGATGAACAAATGAGGGAAGGACAGGGAGAATTAGGAATTAGAAATTCGGAATTCCTAATTCCGAATTAATTCTCCGTTGACATCCACCCTCGCGCTGCTGTACTGAATCCAGGTGGTTGAGCCAGACAGTCGCCGTTCCGCTCTCGAGCTGAGGTGCCTCTCCGTGCGTCTGTCCGGCGATGCGCGGCCGGTTTTTCGTGATCTTGGCCTGAAGCTCGATCCCGGAGAGGTTGTCGGTGTTGCGGGACGCTCCGGGACGGGCAAGACAACCCTGCTCCACACCATCGCCGGGCTGGTGCCCTGGCTGCGGCCCGCCGACGTGGGCGGGGAGGTCCTTCTCGGCGGCGAACCGGTAGACGACCTCGACCCGGGGCAGCGTGCCCACTTGATCGCAACCTGTCTCGACCGCTCCGACGCTCAGCTCTTTCTACCCACCGTGGGCCAGGAGTTGGAGGCGGCGCGGCGACTACACGGCGGCTCGCCTTTTATTGAGCGGGTGGCGGAGCGTCTCGGCGTCGATGCGCTGGTCCATCGCCGGATCACCGAGCTGTCCTCGGGGCAGCGTCAGCGGGTGGCTCTCGCGGTCACTCTCGGCGCCAGTCCCCATCCGGTGCTGCTCGACGAGCCCTGCGCCCACCTCGATGGCGATGCCGTGAAGGCGCTCGAGGAGCTGCTGAGGGAGGCCGCAGAGTCGGGTGGGGCAGTGCTCCTGAGCGAGCAGGCTGGGTGGCGGCTGGGAGTCGGCATCGACCGTTGGTTGGCGCTGGACGGCGGTCGGCTCGGTTCACAGGCCCCTCCGCCTAGGCCCGACCCGCCACCTCCACGCGCCCAGCCGGGAAGGCCCTTCGCTCTCGTGGCGAAGAGCCTGGTGTTGGAGCGCGGCGGTCGCCGCTTGCTCGACGGCGTCGACCTCGAGGTGCGTGCGGGCGAGGTCGTCCTGCTGACGGGGCCGAACGGCGCCGGGAAGTCGACCCTGGCCCGGGTGCTCGCCGGGCTGTGGAAGGCAGCGGCCGGAAGTGTGACCCTTGGCGGCCGCGTAGGTCTCATGCTGCCCTCGGCCGAGCTGCAGCTCTTCTCTGGGACCGTGGCCGGCGAGGTCAGCGAGGCGGACCCCTCGAGGGGTGAGGCCGCCAGAGTGCTGCGCCGCCACCGGCTCGACCACCTCGCCGCCCGGGCGCCCTGGACCCTCTCCCGCGGCGAGCGACAGCGGCTGGTGCACGCCGCGCTCGATCTCCAGCGGCCGGCGCTGATGATCGTTGACGAACCCGGTCAAGGTCTCGACCCGGAGGATCTTCTGGAGTTCGTTGATCTGATTCACCGGCGAGCGGAGAAGGGGAGGGCCTACCTCGTGATCTCCCACCGCCGGGAGCTGGCAACCGCGGCCCACCGCCACCTCCGAATCGAGAATCTCCGGCTGGTGGAGGCGCCATGATGAGGGACGTCCGCCCGTGGACCTACGCCGCGCTCTTCGGCGCCCTCTGGGGCGCTCTGGAGGCGACCCTCGGGACCGCGGTCCACTTGGGGAAGATGCCGATGCGGGGCGCGGTGATGGGGCTGGTCGGTCTTTTCTGCCTTCTCTGCCTGCGCCGGTTGCAGCCCGTGCCCGGCGTGTGCCTGCTGGCGGGTGTCGTGGCAATCTTCCTCAAGGTGTTCACCCTCGGCGGCCTCTATCCCGGCCCGATCATCGGCATCGCGGTGCAGAGTCTCGCGGTTGAGGCGGCGATGACCCTGAGTGGTGGACGGTCTTTCGGCGCTGCCATCGGAGGCGCTGTCGCGCTCGCGACCAACCCGGTCCAGCGGCTCTCGATGATGTGGTTGGTGGCGGGTCCGGAGGGTGTCGGCGCATACCTCGGGCTGATCCGGGATGGTGCTGCGGCGGTGGGCCTCAGAGGCATGGAGCCGCGAGGGATCGTGGGCGGCATGGTGATGGCGAACGCCCTGCTGGGCGCCTTCGGCGGTCTGTGGGCCTGGCGGGTGGCGGGAAGGGTATGCCATCGCGTTGGAGAACGCCGATGAGGTGGGCAGCGGGACTGGGGCTGGCCTTCGCGGTCCCGGCCGTGCTCGCCGGTGGCACGTCGCTTGCGGGAGGCGCCGCTCTGCTTGCCCTGGCTGCCGCCTGGTTCCTCGACCCGCCGGCAGTCCGCGCAACCCTTCGTTTTGGCCTCGTATTGTCTGTAATCTTTGCAGCCGCGGTTACCGCGGGAGTGGTGGCTTGGGCGTCGGGGCCCGTTCGCGGGCTCGAAATCGGTGGCATGGTCCTGCTGCGCTTGTTGGTGCTGGCGCTCGCGACGGCGGTTCTGGTGCGCCGGGTGGACGCGGAGGCCCTGCTTCGCACGGCGCGGCGTCTTGGATGGGAAAAGCTCGGTCTGGTCCTCGGTTTGGCGATCAACGCACTGCCGAGGATCGCCGAGGCCGGTTCGGAGGTATGGGCAGTCCACCGGTTGCGCAGCCGTGGGCTTCGCGGCCGGCTGCGCCGGCTGTCCGGCCTCGCGGAGGTCCTGCTCGCCCACACCGCTCGTATTGCCGATGAGGCTGCCGCGGCAGCCTCGCTGCGCGGGCACTCTGCCCTGGCCAGGTCCAACACCCGGCTGTCAACTCCGTTGCGAACAGTTGTCGTCACCGGTCCTCCCGACTGCGGCAAGACCGAGGCGGTTTTAACCCTCGCCGCGGGTCTTGGCGGGGCGGGCGTTCCGGTGGCCGGCTTCGTGCAGATCGGGAAGCGCGAGGCTGAGCGTAAGGTCGGGTTCTCGGTGCGCAGCCTCACCACCGGTGAGGAGGTGCAGCTGGCCCGAGTTGTGGAGCGCGTCCAGGGAGAGCACGGAACCCGCTTCCGATTTTTCGAGGCGGGATTCGAGGTCGCGCGAAAAGCCCTGGAAGGGGTGGGTCGGGGCACGGTGCTGATCATCGACGAGCTCGGTCCCGTCGAGCTCCGCGGCGCCGGCCACATGCCTGCGGTTCGGCAGGCCCTGGCGACCCAAGAACTGGCCGGCCTGGTGGTGGTTGTCCGGCGGTCGCTCGTGCCCTCCCTGATCGCGGCCCTCGACGCCGAGGACGCGGTGGTCGTCGATGTGGCGGAGAGCCGGGATGGCGCCGTGGAAGTCATCGCCGAGGCGCTCGGGATTGAATGCTAGCCAGCTTTGCGCTGCCGGTAGGTGACGCGATCTTCTGTCTTCTGTCGACGCGCTTCCCGAGGTTGCCCCCAGCAATTCGCCCGGCGAATTGCGTCCGGTCAGCGCGCGTTCCAAGGCTTCGGTCTTGCGCTCCTGGTAGGTGGCGCGACCTTCTGGCGTCGCGCTTCCCGAGCGGATGCCAGGCAC
>JBGMRN010000053.1:0-16487 GCA_048061535.1 Thermoanaerobaculales bacterium | reverse complement strand
AAGTGAATCGCGCCGTCGGATCCGCGAGGCCTTGATCGGGGCGATGCGTCGGCCGATCGACCCGTCACCGATCACCCCGACGCGATCCATGGTGCAGTGAGCTGTATCTGCAGGGTCCGCATGGTCCGTGAAAGAGGCACGGCGGAGGTTCGCACTGCGCGTGCCGAAAAGGTGCATGGCGCGCCGTTCCAGCGTGGGCGACCCACCGCCACAACGGGTGTCGAAAACCTGCAGGCAGGACCTTCAGGGCCCGCCACCATCAATCCTGAAGTCACCAACGCGCCGAAGATTCGGCGACCTCGGTCATCACTTTGGGCGACCCTTCAGAACCCCGATTTCGCGGGGTCTTTATGCCCGATCGATGTGATGATGAAGGGAATCCTTGGGTCGAGAGGGTAGGGGAACCCGAATCGCCGTCCGCAGTCGCTCGAGCTCGTGTCCGCGTGGCGTTAGCCCGCCGCGCGGACTGACTGATCGAATTGACAGCGGCGGGCTGAGACGTACGGCGGGAGCGACTGACTCACTTTTGTACCGCCGGTCCGATCGGCAGCTCGAGGGCGGGGTCGGTGACGGCGCCGATCTTGGCGGCGAAGCTGGAGCTCTTGGCAATGTCCTCGTCGGAGATGAGGTGGACGTCGAGGAGGGGATGGTTCGGGTAGCCGGTGCGCTGGTGGTTCATCTCACCGAGGCAGATGCTCCACCCTTCGAGCCAGGCTTCGAGGTCTCGCCGCTGGTCGTCATCGCCTCGGCAGTGGATCAGAAGGTCGATGTCGCTGGAGGGTCCGGCGTTGGCGTTCTTGGTGCTGCCGATGACGTAGAAGGCGGCCACTCCGAAGCGCTCGGGGTCGAGCTCGGCCGCGATCCGCTCGGCCATGCCCATCCGCCATCTCCAGTAGACCTCGGGTTGTGGGCGGCGCCGGCCGGTGGGTCGCACCGGCCCACCCTCGACGGTGCTTTCGGGTTCCGCCAGGATGGCGATCGCCTCGTCGAGGTCGGAGTTCATCAACACGCGCAGGACGCGTCCTCCGCTGGCGCTGGAGACGTCAATCACGCGCATGACGTCGGCGAGCCCCTCGTGCTCCGGCAGCATCGCCGGCAGCAGGTTGGTCGCTCCGTAGAGAAAGCGCTGGTTGAGAGACCCGTCGTCGTCGGGGTAGAGCGGGAGGTAGCGGATCGACGCCTCGACGAGGTCCTGGAAGAAGTGGGTGCCGAAGCTGAGGTCGGGGAGGTATTCCCCGGTCTTGCGCGCGATCTCGATCAGCATGGCGGTGTTGTTGATGTCGGAGTAGCTGACGCTCACGCCGAGCTTGATGTCACCGCGGCTTCCCCAGCGGCCGGGGCCCATGAGGATGAACCGGCGTTTGGGCAACAGCTTGTTGAGCTTGCCGACGGCTTCTCCGACGGCGAGAAGCTCGGACCGGTCGGCGAGGCGCCCGTAGGATTCCGGGTCCACGTAGACGACGTGGGTGATGTCGGGGACCTGCCCGTTGGAAACGTAACGGTGAGCGGTGAAGATGGTGTCCTCGGCCGGCACGTCCTTGGGGATAGGCGCCGGCGCATCTTCGTCGGTGAAGCTCTGCGGACGGCACTGGAGGAGGAAAAAATCTTTCCCGTCATGGGCGAACTCGATGTCGACCGGGGTCCCCAGGGTTTCTTCGAGGATCTGGAGCACGTTGCCGATCTGCTTGACGAAGGGCGTTGAGTCGATCAGGCCCCCGAAGTCGGCGACCAGCTCGTCTTTGCCGACGTCGACGAGCATCGGCACCGGCTTGTGGAGCACGTCGTCCTTGAGAATCGAGAAGATATTCTCGAAAAATGGATAGGAGGCGCCGCAACTCTCCAGGAGCTCCTTGATGTCGAGGGTCTCGAAGGAGTTGGTTTCGAGATTGATGACGTCGATGCGGCGCGGCGAGTACCGTGCCACCTCTTCGATCGTGGTGTTCACCCGCAGACCGGGTTGGCCGGGGACCGCGAGAATGGGGTAGTCGTCGCTGACCCGGTCCACCGCCCGAGTGCCGAGCCCCGGGACGAGCCTGATGAGGCCGTCCTCGCGCCGAATTCTCTGAGACCAACGGAACTCGTTGTTCGAGAAGGCGACGCCGGCCATCGCCGGCAGGAAGTGCCCCCCGACCTTCGTGCCGACAACCTCCTGGATCAGAATCGCCATTTCTTCGTGGAAATCGATCAGGCCGCGTTCGCGCCGGTAGGCGATCGGATCCGGCCCGAAGACCGAGGCGTATACCTCGCTCATGGCGTCGAGGAGCGCGCTCATCCTCTCCCGCTTGCTGCCCTGGTTGCCGAGGAAAAGGCTGCGGTACTTGCCCGAAAAGGCGCTGCCCAAGCGGTCCTCGAGGAGACTGGAGGAGCGGACGATCAGCGGAGCGTCGCCGACCTCGTCGAGGATCATCGAGACCCCCTTGACGATCTCAGCCGGGAACCGCGAGTTCTTGAAGAGCTGGAGAATGTTGGGGAACTCCTGGCGAACCAGGGAGATCTCCCGGTACTTCTGCTGCAGCACTTCCTCGAGGTCGTTGAACTCGATGAAGGACATCATGCCCTCGGAGGCGACGTACCAGCTTCGCGGCACCTTGATCTCGCCGATCGGACGTTCTGACGAGGCGTTGCGGCGTAGGATTCGTTCGGCGAGGAACAGCCCGGAGCTCTTGCCGCCGAGCTTCCCGTGGCCGGCGCTCGAGAGAATCACCCGGTCGAGGAGCTCGATGAAATCCTCGGTCTGGATGTACTCCTTGGCGATCGAAATATATGCCAGTTGCTCGGTGAGGAACCGTCGGATCAGGGAAACGAGGATGCCGTTGAGGCTGGCCCGGGGCAGCTCCGCGCCGTCGGCAAGCAGGTGGTGGAAGCGGCGGAGCGCCCCACCAACCTCCGACAGCGTGGCCCTGGGGTTGTTGAGGACCTTGGGAAGAAAGCTCGCCTTGTCCTCCATGATCCAGTCACGGGTGAGGGCGAGGACCTCGTCGCCGCCGAATACCGAACGGGCGAGCTCGAACGCCTTGCCGCTGAGCAGCACATCCTCGTTGACTGTGCGGGGGCGCGCCGGATAGTTGGCGTCGCGCGCCTCTTCTCCCGGCGAAGCGCCGTAGATTTCCTGGAGGAGATCCTGGCCGCCGTCGGCGCCTGCCCAGCACAGGTGGTTGACCATCTTGCGCGCCACGCGCAGATACAGGTCGCGATCGGAGCGCCGCAGCAGCTCGATCGGGCCGCGCCACCGGTCCTCTTTCTTCTCCTCCAGCTCCCGGCTCGCCTCCTCCCACTCCTGCCGCATCGCGTGCATTCGATGAAAGAGGATGCTGTGGCCGAGGCGTTCGGCGATGGTTCGGATGAGCCGCTCCTCTTCCTTGAGAAAAGGACCGCTGTCCTCTTCGGGCCGCTCCTCCAGGTACCAGACGCTGAGGTTGCCCACCACCTGGTCCTGGGCGATGATCTCGGCCGATTGGACCCACGGTGTCGGGCGGAAGTTCTCGAGGTTGTAGTTCTTGCCCTCGAACTCGATGATCGCGTGGCAGATGTCCGGGTACTGCCATCCCGGGGGGATCACCCGGATGACCTGTGCGAAGGCTTCCTCGAGCGGGAGATCGAAACGTGAGAGGATCTGCTCGACCTCGTACAGGCAGTTGAGCTCTTTGGCGCGCTCCTGGAGGGAGGCGAGGAGATCGTCGGCGGTGTTTTTCTCTTCAGTCATTGAATGAGACCCCCGATGACTCGTGCTGCGTGTGGGGCGTTGCGCGGCGCCCGGCGTTGGACATCTTAACCCGCATTTCTCGCCGGCTTGCGGCTGCGGGCGGCGATGCGGGACCTCGAGCGCCACTTCTCAATTCCGAATCAAAAAACGGCGGCGCCGAAGCGCCGCCGTGGTTGAATCTCAGGTCTTCGTCTCCTCAGACCAGGCCCTGGTCGATCATCGCGTCCGCGACCTTGATGAAGCCGGCGATGTTGGCGCCGACGACGTAGTTTCCGGGCTGGTCGAACTCGGCTGCGGTGGTGACGCATGCTTCGTGGATTCGGCTCATGATATCGCGCAGGCGGTTGTCGACCTCCTCGCGGGTCCACGCCAGGCGCATGCTGTTCTGCGACATTTCGAGACCGGAGACCGCCACGCCGCCGGCATTCGCCGCCTTGCCCGGGCCGTAGAGGATCTGCTTGTCGACGAATAGCTCGACCGCTTCGGGGGTCGATGGCATGTTGGCGCCCTCGGAGATGCAGAAGCAACCGTTCTCGAGAAGTACCTTGGCGTCCTCGAGATTGAGCTCGTTCTGGGTCGCACAGGGCAGCGCGATGTCACACGGCACGCGCCAGACGCCGTCACCCTCGTGGAAGACCACTCCGGGGAACTTGTCGGCGAGCTCGCGGATGCGGCCGCGGCGGACGTTTTTGAGATCCATGACGTCCTCCCACATTTCCTGGGTGAGGCCGTCTTCGACGACAACGAAACCGGACGAATCGGACAGGGTCACGACCTTGGCGCCGAGCTCGAGACACTTTTCGGAGGCGTACTGGGCCACGTTGCCGGAGCCGGATACCGCCACCCGCTTGCCTTCGAAGCTGTCGTCGCGGGTTCCGAGCATGCCCTGGGCGAAGTAGACCGCACCGTAGCCGGTGGCCTCCGGGCGGATGAGGCTGCCGCCCCAGTTGATGCCCTTGCCGGTGAGCACGCCCTCGAAGCTGTTGCGGATCTTCTTGAACTGACCGAAGAGGAAGCCGATCTCCCGGCCGCCGACGCCGATGTCACCGGCGGGAACGTCGGTGTTGGCGCCGATGTGGCGGGACAGCTCGGTCATGAAGCTCTGGCAGAAGCGCATGACCTCGTTGTCGGACTTGCCCTTGGGATCGAAATCCGAACCGCCCTTGCCGCCGCCCATGGGAAGAGTCGTCAGGGAGTTCTTGAAGACCTGTTCGAAGCCCAGGAACTTGAGCATGCCGAGAGTGACCGTGGGGTGGAAGCGGAGCCCGCCCTTGTAGGGGCCGAGCGCCGAGTTGAACTCTACGCGGGAGCCTTTTTGGACCTGGACCTCGCCCCGGTCGTCCATCCAGGGAACCCGGAAGAGGATGACCCGCTCCGGCTCGACGATGCGCTCGAGAATTCGATGGTCGAGGTACTTGGTGTGACGCTCGAGCACCGGCACCAACGACTCGACCACCTCTTGGACGGCCTGGTGGAACTCCGGTTCGCTCGGGTTCTTGGCAATGACGCCACGCATGAATTGTTCGGCGAAGAGTTTCTCGGTTGGACGCATGGGCCCTACCTCCTGTTCGTAAGAGATTCGGAACGGGACAGATTTTCCTGGGACCAGGAACGGGCGACCACGGCAGGAGGCCGGAAAGGAAGGAGGTTCAAAAGAAGGAACGTTCTCTGGATCGGTCGGCGCGTCGAAGGTGCGGAGGGCCGATGAGCGATCAGCATCGCGGGGCAGGATACCCGAGAATCACATCCGGATCAACCGCTTTGTGAGCAAGTTCACAAGCCTTCGGAATTGACCCGCATTTCACGACTCGGCAGATCTCACCAGGCTCTGTGGCGAGGGCGGCGACGCCCCGCGCCCGACTGTGCACGGCAGGTCTCCGCCCCGGTGACGAAACCCTGTGTGATATGCGGGTTGACCGGAGTCGAGCTCCTCAATCGGGGATCGGTCCGAGGATCACTCCGCGACTGGTCGAGCCGTCCACCATGACCTGGGCAGGAGATTCCAGCCGCAGATGCCGCAGGGCGCCGTCGAGGGCTTCTTCCTTGCTGGTCTGCTCCGCCAGCCAATTCCAGTCGATGCGGCCGCCGCCGGTCTGCTTGTGGATCGCGAAGAAGGCCACGCCGTAGCAGGTCAGGTTGTGGAAGAAGTGGGATCCGAGGGAGGGTTCCACCTGGAGATCGTCGAAATCGGTCTCGACGATGGCCCGGGCCGACGAGATCTGTGGCCAGGTGACGGGGATGCCCAACCACGGGTCGCGGGATCCCCAACGGCCGGGACCGATGAGAATCGAATGCCGGTCCTCGCGACGGAGCTCGCGGTTGATCCGCTCGACGATGGTTGCCACCTGCCCGGTATCCGAGCGCGACAGGCGGCGTGGGTCGATGACCAACAGGTCGGCAATCGTCTCCCGCCGGCCGTGACCCAGGGCGAGGTCCGACTGCACAAAGGCATTCGCGGTTCCGTCGTCGTCGAGGTTGACCTCGACATCCATGCGCTCGAAGACCATCGGCCGGAGCTGGAGGATGTTGAAAACCTGGCGATGCTCGAGGCCGGGCTCGAGATCGGCGGCAAACTCGATCTCCACCGGACTGGCGATTCCCTCGGCGCAGACCTCGAGCAGGCGGGAGAGAATCTCGGGAAGAGGGAGGATCCTGCCCTTGAGAAGAGGTTCGAAGGTGATCAACGGTGCGCCGACATCGTCCACCCCGCTGACCAGGCGATCGTTCGCCCGGTCGTAGGTGGAGGCGATGGGAGCTGCCGCACCGTCGTCGACAGCTTCCGAGGTCTCGTGGTGGAGCAGGTTCGAGTCGGTCTGGACACCGGGGATGATGTCGTTGCGGGACATGTCGAGTGCATAGAATCGGCGTTGGGCGTTGCGGAGGATGTCCTGCATGGCTGAGAACTGGGGCAGCGACCGCGGCTGCCGGGGGCAGAAGCGCAGGGCCTCGAATCCCTCGACGACCGACTTGCCGAGGCCGAGGGCGACCTGGGCGACACCGTCGCTCGGCCGCATCTGACCGAACGGGTAGAAATTGTAGGAAGCGGCGACGCCGGAAAACGTCGGGTAGAAGCGGTCGCCGCGGCGGCGCCCGACCAGACGTTGGACGAGCACCGCCATCAGCTCCTCCTCGATGCGGTAGGGCGTCGTCTCGAGGTAGTCGCGTGCCTGGCGGAAGTACGTCGAGGCGTAGACGACCTTGACGGCTTCGAGGAGCTGCGCCAGACGGATGTCGAGGGACGGGTGGTTGTTGGGCAGCATGATGGTGGCGTACACGCCGGCAAAAGGCTGGTAGACCGAGTCTTCGAGGATGCTCGAAGAGCGGATGGCGATGGGCTCGCAGACCCTTTCGAGGAGCGCTCCGAGGTCCGATCGCAGCTTGTGGCGGAATCGGCTGCGCCTGAAGTAGTCGAGGACCTCCTCATCCCCGAGATCGCCGGCCCGGGCGACGAAACCCCGGAGCTGGTTGTCTTCGAGAAACTCCTCGAAGACATCGCTGGCGAGCACGACCGTCTGCGGAATGGAAAGTTGGACCCGCTCGATGGCTAGGTTCTGGCGCGCCAGGATCTTGTGCATGAACGCCAGACCGCGTCCTTTGCCGCCGAGGGACCCGGATCCGATCTTGGCGAAGGCGGTGAACTCGGTGAAGCGGTCGCCGTCGAAGTCGGTGATCACGTGCTGCCGGATCTCCCGCAGGTAGGTGATCATCGCTCCGATCAGGAACTCGCGAAGATCAGAAGGCGAGTCGAAATCCGCGACCTTTCGCGGGCGCAGCATCGAGGCGAGCTCGAACTCGGTTCGCGCCTTGAGCCAGGCCGAAAAATGGTTGCGCCGGGCGTGGAAAACGAGTGATTCATCCGGGACCTCGCCGAGGGCGATCAGCATCTCGCGCATGTTGCTCGCGCGCGCGACCTGTTCGCCGCTCGGGAGCTTGAAGATGAAGTCGCCGAAGCCGAAATGGTCGAGGATGTATTTCCGCAGCTTTTCGAGCAGGTGTGGCGACTGCTTCCACAGAAACTGGACGCCGACTTCCTTCGCGGTCTCCTCGTGTTTCTGGTCCATCGACTGGAGGAGGAAGGGAAGGTCCGGGTCTTGCTGATGGATCTCTTTTGCCAGGCGGACCCCGGCTTCGTCGTCGATGGCGCCGTCTCGGGGAAAACTGACATCCGAGATGATCCCCAGGATATTGCCGGCGAAATGCCGGTAGAGCTCGAGGGCCTCCTCAAAGGACTGGGCGAGAAGGATCTTCGGGCGCGCGCGGATGCGCAACAGCCGGTGCGACAGATTGAGCCCCTCGGCCATCAGGCGCGAGGTCTGCCGGGTGACCTCGGTGTAGATGTGGGGAAGGTAAACGGAGTAAAAGCGGGGCTCGTCTTCCACCAGGATGATGGCCTGGACACCGCCGGAGAGGATGTCGTGCTCGGCGTTGAGGCGGTCCTCTACCTGTTTGATCATCGCCATCAGCGCCTGGACGTTTCCCTGCCAGAGGAACAGGTAGTCGAGCTCGTCGCCGGCCCGGATGTCGTCGAGCCATGGGAGCTCCCAGGAGTGTGCAGCGAGGAGACCCACGGCCAGATCGGGGTGTTCTTGTTTGATGCTGTGCAGAAGTTCCCCGACCTTCATGTCCGGGAGGCGCGGCGTGCTGATGACCATGTCGAAGGAACGCTCTTTCAGGAACTGCAGCGCCTGCGAGCCGTTCGAGGCTCGCTTGAATCGCGGCGCGAACCTGAGGTTGAGGTCGAGGTTGCGGTACTCCTCGAAGATCAGCTCGGTGAGCTGCCCGTCCTCTTCGAGAATAAAGGAGTCGTAGTGGGAGGCGACGAGGAGGATCTCTTTGACGCGGTGCTGCATCAAGGCCGAGAACTCCTCGGTGCGCATGCCGTAGCGGCTGGTCAACTCGATCGGGTCGATGCCCACCACGTCCTACCTCTCCCGCCTGTCTCCGGCGGACTTCCGGTAGCACCAAGGTAGCAGAGACCGGCAGGTGTCAGTCGACCCAGGTTGTCACGAAGACATTGGTCTCGCCGGGATTCGAGTTGTGCCGGTTCGAGCAGAAGACGAAGGTCTTGCCGTCGGGTGAGAACATCGGGAAGCCGTCGAAACCCTCCGAGAAGGTGATCTGCTCGAGATTCGAACCATCGAAATCCACCATCCACAGGTCGAATTCGCGCCCCTTCGGGTCGCCGTAGTTGGACGAGAAGATGATCTTTTCTCCCGAGGGAGCGAAGAAGGGCGCGAACGCCGCCACGCCGAGGTCGGTGATGGCGCGCTTGTTGGAGCCGTCGGCGTCCATGACCCAGATCTCGAGCTTGCTCGGGCGGATGAGCCCGGAGGCGAGCAGGGTGGAGTAGTCCTCGATCGCCTCGGGGTCGGTTGGGTGGTGGGCGCGGTAGACGATCTTCGAGCCGTCCGGCGAAAAGAATGGGCCGCCGTCGTAGCCGAGGGCGTCGGTCAGCCTGACCACGTCCGAACCGTCGAGGTTCATGGTGTAGATGTCGAGGTCGCCATCGCGCATCGAGGTAAAGACGATGCGATCGCCGACCGGCGAGACCGTCGCCTCGGCGTCATAGCCGGCAAAGTCGGTGAGCCGCGAGATCTCGCTGCCGTCCGCCCGAGCGCGGAAGATGTCGTAACCGGGCGAGATCGGCCACACGTATCCGCGGCTGTGGTCCGGCGGGGCGGGGCACTCGGGGTCGGCGAGATGAGTCGAGGAGTAGATCACCCACTCGTCGCCGGGGAGGAAGTAGGCGCAGGTCGTACGACCGGCGCCGGTGGAGGCGAGAGCCGGATCGGTGCCGTCGAGGTCGGTCACGAAAATCTGATCGCAGTCGTACGGTGGGCGGGTGGATTGGAAAATCAACCGGTCGCCCGCGAACGAAAAATAGGCTTCGGCGTTCTCGCCACCGTCGGTGAGCATTTTCAGCTCGCCGAAATGGACCTCGCGGGGATCCGGTGCGATGGCGCGAGGGATCGTGGGGGAGGCATCGGCAGCGTTTTCGACTGGGTTCGTCACCGGTTGGGAACAGGCGGCGGCGATGAGGGCGAGCGGAAGAAAATGCTTCAAAGTATCCTCCAAACCGCGGAATCGTCTCATTTCCCCGGCACAATGGCAAGAGCCAAGCGCTGCTCAGGCGGGTTAGCCCTCCAACGCCAACAGCATGGGTTGCTCCAGGGTGTCGGCCACCCGGCGGAGGAAGCGCGCGGCATCGGCGCCGTCGACCGACCGGTGGTCGTAGCTCAGTGAGAGCGGGAGGATGAGCCGCGGTCGGAAGGCGCCCTCATGCCACTCGGGCTCGATGCGTCCCCGCGATACGCCGAGAATCGCGACCTCGGGCCAGTTGACGATGGGTGAGAAGCCGGTGCCGCCGATGCCGCCGAGGTTGGAGATCGAAAAGGTGCCGCCCCGCATCTCGTCGGGCTTGAGCTTGCGGGTGCGCGCGCGGATCGCGAGATCGTCGAGCTCGCGGGAGATGTCGGTCAGGTTTTTGCGATCGGCGTCGCGGATCACCGGCACCAACAGGCCGCGCTCGGTATCGACCGCCACCCCGATGTGGATCGTCTCGCGGAACACGATTTCCCGGCGGGCCATGTCGACACAGGCGTTGAGCGTCGGGAAATCCCGGAGCGCCGTCGCCACCACCTTGGCGATGATCGCGGTCATCGTCAGCTTGCCCCCGGCTGCCTCCACCCGGCCCTTTGCGGCCTGGCGGAACTCCTCGAGGTCGGTGATGTCGACGCGTTCATGGTTTGTGACCTGCGGTGCGGTCGCCCATGCCCTGGCCAGGTTCTCCGCGGTCAGGCGGCGGACCTTCGACATCGCTTCCCGCCGCACCGGTCCCCAGCGTTCGAGGTCGGGAAGAGCGGCGATGGAAGATCCGGGCGCCTCTTGCGCTGACCCAGCCAGGAGGCGGTTGGCATGCCCCTTGACGTCCTCGATGGAGATCCGTCCGCCGGCGCCGGAGCCGGCGACCCGGGTGATATCGACCCCGATCTCACGCGCGAAGCGGCGAACGCTGGGGGCCGCCGGGACTGCCGCTGTTTTCGTAAGTTCGGAGGGCGGGGCCGGAGGGACCGGGGCCGGCGGTTGCGTAGGTTGAGGGTCCGCGACGGAAACGATCGATTCCGCCTCCTCCTCGTTGACCTTTTTCGCCTCTTCCCCTTTTTCCTCTCTCTCCTCTTCTTCTCCGCCGCTCTCCTGCTCCTCAGGCTCGATGGTGACGATGGGCGCTCCCGCTCTGAGAACGTCACCGACCGCGATGTGGACCTCGGCGACAGTGCCGCCCGCGGTCGACGGCACCTCAACTGAGGCCTTCTCCGTCTCCACCTCGATCAGGCCTTGCTCGGCTTCGATCCTGGCGCCGACAGCCACCAGAACGGCGACCACGTCGACGCTGTCGACATCGTCGCCGAGCTCGGGAAGGTTGATGGTGAGCGGCATCTTCTTAGACCGTGACCGGGTTCGGGGCATCCGGATCGATTCCGAGCTCGCTCATCGCGTTGTGGACGATTTCCGTATCGACGAGCCCTTCTCCGGCGAGAGCGCCGAGGGTGGCGACCACGATATGAGCGGCGTCAACCTCGAAGAATCGGCGCAGATTGGCTCGGCTCTCCGAACGGCCGAAGCCGTCGGTACCAAGCGCGACGGGCGGACTCGGAAACCACTTGCCGATCGAGTAGGGGAGGGCCTTGACGTAATCAGAGGCGATGACGCAAACGCCTTCTGCGCCTTCCAGGCAGTGGCGGATCCAAGGTGTGCGGTGATCGTCGGGTCGATGGAGGCGGTTCCAGCGATCGCAGTCGGCGCCGTCGGAATACAGCTCCTTGTAGCTCGTGATGCTCCAGACATCCGCGGCCACGTTGTAGCGCTCGCCGAGAATCTCCTGGGCGCGGAGCGCCTCGTTGAGGATTGCGCCGCTGCCGAAGAGTTGGGCCTGAAGATCGGAGCCTTCGACTCCGGATTCGCGAAAACGGTACATGCCGCGGAGGATGCCCTCCTCGGATCCCTCGGGCATGACCGGCATCGCGTAGGGTTCGTTTTCGACCGTGATGTAGTAGAAGATGTCCTCCTGCTCGACGAACATCCGGCGGATCCCGTCGCGGATGATCGTCGCGAGCTCGAAGGCGAAGGCCGGATCGTAGGCCTTGAGGTTCGGCAGCGGGTAGGCGAGGAGATGGGAGTTGCCGTCCTGGTGCTGCAAGCCCTCGCCATTGAGGGTCGTGCGGCCGGCGGTGCCGCCGATCATGAAGCCGCGGGTGCGCATGTCGCCGGCGGCCCACATCAGATCACCGATCCGCTGAAGCCCGAACATCGAGTAGAACACGAAGAACGGGATGGTGTTGATGCCGTGGGTGGCGTGGGCGGTCCCGGCAGCGATGAAGGAGCTCATCGAGCCGGCCTCGGTGATGCCTTCCTCGAGGAGCTGCCCGTCCTTTGCCTCGTGGTAGTACATCAGGGTGTTGGCGTCGACAGGCTCGTAGAGCTGGCCGGTGTGGGAGTAGATGCCGATCTGCCGGAACAACGATTCCATGCCGAATGTGCGGGCCTCGTCGGGAATAATCGGCACGACCAGCTTGCCGATCTGTTTGTCCTTCAGCAGCTTGGTGAGAATGCGCACGAACGCCATCGTGGTCGAGATCTCGCGCCCCGATGATCCTTCGGCAAACTCGGTGAAGACCTCCTCCGGCAGCATATGGAGCGGCTCGCAGCGCACCCCCCGGGTCGGGAGGGCGCCGCCGAGCTCGGCCCGGTGCTCCTGGAGGTAGATTATTTCCGGGCTGTTCTCCGGAGGGCTGTAGAAGGTGGCGTCCCGCGCCTGCTCGTCGGAGAGGGGAATGCCGAACCGGGTTCGGAACTCCAAGAGCTCGTCGCGGTTGAGCTTTTTCTGCTGGTGGGTGATGTTCCGGCCCTCACCGGCCTCGCCGAGCCCGTAGCCTTTGATCGTGCGGGCGAGAATGACGGTGGGTGAGCCGCGGTGCTCGACCGCCGCCTTGTATGCGGCATAGACCTTGGCGGGGTCGTGCCCACCGAGTCGCAGACGGCGGAGCTCTTCGTCGGAGTACCCTGCTACCAGCTCCTCGAGCTGGGGGTTTGCGCCGAAGAACTCTTTTCGAACATAGGCGCCGGATGAGGTGGAGTACTTCTGGCTCTCGCCGTCGACAACTTCGCCCATCCGCCGGACCAGCACCCCCTCGGTGTCTTTCGCGAGCAACGGGTCCCAGTCGGAACCCCAGACGACCTTGAGCACGTTCCAGCCCGCTCCGCGGAACGCGGCCTCGAGCTCCTGAATGATCTTGCCGTTGCCGCGAACCGGACCGTCCAGACGTTGGAGATTGCAGTTGATCACGAAAATCAGGTTGTCGAGCTTCTCGCGGGCGGCAAGGGTGATGGCGCCCAAGCTTTCGGGCTCGTCGGTCTCGCCGTCGCCGAGGAAGGCCCACACCTTGTGGTTCGACGTTGGATGGAGGCCGCGATCTTCGAGGTAGTGGTTGAAGCGCGCCTGGTAGATCGCCATGATCGACGCCAGGCCCATCGAAACGGTCGGGAATTCCCAGAAATCCGGCATCAACCACGGGTGGGGGTAGGAAGAGAGACCGCCGCCGCGGCCTCCACGAAGCTCGCGCCGGAAGTTCTTGAGTTGGTCTTCACTCAGCCGCCCCTCGAGAAAGGCCCGGGCGTAAATCCCCGGCGAGGCGTGTCCCTGGAAGTAAACCTGGTCACCGTCGTAGTCCTCTCCCTTGCCGTGGAGAAAGTGGTTGAAGGCGACCTCGTAGAGGGTCGCGGCCGAGGCGAAGGTGGAGATGTGGCCCCCGATGCCGTCTTCTTCGAGGTTTGCACGGACCACCATCGCCATCGCATTCCATCGCACGAGACTCTTGATGCGACGTTCGATCTCCCTGCTCCCCGGATAGGGGGGCTCCTCGCTGGTCGGGATGGTGTTGATGACCGGCGTGTTCGCGGTGAATGGGATCGTGACCCCGGAGCGCTGCGCGTGGATTTGAAGATCCGCGAGGAGGTGTTGGACCCGCTCGCTTCCGCCATGCTCGAGGACCCAGTCCAGCGAGTCCAGCCACTCGCGGGTCTCGATCGCCTCCTGGGCCCGGGCAGCGTTTTCGGAATTTGTGTCGTCGCTCATCTTCACCTCGCGTTGAGCGGATTTCCACCTGTGTCGGGGCGGACACCTCTGTTAACACCAAAACCCGCGCAGGTGTTTCAATTTTGACGATGTCCCAGCCCGTTCTCGTCCGGAAACGGCGCTTTTTGGCGAACTCTGCGTCACAATGCGAGTTCCCTTGTGCGACGTTCAGGAGTACATCTCCGCGGAAATTCTTGTTTTCCTCGATCTTGCAGACCGAATCGCTCGTTTCCGCATCGCAAAATGCGGAGGTCCCACCAGAGTTGAGGTCCGACGAAGGAAGAAACCGTGCGGCTTCAGTCAGCGGTCAGTTGTCCGGAGATCCGGAATCCCGGTCGATCGGTTCGAGTCCAGCGACGACGTCGTTTTCGGTGGCCGTTTCCATGGCCGTGCCGCGCAACCGGTCGCTGAGGATCTTCTCGAGGTGGTTGCTGGCGCCCTCGGTACGTTCCAGGAGTCGCTCGGCAGCGTCGGCCGGCGCCGGTGGCGCGATGAAATAGCCCTGGACCATATCCACCTCGAGGTCCCTCAGGGCTTCCAACTGCGATCGCGTCTCGACTCCCTCGGCCACCGTGTCCTTTCCCAGGTTCTTTGCCAACGTGGTGATGGTACGGACGATCTCTGAGCTCTCCTCGTCCACCAGCATGCGCGATACGAATGAGTAATCGATCTTGAGGGTGTCGATTTCGAAACGGCGCAAGTAGGCGAGCGAAGAGTAACCGGTTCCGAAGTCGTCAATGCTGATCCCGATATTCAGCGCCCGAAGCTGCTCGAGCATTGCGGTGGCGTACTTGGCGTTCTCCATCAGGACGCTCTCGGTCACCTCGAGCTTGAGGCTCTGGCCGTAGAGTCCACTGTTGCGGAGGATCAGGTCGATGATGGGGACGACGTCCGGGCGCAGGAAGTGGGTGGTGGAGAGATTGACGCTCATGGTCAACGGAGCGTGACTGCGGAACTTCCGCTGCCAGGCCTGAAGTTGGCGACAGGCTTCTTCGGCGACCCATCGGTCGAGCTGGATAATGGCGCCCATCTCCTCGGCCACCGAGATGAACTCTCCCGGCAGGAGCAGGCCTCTCTCCGGGTGGATCCAACGTACCAGCGCTTCGAACCCCGTGATCCTCCCGTCGGAAATCGTCAGGATCGGTTGATAGTAGACTCGGAACTCCTCGCGGGCGAGGGCACGGCGCAAATCGTTTTCGAGGCGGAGAGTTGCCACTACCTTGCGGTGCATCGCGTCGTCGAAGACTGCGAAGCTGTTGCGTCCGAGCGCCTTCGCCCGGTACATCGCGGTGTCGGAGTCGCGCAGGAGGTCCTCGGGACGTTCGTAGCTCTCATTCCACAGCGCGATGCCGATGCTGATGCTGGCGAAAACCTCGTTGCCGTCGAGGTCGAAGGGAACGCGAAACTCGTCCTGAATCCGCTCGGCCGCCGCCGTGGCCCCGCGCACGTTGGCGATGTCCTCGACCACGATAACGAATTCATCACCGCCGAAGCGGGCAACAATGTCCCCCGGGCGGCATGCCTTCTGGACTCGTCGGGCTATAGCCCGCAGCAGCTTGTCGCCGGTGAGGTGGCCGAGGCTGTCGTTCACGTTCTTGAACCGGTCGAGATCGAAAAACAGGACCGCGAAGCCCTGTTCCGAGTCGCGGCGCGCCCGGTCGAAGGCATGGCGCAGCCGGTCCATCAACACGGTTCGATTGGGGAGCCGGGTGAGCGGGTCTTGAAGCCTCGCGGTCCGAAGGCTCTCCCCCGAGCCGTCCTCCTCGCTGACATCGGTCTGGCGTCCCACCATCCGAACCGGTTTACCCTCCGCATCGGTGACCACTTCCCCACGAGTCAGGATCCAGACCTCACGGTCGTCTTTCCCGAGCATCCGGTACCGTTGCTCGATGATCCCGATCTCTCCGGCGATGCTGGCGTCGATGATCGCCCTCAGCCTGCTGATATCCTCCGGGTGCACGCGCCCAAGCCACTCCTCGGGCGCGTCGCCGATTTCCTCGGGTGAGAATCCGAGGTTCGCTTTCCAGCGATCGGAGTAGTGGACAGTGCCTTCAACGAGATCCCAGTCCCAAACGCCGTCCTCGAGCCCGCCGGTCGCGATGAGGAACCGGGCGTAGTCGCGCTTGAGATCGTCTTGAAACGTCAGCATGACATCGATCTCGCGCAAGCGAGTCTCGAGAAGGCTGAGTCTGGTCGTGAGCTGGTTGCGATCCAGGGGAAGGGTCAGGAAATCGGTGATGCCCAGCTCGAGGATCTTCCGGAGGTTCTCGGGATGATCGGCCGGAACCAGCGCGAGGGTGGAGTGGTGGTGATTCTCATCGGTCTTGTGCAGGGCCGTGAGGAGCTTTGCTGCGCTCTGCTCGCCAACCCGCCAGTCGATCACCACCAAATCGGGTCGCCGGCGCCGGGCTGCGGTGCGGGCGGGCCACAGGTTTCGGTGGGAAGTGCAGCGGTGGCCTCGTTCCGCGAGGAGATCGGACAGCTCCTCGGTCAGCTCTGAGTCGCGTGAGTACAGGAGGACATCGCGTCCGCCGTTTTCACCGTCGGGTGATGGACGCGGCGTGGCGGCTGTCGCCTGCTTACGGTCGAACCAGGACCTAGCCCCCACTTCTCACCAGCTTCCTGCTGCGGTCAGCGATGCACCGCGCCCAG
>JBGMRN010000052.1:9792-16594 GCA_048061535.1 Thermoanaerobaculales bacterium | reverse complement strand
ACCGGCCTCATCGGGTATGTTCGTCATCTCCGCCCAAGAGGTCCCGCTGTCGGCGCTCCTAAAACGAGTCCCATCGACACTCAAATACAGCTCGAATGGCGTAGCGGAGAATTGAAGATACGGATGACTGTATCTCCCCCAATGGTCCAGACTGTGCCACGTTTCGCCACCATCGTCCGACCTGAACAGTTCGCCCTCGCCCCAGACCAGCGCAAACATCTGTTCTGGAAGCTGTGGATTTATGATGATTGTCCTTGCGGTTCGATTTCCAATTCCTGTGTTCGATCGTAACCAGGTGAGACCGCCGTCGGCACTTCGATACACACCATCAATCGTCCCAGCAAACACCACCGAGGCATCGTGTGGATGGACAGCAAGCGATCTCACATATCCACCCTCCGGGCCGGTGCGCGCCCAGGCCAGGTCGGACGCTGCGGCGGGAATAGGCGTCAGCAATGCTACGCCAGCGAGCACGCACGCGAGCGACCAACTCTGGACTGTTCTAGCCCGCATCATCGCCTCCTCTCGATATTCCCAGGGACGATGGTCATTCTATAAGATATGTCCACTTCGTAGATCGGACAAGCCCTTAAACCATGCCAGGCACCCGGGTATTCGTGTTACACCGACACGGAGTTCTTCGAAGTCGGCGGACAGCGCCTTTACAAAAAAACTTCTGTGTGGGTGGGCTACTGTCTCCGCAGCGCTGCGACCACTGCCGGTACCGCTGCGAGCTGGAGCAGCGCGAGGCCGGCGGCGGTGGCCGCCAGGCCGGCCCAGGGGATGGCGAGGATGCCGACCACCAGCGCGGCGCCGCCGGCGCCGGCCTCATCCGCAGCGAAAGCGATGCCGGCTCCGCGCCGGGTACGTGCGCCTGCTGTGAGCTCGGCCATGCCGGGGAAGGCGGCGCCGGTGAGCAGACCGCCGGCGATCAACAGGACCGGCACGGTGAACAGCGGCGCCCAAACCCCGATCCCGCCCGCAACGAGGATCGACAAGACCACCCCGCAGGCAAGTACGGTGGGAAGCCTATTTGCGGGATGTCGCCAGCGTGAAGCGATGGCGGCGCCGCCGGCGAGCCCGCCCATGAAGGCGGCGGTCAGGGCGCCGATCTCGGAGTAAACCGATCCGCGGGTGGCCTGCCAGGTGGCCACCAATACGAGCCACCATCCCATCGAGCAGAACCCGACCACGCCTGCCGTCGAGACCCCCGGCGAACGCCTCCGGACGGCGGCCAGGAGGAGACCGATGACGGCGAAGCTGAGGGCGACCGCCAGCGGCATGGGGCTGGTGCGCTCGAGAAGAAGCGCCAAGCGCACGAGTGAGGGGTGGGAGCGGCCCTCGTGAAGGCCACCCGCCAGGATCACCGCCCGAGGCCGTTGGATGGTGTTCGGCGGCGCCCGCTCGAGGAGTCTCGGTTGGAGGGCACGGGCGCGGTCGGGATCGAGGAGGAGTGGCAGCATCTCGGGGACAAGCTCCGAATCCTCGAGCCCGCGGTCGGTGAGACGCCGGGCCAGGACCTCCGGGTCGAGCTCGATTCCGGCCTCCTGCCCTCCGGCCACGAGCAGGATCTCCTCACCGGGAATAGCCGACAGCCTGGGGAAAACATCGCGGATTGTCTGGGCGAGGACCGCGAGGAGCCGGCCTCCGGCGCCGCCGAGATAGGTGTCAGACACCCCGACCCGGACGACCAGTACACCATCGGGCTTCAGGCGGGAACGGCAGCGGCGCAGGAACTCGAGGGTGCGAGTGCGGTTGCGCCGGAGGGTCGTTGGGTCGCCGTCCCGCAGGATGATCAGATCCCACGGAGAGCCTTCGCTCACCGCTCTGAGAGGATCGGCAACCAGGGGCTTCACCCGAGGAGCAGCCAGAGCAGCGGCCATCCTCGGCCCGTACCACTCAGGGAGGAGGCGCAGAAGCTCCGGGTCTTCCTCGACAACTACCAGCTCCTCTACGGGATGTTGGGCCATGGCCTCGACCGACCCGTCGGCGACCGAACCGATGACCAGGACCCTGCGGGGATCAGGGTGGAGGAGCATCACCAGGTGCGCCCGCGGAAGCACGGTGTAGGGATCGGGATACGAGCCAAGGAGGCGGCCGTCGGCGAAGACCGAGGTGGGGAAACCATCGGCGACCTCGATGCGCTGGAGGCGAGTCTCCCGCCAGGCGCGAAGCTTGCCCGGGTGGGCCGCCCAGTGCCACCCGGCGCGAGCGAGGATCTCTCCGGAGGGGAGGGCGACGAGGGCGCCGGCGGCGGCGAGGAGACAGGCGATGGCCCGGTTACGCCGCCATAGAGACCCGGCGGCCACGATGCCGACGCCCAGGCTGATCGCTGCCGCGGTCCCGAGCCACAGGAGTGCCAGGCTGAGCAGCACCCCACCGAGGAGCGCGCCGGACGCCTCCAGAGCGTAGGCTCGCCCTCCACCCGGCCCTCCAATCTTTTCAGCCAGGAGAGGGAAAGCGAACCCTCCGGCGACGGCGGCCGGGAGAACTGCGACGACCCACAGCCAGGCCACGCTGAGGGTGGTGATGGACTCTCCAGCGGTCGCTCCCCCAAGGGCGGGCGCTGCCCGGAAGAGAACGATCCCGCCACCGGCGAGGGCGATCACCAGCACCGGCGCCAGCCGGGCAAACAGTGGCGAGGCCGTGTGGACGCCTATCCGAGCCCCGATGCTCATGCCGACCAGCCACAGCGCCATCACCGTACCCCACGCCATCTCCGAGCCGCCCATCGCGGCCATCGCCTCACGCAACAGGAGCGCCTGGGCGACAGCCGTGGCAAGCCCAAGAAGGAGAACCGCCGAACGCGCCTCGGAAATTGGAAGAGTGGTACTCACAAGAGCATTATCGGTTGGAATTCGAAATTCGGAATTGAGAATTAAGAACTGCCCGTCAGGCCAACTCCTCCAGCAGGGCTGCGAGGTGTTTGTAGAATTTTGCGACCGATGAGATCTGCACCTTCTCTTCGGGCGAGTGGGCGTTTTCGATCTGCGGTCCGATGGAGGCCACGTCCATGTCGGGGATCTTCTCGATCAGCAGACCGCACTCGAGTCCGGCGTGGATTGCCTTGAGGGCCGGCTTGGCGCCGAACAGTTTCTCGTAGACCTCGCCGGTCTTCTGAACGATCGGGGAGCTCGGGTTCGGCTTCCAACCGGGGTAGGCGTCGTCGACGTGGACCTCGGCGCCCGCCTGCCGGCACATCGAGTCGACCTGTCGACGAACGGCGTAGAGCGCGGGCATGATCGAGGAGCGATAGGAGACGGTGAGCGACAGGAGGTCGTCCTCCGTCTTCACCACCGCCAGGTTGTTCGAGGTCTCGACCAGGCCGTCGACCTCCCGCGACATTGAGAGGACGCCGTGGGGCAGACCGTCGAGGAGCCAAAGCACTCGATTCCGGAGGCTGGCATCGAGCGGTTCCCTGATGCTCTCGTCGTCATCGACGGTCTCGACGGCGACCTCGAGGTCCGGGTCGGAGGCGCCGAACTCCTCGCGAAAGTCTTTCGCGCATGACTCGCCAACGGCCCGTAGCGCGTCGACCTGACCGGCGTCGACTCGACACGATGCAAATGTCTCACGGGGGATTGCGTTGTGCTTGGAGCCGCCGTCGATGGAAACCAGGTCGAGCTCGATACCTTCCTCGATGGCGGCGAGCAGGACCCTGGTGGTGAGCTTGATGGCATTGCCTCGGTTCTCGATAATGTTCATTCCGGAGTGACCGCCGCGGAGGCCGCGGACCGCTACCCGGACCGGAACCGAACCCGTGTTCCCGGGACGTCGGGTGATTTTGAGGGTGGCCACGGAGTCGGCTCCACCGGCACAGCCGATGTAGATGGCGCCGTCCTCCTCGGTGTCGAGGTTGAGCATGATACGGCCGCTGACGATCGAGGGATCGAGATCCTTGGCGCCGGTGAGCCCGGTCTCTTCGTCGATGGTGCACAGGAGCTCCAAGGGACCGTGGATGACGTCGGGGTCGTCGGCCATGGCCATGCCGGCCGCCACTCCGATACCGTTGTCGGCGCCGAGGGTGGTGCCGAGGGCCACGACCCAGTCTCCTTCCACCGCGACGTGGATGCCTTCGGTCATGAAGTCGTGCTCGACGTCGGAGTTCTTCTCACAGACCATGTCCAGGTGACCCTGGAGGACAACGACGGGCGCATCCTCATGGCCCGGCGTTGCGGGAACCTTGATGCTCAGGCTGCCGGCGGCGTCCTGGAGGACCGGGAACCCGCGGTCGGCCGCCCAGGCCTTCACCGCCTCGACGATCTTCTCCTCGTGTTTCGAGGGTCGGGGGGTGCGGCGGATGGTGTCGAAGTGCTGCCAGAGGAGCTTCGGCTCGAGGGATTCCAGGGGACTGCTCATGAGGGGCCTCCTTGTTGCTGCCTGCGCCGGCCCGACCGGCCGCAGCATGATACCCGATCTCGGCTCGAGGTTAACCTGTACTCAGAGGTCTCTCGAGAGAGAATCAGATGAGCGATTCGAGGATGTCGATTGCGGTCAGCGCACCGCCGATGCGCAGCCCGTCGGCGATGGCGGTCAGGGCGAGGTGACGCCGGTCCGGAGAAAACCTCGGCGGGGTCATCAAAACGCGGTCGTTGTCGAGAACGCTGTCGAGGCGGAGGGGCAACGGGGTTTCCTCGATGATCGATGCTTGCGACAGCGCCTCTCTCACCAATCCCTCGTCAAGGGGCTCGCTGAAGCTCAGGCCGAGATGGGCGAGATGGCCGTGGAAGTGACTAGCGAGGAGGCGAGTCACCGCGAGAGGGACCTCGGGGATGAGGAGGGTCGCCTCCTCCTGAAGATCGTCGCCTTCGGCAACAAGCATGGTGAAGGCGAGGACCTGGTTGTCGATCAGGCCTTCGACCGGGGCGCCCCGGATGCGTTGCCGAGCTTGTTGCGCCATGGTCTCGACCGCCTCTTGACCGCCAATGGATGCGGGATCCTCTGCCACGAGGAAGCCCCCGAAACGGCCGAAATGAGCGAGCACCTCGACCAATGCCGAGGTCGCGATCATGGCCGGGTGGGCGACTCGCACCTGGCGGGATGAGGGCGGGGCCGAGGACCCGGCCGAAGGCGTTGTCCGTTCGCGAAGGCAGTCGATGCGCGTGGCGTCCACCAGCGCCGTGTCGGGGTTGGCGTCGAGGTGGGCCAGAAGATGGTCGTGACGGGCTGTACAGCGGTCGGACGTCACGACGATGGCCTCGAAACCCTCGAGGTCTTCGGGTGCTTCGAGAGGCGGGACCAGACCGGGCCGGCCGGCCATCTCGGAAAGTTGGTGCTCGGGATCGTCGCTGGTGTGTCGGAAGTCCACCTCGCCGACGAGGTTGTCGAGGCGCTTGGAGCAACCCAGAAGCTCCTTCCCCATCAGGGTAAGAGGGTCAAGGACGAGGATCTTGGACATCGCCATGGGTCTTTCCTTTGGGGGTGGCGGTCTTGACAGGCGGTGACGAGCGACGCCGTACCCTTCCGGTGAGGATCGCAGCCGGCGCCGATAGAATGTAGATGCCGAGCAGGATCGAGAGCACGTGGGGCGTCAGGGTTACGAGCGAGAAGACCAGGGCGATGATGAAGAGGGTTGGGGCCGGCCACTTGCGGCGCAGATTGACGCCCTTGAACGAAGGATAGGGCAGGTTCGAGACCATGAGCAGGCACAGTCCCATGACGAAGGCCACGACCACCGGGATGAAGTAGGGATGGGAGACTGGACTGGGGGAGAGCAGCACCAGCATGGAGATGGCGCCGGCGCCCGCGGGGATGGGCAGGCCGATGAAGTGGTCCGGTTCGTTGTGGCTGCTCGAAAAGCGCGCCAGCCGGATCGAGCCGGCGACCAGGAATAGAAAGGCGACTGCCATGCCGACTCGCGGCACCTCCCACAGTCCCCATTGAAACGCGAGCAGGGCCGGCGCTACGCCGAACGAGATGACATCCGCCAGCGAGTCGTAAGCCTCGCCGAACGCGGAGGTGGTGCCCGTCAGACGGGCGATCCGCCCGTCGAGCATGTCGGCGAAGATGGCCACCAGGATGAGCACCGAGGCGCGCCCGAACTGCCCCCGGCTCGAGGCGATGATGGAAAGGAATCCGCAGAATATGTTGGCAACGGTGAAGAGGGAGGGAATCAGGTAAATTCCCTTCCGCATCCGTGGTTCGCCCTTGCGCCGCCGAAGTCTTGGGACCCTCATATGGACTTATGGCGTAGCAGGTTGCACCTCATGAGCGATTGACAGTCGTGAGAGAGCTTCCGGTCAGACCTCGAACCCGCATTCCTCACCACCTTTCTACTCCGGGGTGCAATACGCAGCGCGCGGCTGCGCCTTCTCGATGTGCTCGCTCGATGTACCGCAAGGACGACTTCGCTCCCGAATTCTCTGCGAGCGCAAACACGCGCGGTGTCATGCACCCTTCACGACGAAATCTGGTGGGAAGCGTTAGGACGCGGCCTGGCGTAACCGTTCCATTTGATCCTTGAGGTGCAGCTTGAGTTTCTTCAGTCGCTTCTCCTCCATCTCCTCCTCCGGGGTGAGCCATGTCTTTTTTTTCAGCTCCTCGAGTCGCTGCTCGTGGTTCCGATGCTGCGTCCGGAGTTCGTCAAAGTTGGTGGGGGTCGACGTCTCAACCTGCTCGAGATTTGGGGTCATGCCAATCCTCCTAATCGAGTGACCTTCGCAATCCATCCTATCATCCATAACCAGTGGTCACAACGGACGATTCCCACCCGGGGGCAGAGGGGAAAAGGAGAAAAGGGAGCAGGAGGGAATTAGGAATTAGGAATTAGGAATTAGGAATTGGCGGCGCGGGGAGGCGACCG
>JBGMRN010000052.1:5405-9692 GCA_048061535.1 Thermoanaerobaculales bacterium | reverse complement strand
CGCTTTTTATCTCAGTGAATCGCCGGGTCTCAAATATCGTCAGAGGGGGCTCTCTCGGGGAGCGCGATGGGAGGAGGTCGCTTCGACGTCAGAAGCGCCTCACCGGAGCTCGGGAACGAGAACGGGAACGGATCAGTAGTACGGCCGGTAGCCCAGATCCTCTTCCTCGATGGGGCCGGTTTGCCGGAGCTTGTCGATGCCGACCACCGCCTCTTCGCGGGTAGTGAAGGCCATCTCGTGTTGGCGGCTCATGATGATCGCTTCCTTGGGGCAGGCATCGACGCAATAGCCGCAGAAGACGCAGCGCAGGAGATCGATCTCGTAAACGACGGGTATCTTCTCCCATTCGACCGTAGCCTCGGGGTCTTCTTCGGCGACGATGTTGATGCAGTCTGCGGGACAGGCCGTCTCGCACATGAAACAGGCGACGCAGCGCAACGATCCGTCATCTTTGGTGGTCAGGATGTGGCGGCCCCGGAGGCGCTCGGAGTATTCGCGTTTAACTTCCGGGTACTGAATAGTGGCGATATCACGCTGGCCGAAGAGGTTGCGCAGGAAGTGCCGGAGAGTGACCGCGAGGCCCTTGACGATTGGACCCAGGTAGATTCGTTCGCCGAGAGTCTGGTCGGGTCGGTCGACGTTGACACTGGCAACATTCTTCATCGGTCGAGCTCCCCAGCGATGATGTTGAGGCTTCCAAGGATGGCGATCGAGTCGGCCACCAGGTGGCCCTCGAGCATGTGGGGGTAGGCTTGGAAGATCGAAAAGCACGGGGGACGCACCTTGATGCGATAGGGACTGCCGCTGCCGTCCGACACGAGATAGTAACCGAGCTCGCCATTGGCGCCTTCGGTTGCCAGGTATGCGTCGCCGGCCGGCACCTGGATCCCGTCGTAGATCAACTTGAAGTGCCAGATCAGGGATTCCATCTCGGAGTAGACCTTGGATTTCGGCGGCAGGGCCGCGTGGTGGTCGTCGGTGATCACCGGGCCGCCGGGAAGGCGATCGATGGCCTGTTGGATGATGCGCAGGCTCTGGCGCATTTCCTCGATCCGTATGAGGTAGCGCGCGTAACAGTCGCCGGTGGTGGCGACCGGAATCTCGAAATCGTAGTCCTCATAGCCCATGTAAGGCTGAGCTCGACGCAGGTCGTATGGCACCCCACACGCCCGCAGGCACGGTCCGGTCCATCCCCAGGCAATGGCTTCCTCGGCCGAGAGGGCGCCGACGCCCTCGGTCCGGTCACGGAAGATGCGATTGGTCGAGATCAAGGTTTCCACGTCGTCTATGAACTTGGGAATGTAGCCCAACAGGTAGTGAACCTGCTTTTCGAAGTCGGCCGGCACATCCTGGGCGAGGCCGCCGATTCGGGTGTAGGAGACCGTCAGGCGGCCTCCGGCGCAGGACTCGAGGAGGCCGTAAATCTCCTCCCGCGGTTGAAAGAAGTACCAGAAGTTCGTCAGCGCTCCCAGATCCACCAGGTTGGCGCCGAGGCAGACGGCGTGATCCATGAGGCGCGAGAACTCGGACAGGATCACCCGCACCACCTGCGCCCGCGGAGGCGCCTCGATGCCGAGCATCTGTTCGACGGCAAGCGCGTAGCCGACGCCGTTGATCATGCTGGAGCAGTAGTTGAGGCGGTCGGTGTACGGGATGACCTGGTCCCATCTGTGGGTCTCGGACATTTTTTCAAAGCAGCGATGGAGGTACCCGATCTCACACTCGGCTCGAGTGATGATCTCACCGTCGAGCCGCGCCACGGTCCGTAGGGTGCCGTGGGTGGCCGGATGGGAGGGACCCAGATTGAGAACCTGGGTTTCGAGGTGGTCTTCATCCTCGAGCTCTTCGTTGGCCCATGCAGGGACCATGGTTTCCGCTTCGGTCAGTATCCATCGTTTTTCGGGATCGTAGTCCTTGCGCAGGGGATGGCCTTGGAACGCCTCGTGGGTGAGGATTCGTTTCAGGTTCGGATGGCCGTCGAAACGAATCCCGAAGAGATCCCATGCCTCACGTTCGAACCAGTCCGCCGCCTTCCATATGTTGTAAGCCGTGGGGAGACTGGGATCGTTCTCAGACAGCGGGACCTTGACCCGGATGCGGTGCTCCTTCTCCAAGCTGGCAACGTGGTAAACGACCTCGAACCGGTTCTCGCGTTCGGGGTAATCGACCCCGCACACGTCGAGCAGGAGATCGCATGCGAGCTCGGGCTTCTCTCGGAGGGTGCGCAGCACCTCCATCACTCGGGCGCGGTTTGCGGTAATTTCGATGAAACCGTCGGCTGCGGTCTCAATCTCCAACTCGGATGCGCTCGGGAGGAGCTTGGCCAGAGGATGCGGTGTCGCGGTTTTTGTTGGACTCGAGACGATCATACTGGGTCTCCCCGCGTTGGATCATTTCCTGGAGCTGCAAGATGCCGTGTATCAAGGCCTCGGGAGTTGGTGGGCACCCGGGAACGTAAACATCCACGGGGATGAACTCATCGACCCCCTGCACCACGTGATACGCTCGATAGAAGCCGCCGGTGCACGCGCACGCTCCCATTGAGATCACGTACTTGGGCTCCGCCATCTGGTCGTAAATGCGTTTGACGACCGGCGCCATCTTGTCGGTGATAGTGCCCGCTACGATCATCATGTCCGCTTGGCGCGGAGAGAATCGCACAACCTCGGCCCCGAAACGTGCGAGGTCGTAATGGGAGGACACCGACGACATGAACTCGATCGCGCAGCAGGCCGTACCAAAGGGCAGAGGCCACAGGCTGTTCTTGCGCACCCAGCCGAGCATGGCGTCGAGCCTGGTTGTCAGCACGGTCGAGCTTCCATCTGGTTGGCGCATTCCAACTCTCCTTGGCGCGGCGCCGGAGCGCCGTTACCGCGGGGTCATTATACTTTTTTCACAAGATGCTGAGAAATGCGGGATCGGAGCGTGGAATGGCGAACGGAAGATGTTGCATCCCGGTCGTTTGCGTGATATTTTTATAGATCGCGGCCGCCGGCAGAATGATGGCGAGAAAATGGTCCGGGCATCCACCTCAGTGGAAGGAGATCGGATGGAGAAGAGACTGTTCGTCGGGAACCTTGCCCAAAGTATTGGTGAAGGCGAGCTCAAAACCGCCTTCTCAGAGTACGGCACCGTGGTGAGCGCGGTGGTCATCCGTGACCGCGAAACCGGGCGTTCGCGGGGCTTCGGTTTCGTCGAGCTGGAGACCGAGGAGATGGCCGAGGCGGCGCAGGGCGCCCTGAATGGGTTCGAAATCGACGGTTACCGGCTGAGGGTCACCGAGGCCCAGTCGCGCGCTGATTGGCAACGGCGGTCGGACGTGGGAGAGCGTTGGTAGATCCGAACGACATCTCGAAAAAACCTCCCGCGAAGGCGGGGCGTTCTCTATTCCCGGGCATTCAACCTCGATTCAGAAGTTCCACGAGAACCCACCGGTGACCTCGAGTCCGGAGAGGTCGATGGTTCCGAAACCGGAAAAATCGCGGTTGAGCTCGTCCTCGGAATACCGATAGCGCCCCTCGAAGAAGAAGCTCCAGCGGAAGCCCAAAGGAATGTCGAGGCCGGCGAGGGCGAAGGCTTCCCAGGTCGTGCCGTCCGCGAGGAACGACGCGAAGATCACCGGCAGATCAGGATCGCCGAAGTCGATGAACGAGCCCTCCTCGCGCAGCCTCCACCACACGATCCCACCGCCGGCGCCGACATATGGGGCAATGCCGTTTCCTCCGAAGCGCAGAATGTAGGCTGCGGTGAGATCGTTGAGCGAGAGTCTCGTTGCGTGGGCGATATCCCGGCCATCCGCATCCACCCAATCCTGGTACGCCTGGGTTGTCCGGCCCTCGAAGAAGCTGCCGCCGAAAAGGAGGCCGCCATGTTGCGAGGTTCTCCACAGGTAGTCGGCCCCCCAGACGAGGTCCTCGAAGTCCGAAGCTGATCCGGTGAACACTTCAAAGGTGTCGTCCCAGTACTGGGAGTTGCCATTGGGCTCGAAAATGCCGAGACGGAAGCGAAAGGAACCGAAGTCGCCCGGCTTCCAGTTGCCCTGAGCCTCGGCCTGGGCAGCGGTCAAGGCGACAAGAGCTGCGGCAAAGACGATCATACGGAAGAAAAAACGAGTGCGCATCTGACCTCCTCGAGCCCTGCTTGATGCCGTGAAAAGGGCTTCACCCGGAGGTAAAGCAACAATGGTGCCATCGGCGGTTCGCTGTTCATGGCTGCTCCGCGCCTTGCGCGCCTCGTGATGGAATCGGGTTAACCCGCATTTCTCACCATCTTTCTACTGTGGGGCAC
>JBGMRN010000052.1:2174-5305 GCA_048061535.1 Thermoanaerobaculales bacterium | reverse complement strand
TCCGAATTCCTACGTTTTCCCTGCGCTCCCTCACACCCCCCGATCGAGGAGGAATTCGCTGGCGCGTACCAGCGCTTCGCGCTCGGGTCCCGGCGGGAACGACTCGGCTCGAGCGATCGCTCGCTGGGCGTAGTCGCGGCTCCGGCGTCGGATCTCGTCGAGTACCCCCGACGTGCGGACCATCTCCAGGACCCGCTTCTCGGAGATCGCCTCGAAGTGGCCGCTGGAGGCGACCTCCTGCAAGCGTTCCCTGGTGTCGGCATCGAGGCGGGGCAGTAGGAGGATGATGGGAAGGGTCGCCCTCCCCTCGCGCAGATCCGCCATCACCGGCTTGCCGAGGTCCGAGCGCGCGGCGGTGAAGTCGAGCAGGTCGTCGATCAGTTGGAAGGAGATTCCGACGTCGCGGCCGAACTCGAGCAACGGCTCGGTCAGGTGCAGGGTTGCTGGTTGGAAGAGGGCCGGCAGAGCGCAGGCGGCGGCAAAGAGCTCTGCCGTCTTACGCTGGGTGATTTCCATGTAGGTGGATTCATCCACGTCGAGCCGGCCGCGCACGTGGTCGGCCAGGATCTCGCCCTCCGTCATGCGCAGTGTTGCCGAGGTGAGAAGGCGCATGACCTCGACGTCTCCAAGCTCGAGGCAGAGGTCCATCGTGCGCGTGTAGAGCCAGTCGCCGACGAGAACCGAGGCCTGGTTTCCCCAGCGATTGTTGGCGGTGGGCTGACCGCGGCGGAGGTCGGAACCATCGATGATGTCATCGTGGATCAGGGTTGCCGTGTGGATCATCTCCACGACCGCGCCGTATCTCACGTCGCGTTCGCCGGAATAGCCCAGCATCCTGCTCACCAACAGCACCAGGGCGGGCCGCAATCGCTTGCCGCCGCTGCCGAGAACGTAGGTCGCGACCTCGCTCACCAGGGGCTGGGCACGTTTGAACTCACGGGTGAAGAAGTCCTCCACCTCGCTCAGACGTCCGAGCACGGGTCCGAAGACCTCGCGGATTTTCTTCGCTTGTCGCAAGGACCTCACAGTAGCCTTCACGCGCGGAGGATAGCACGGTGCGGAACCGAGTGGGGAATCTGACCTGTCGCATCCCCTTGCGGTCCGAGTGAGATGGTCGCGAGCTGGTCCCTTTAGGATTCGACGACCAGAAAAACAGAGCGTTCGATCAACTCCAAATTGCCAGCAATCGTGTCAGGGAAGACTGTGCCTTTCGCGCATGGGGGTGGTCGGAACCGAGCCCACAGAGAGTGATCACTTTTCGATAACAATCGACAGCAGCTTGTTCATCTTCTCTGCAATGATGCCGCAGATGTCCCTTCATCAACCACGCCTCGGTATGGTGAGGATCTACGGTCAATATTCGATCGAGAAAAATCTCTGCAACGTCCCATCGTTCCTCTGAAATAGCACGCGCTGCGTGCGATCGATATACAAGAATCTGTGACCTACTTACCTCAGAGAACGACTGAGTGTTTCGACTGAAGAAGAAGGGAAATCTAATCATTTTCTGGTAAAAGGATGATGGAAAACTTTTTATTTGTCAAGAAAATTTTAGTTTCCACTGAATTTGATTTTCCTTCTGTTGATGGGGCGGAATTGTGTTCTTCAAAACTGTCGATCTTTTTCTTGCCGATTGTACGAGTCAACCTGCGCTCGCCGAGTGGGTTTCGAGGATGGGTGGAGGGTGGGTCGGTGTTCCTCGTTGGCAAGCTCGCTCCAGGGTATGATGGCGCCATGAGCCAACGCTCCGAGACTCCCCCGTTCGTCCACCTCCACCTCCACACCCACTACTCCCTGCTCGACGCGGCGATCAAGGTGCCGGATCTCACGCAACAGGTTGCATCGCTGAATATGCCCGCTGTGGCTGTGACCGACCATGGCAACCTCTTCGGCGCTTTCCAGTTTCATCGCGCAGCGATCGCCGCCGGGATCAGACCTGTTATCGGGTGTGAGGTCTATGTCGCACCGGGCGACCACTGCGAAAAATCGCCGGTCGCGGGGCGTCGCAAGCCGTACGATCATCTGGTGCTACTGGCCGAGAACGATCGTGGCTACTCCAACCTGATGTGGCTCGTGAGTGAGGGCTATCTCAACGGTTTCTACCACAAGCCTCGGATCTCCAAGGAGGTGTTGGCCGAGCACAGCGAGGGTCTGATCGGACTCTCCGCGTGCCTGTCCGGCGAGGTTGCGCGCAGAATCATGAATCGTGACCTCGAGGGTGCGCGGCGTGCCGCGGAGACCTACCGGGAAATTCTAGGGGCAGAGAGCTTTTTCCTCGAGATCCAGGATCATGGTCTCGCTGACGAGGCGTTTGTGCGCGAGGGAATGGTCGCGTTGTCCGAGAGTACCGGGATCCCGCTGGTCGCGACCAATGACTGCCACTTTCACCGTCGCGAGGACACGTATGCCCATCGCGTACTGTTGGGGATTGGCCTCAACCGTGACCTTGAGGATCTTCAGCGGAGTTACGCCTACAACGAGGAGTTCTATGTCAAGTCGCCGCAGGAAATGCACGAGCTCTTCCAACCCTACGCGGGCGCCTGCGAACGCACGGTTGAGATCGCCTTGCGCTGCCATGTTCTATTCGATACCGACACGCTCCACTTGCCGCGTTATGCAGTTCCAGGCGACTCCAACCTTGAGGTTTTTCTCCGCGAGCAGGCGTGGGATGGGCTCCAGGTAAGGCTCCGCAGGAAGACCCCCCGGAAGTACCCGGATCAGGTCTATCACGATCGTCTCGAGGAAGAACTGGAGATCATCCACAAGATGGGATTTCCGGGATATTTTCTCGTCGTCTGGGATTTCATCCGCCACGCCAGGGAGAAAGGAATTCCGGTCGGCCCCGGCCGCGGTTCGGCTGCCGGTTCGCTGGTGTCGTATGCCCTCGGAATCACCGCGATAGATCCTCTGGATTTCGACCTGCTCTTCGAACGATTCCTGAATCCGGATCGGGTTTCGATGCCGGATATCGACATCGATTTCTGTCAGCGGCGCAGGGACGAAGTGATCGAATACGTCCGCAGCCTTTACGGCGAGGACTCGGTCTCTCAGATCGCGACTTTCAACATCCTGAAAGCGAAGTCGGCGGTGCGTGATGTCGGCCGGGTAATGGGAATGCCATTCGGTGATGT
>JBGMRN010000052.1:0-2074 GCA_048061535.1 Thermoanaerobaculales bacterium | reverse complement strand
ACCTCGCACGGTGAGGTGAGCTCGCAGTTCGACAAGGATGACGTGGAGGCGCTGGGCCTGCTCAAGATGGACTTTCTCGGTCTGCGTACTCTGACGGTCATCGACGACGCGGTCGAGTCGATCCGGCGAGAGGCCAACCCCGATCTCGATCTCGACGATGTACCTTTCGACGACCCGGCGGTCTTCGCCCTCTTCTCAGCCGGCGAGACCGACGGGATTTTTCAGTTCGAATCGTCGGGCATGAAGGAGGTTTTGCGCAAGGTCCAGCCGCGGACTTTTCTCGACTTGGCGGCCCTCAACGCGCTCTATCGCCCGGGCCCGATGCAGTTCATCGACGACTACTCGGACCGCCGACACGGCCGCAAAGCGATCACCTACATCTTCCCCGAGCTCGAGGAGATCCTCGGCGAGACCCACGGCATCATCGTCTACCAGGAGCAGGTGATGCGGATCGCGGTCGAGATCGCGGGCTTCTCGATGGCGAAAGCGGATACCCTGCGCAAGGCAATGGGCAAGAAGAAGCAGGAGATTATCGACCGCGAGGGCGAAAACTTCATCAACGGCGCGGTGGCCAAAAGCTACCCTCGCAACAAGGCGCGCAAACTGTGGGAGCAGATCGTGCCGTTCGCCAAGTACGGCTTCAACAAATCGCATTCGGTGGCATACGCCCATGTGGCCTACCTGACCGCCTACCTCAAGGCCCACTATCCCGCCCATTTCATGGCGGCGATGTTGACTTCCGAGGTGCCGAACACCGACAAGCTGAGCCAGTACCTGGTCCGATGCAGGCAGATGGGTCTTTCCATCTTGCCTCCGGACATCAACGCGTCGCTGCCGATCTTCGCGGTCGAGGAGGACGGCATCCGATTCGGCCTCTCTGCGGTCAAGGGCGTGGGGCTCGCAGCCGTGGAGCCCATCATCGCCGCCCGCGAGCAGGAGAAAGGCTTCACCTCGCTCTGCCATTGCCTGGGATCACTGCCGGCCCGCGCCGTCAATCAAAAGGTGCTCGAATGTCTCGCGAAGGCGGGTTGTTTCGACGCCTTCGGCATCACCCGCAAGGGCATCATTGACAGCCTCGAGAGAATGGTGGACATGACGTCTCGGGAGCGTGAGCAGCGAGAGCTGGGCCAGGGCTTTCTCTTCGACGACCTGCCCTCGGAGCGCCTTGAGGAGGAGTTGCGGGGCGCCGACCGGGCCGAGGACTCCCAACGCCTCGGATGGGAGCGCGACGTTCTCGGGTTCTACCTCACCGGCCACCCGCTGGATGCATACCAGGAACAGCTCGATCGGTTCGCCGATTGCACGGTGGAGGACCTGCCGGCGCGCTTCGCTGACGGCGCCGAACATGCCACGGTGGGTGGATTGGTCACCGGGCTCAAGGTGATGCCGATCAAGAAGGCGGGCCGCAACCAGGGCAGGAGGATGGCGGTCTTTCAGCTCGAGGACCCGACCGGGGCGGTGCGCGTGGTGGCCTTCCCGGACATTTTCGAGGCCCACGAACGGCTGTTGACTGATGGAGCGCCGGTGCTGGTGATGGCGAGTCTCAAGGGTGAGGGCGAACACATCGAGCTGATGGCCGACGAAGCCGTGGCCCTCGACGGCATTGACTCGCGGCGCGCGGCGGCCTTACGGGTCGTCCTCGACCTCGATCACGTGGATGAGGAGCGTCTCGACCGGATTCGCGAATATCTTCTCGAGCACGCGGGGGACATGCCGGTGCGCTTCGAGCTCTTGCGCCGGGGCCGGTTTCGCGCCCGGCTGATACCGCCCCCGGCGCTTTCGGTCGATCCCCGGGCGGCGATCCGTGAAGGGCTCAAACCCCTGCTCGGCGGCGGGTGGTGCGAGTTCGAGTTCGACACGTCGGTGCGCAACGGCAGGGGCGCCGCCCGGCGTCCGCCGGCAGACGGCGGGAAATCCGAATCGGCTGAGATGGTGAATTGAGCTTGTAAGCTTTGGGGTCGGTGGGCGTTCTAACCCGCATATCTCACCAGCTTCCCGCTGCGGCCGATGATGCGCCGCGCCCAGCGGCGTTTTGCAGACGCCCTTCGGGCGTCGCGAAGCACCACCGCCAGCG
>JBGMRN010000051.1:2260-16855 GCA_048061535.1 Thermoanaerobaculales bacterium | reverse complement strand
TCGCGCTCATGGCCGCTGCCCTCCGGGCTTCTGCTGCGGCCCGCGATGCACCGCCATCCGGCGCCCGCAAGCGAGCGGCCGGCTCACGGCGCCTCGCGGCCCTCGCGATGAAGCCCTCCACGCAGCGGCCCGCCGACCAAGGGCTTCGGGTGGTTCCGTTCGCGTTCGTGCCCGCGCCCGTGTCCGGGTTCGCTCGGACGAGGGACTGCTGACTTCGAGGCGACCTTGTTGCATCGCAGACCCCTGCAATTCGCCCGGCGAATTGCGATAACTCAAAACTCAAAACTATGAACTGTTTAGGGGTAAAGCCGATTGATCAACCGCGGATACGGAATCGTCTCCCGCAGGTGGGGGACGCCGCAGACCCAGGCTACGAAGCGCTCGATGCCCATCCCGAAACCGGAGTGCGGGAAGGACCCGAAGCGGCGCACGTCGAGGTACCACTCGAAGGCTTCGCGCGGGAGCCCGTGCTCGGCGATCTTCTTTTCGAGGTGTTCGAGGGAGTCCGCGCGTTCGGACCCGCCGATGATCTCGCCGTAGCCTTCGGGAGCCAATACGTCCACCGCCAGGGCGCGGCCGGCGTCCGAGGGATCGGGCTGCATGTAAAAGGCCTTGATCTGCGCCGGGTAGCGGGTGACCAGCAACGGGCGGTCATAAAGCTCGGTGAGCATGGTTTCGTCGCCGCCGCCGAGGTCCTGGCCGAACTCGATGTCCGAACCCAACGCCTCGAGCTTGGCCACCGCATCCGCGTAGTCGAGGCGCGGGAATGGCCGTTGGGTCGTCGGCTCGAGCTTGGAGACGTCGCGCTCGAGCCGCTCGAGATCCTCGGAGCAGGTCTCGAGCACCCTCGACACGACTGCCGCGAGAAACTCCTCGCAGAGATCCAGGAGGCCGTCGAATCGCAGCCACGCCACCTCGGGCTCGACCATCCAGAACTCGGTCAGATGGCGCCGGGTCTTCGACTTCTCGGCACGGAAGGTCGGGCCGAAGCAGTAGACCTTGCCGAGGGCCGCCGCCGCGGGCTCGAGGTAGAGCTGGCCCGACTGCGAAAGGTAGGCCGTGTCACCGAAGTACTCGGTTTCGAAGAGGCTCGAGGTGCCCTCGCAGGCAGCCGGCGTCAGGATCGGTGAGTCGATCAGCGTGAAGCCCCGGACCTGGAAAAAGTCGCGGATCGCGAACTCCACCTGCGAGCGCACCCGCATGATCGCGTGCTGCCTTTTCGATCGAAGCCAGAGATGGCGGTGGTTGAGAAGGAAGTCGGGGCCGTGGTCCTTCTTGCCGATGGGGAACTCAGGGGCTCGCTGAATTGTCTCGAGACCACGCACCTTGAGCTCGAATCCACCGGGAGCGCGTTCATCCGCGACGACGGTTCCGGTCACCTCGAGGGAGGACTCCTGGGTCAGCTCCACCGCCTCCTCCCACACCTCGTCGCCGACCTCCGGCCGGAACACGATGCACTGGAGATAGCCGAACCCATCACGGAGGATGATGAACCGCAGCTTACCCTTCTTGCGCCAGTTGTAGACCCAGCCGCGGATCGTGACTTCCTCGCCCACGTGGCCGGCGAGCTCTGCAATCGAAATAACGGCGCGCGCCATCTGCTCCTCCCCTCAGCCCGATCATCTCACCGGGTGTCTCCTGCGGCCGGCGATGCACCGCATCCAGCGATGTTTTCTCGTCTCGGCGTGCTCGACGTATCGTCGAGTAAGCCTCCGTGCCCCTCGGGTCGAAACCCCCACTGGGTACGGCTCCTCGCCGCCCTCGCCACAAAACTCGGTGAGAAGAGCGGGTTCGAAGAGCGGATTGTACACGAGGCGATCATCGGCGACCGCAGCAGTAAGCTGGTGAGAAATGCGGGCTAGAACTGGCCCCTACTCTCGCCGAATGCGAGATCGATGAACAAGAATCGGATGTCCAATACCAACATTCAGAATTCGGCATCCAGTGGACCGGGGCTTCGGACTGAGGCAGAATGGGGGTTCTGCGGTGTTCGCTGGAGGGCGCATGGAGGTCCGACCGACCAAAGAGGAGTTCGAAAAGCTGGCGCGCGATTTTGATGTTGTGCCGGTTGTCCAGGAGCTGACCTCCGACACGGTGACGCCCTTCACCGTCTACTCGCGCCTCGCCGCCCGCGGCCGCAATCCGTTTCTGTTGGAGAGCGTGGAAGGCGGCGAGAGGGCTGCCCGGTATTCATTCATCGGCGCCGATCCCCTGCGGGTCGTCGAGATCCGCGGCAACGAGGCTTTCGTGGACGGCTCGCCCGAGGAGGGTTCGCCGGTGGATGTCCTCCGGCGTGCCACTGATCTCGGCAGCGTCGCCCCGGTTCCCGAGCTGCCGCCGTTCATCGGCGGCGCCATGGGCTACCTGGGCTACGACGCCGTCCGGTTGGTCGAGGCCATTCCTTCCAGTTGTCGCGACGAGGGAGGGCTGCCCGATGCCTGGTTCGGCCTGTATGACGGGGTTGTGGCTCTGGATCGAGCCCGTCAGCGCCTTCTGTTGATTGTCGCTTCGCAAATCGGCGACCGGCCGGAGGTGGCCTGGGAGACGGCGCTTCGACGCCTGCGGCGCCTGCATGCCGCCCTTGTCGGCGATGGAGACCGCGGCCCCCAACCCCACCGGATCCCGAGGCCCGTGGGTGATCCCTGGGATGGCTGGAGCGCTACGCCGTCGGAGAGCCGATTCCTGGAGGCGGTGAGCCGTGCCCGGGAGCACATCCTTGCGGGCGACATTTTTCAGGTCGTGCTGTCGCGCCGCTGGCGACGGATGCCTCGTTGCACGACCGATGAGATCTACCGCATGCTGCGACTGACCAACCCATCGCCCTACATGTTCCTCCTCGACACCGGCCAGGCGCGGATCCTCGGCTCGAGCCCCGAGATGCTGGTGCGGATCAACGGTGAGACCGTCTCCACCTGCCCCATAGCCGGAACCCGTCGCCGGGGCCGAGATCCGGGGGAGGACCTCCGTCTCGAAAAGGAGCTGCTGGCTGATCCCAAGGAGCGCGCCGAGCATGTGATGCTGGTTGATCTGGGACGCAACGACGTCGGTCGGATCGCGGCGCCGGGCACCGTTCGGGTGGTTCGTGAGATGGAGGTGGAAAGGTACAGCCATGTCATGCACATGGTGAGCGAGGTCGAGGGGCGATTGCGTTCCGGCGCGGATGCATGGGACGCCCTGTTCGCGTGTTTCCCGGCGGGCACGCTGAGTGGTGCGCCGAAAGTCCGCGCGATGGAGCTGATCGACGAGCTCGAGGAGGTTTGCCGGGGCGTTTATGGTGGTGCGGTGGGCTACCGCGACCTGCGGGGTGATGCGGATTCCTGCATCGCGATTCGGACTCTCGTCGAACGTGGCGGCACCGTGCAGATCCAGGCCGGGGCAGGCATCGTCTACGACTCGCTTCCCGAGGCCGAGCTTGCCGAATGCGCCGGCAAGGCGGGCGCCCTGATCGAGGCAGTCGCAATGGCCGAGGCGGCGGCACAAGGCAGTGATTTTGGTCCATGAAGCTCGGGATTCCCGACCAAGCCCCTGCACGCATCGTCGTCCAGGACGGACGGCCGAAATTCCGAATTCCGAATTCCGAATTCTGAATTCACGTGGTGGGGGTACCCGGTGATTCTCATGCTCGACAACTACGATTCCTTCACCTACAACCTGGTGCAGGAGATGGCGGAGATCTCCGAGGCCGAGATCAGGGTCGTGCGCAACGACGAAGCGACCGCGGACGACCTGATGGCGCTCGGACCCCAGGCGGTGGTGATCTCCCCGGGTCCGGGGGTTCCCGAGGATGCCGGAATCAGCATGGAGCTGGTGACTGCGGCTTCCGAGGTTCCCCTGCTCGGCATCTGTCTCGGCCACCAGGCGCTGGCGACAGTGCACGGCGGGAAGGTTGTTCGTGCAGCGGCGCCGGTCCACGGCAAGACCTCGATGATCCACCATCGTCAAAAAGGGCTCTTCGAGGGCCGATCCAACCCTTTCGAGGCGACCCGGTACCACTCGCTGGTTGTGGAGAGAAAGACCGTGCCGGCGGCGCTCGAGGTGACCGCGTGGATCGACGATGACGTGGTGATGGGATTGCGCGATCGTGAGCGGCGCCACTTCGGGGTCCAGTTCCATCCGGAGTCGTATCTCTGTGGCGAAGGCAAGCACCTGCTGGCGAATTTCCTTCGAATCGCAGGAGTTTCATTGCGGCCGGAGTGGAAGGGGAGAGCGTGAAAGGGGAGTCAGGAATTCGGAATTCGGATTTGCCGACGCGGGGACCCGATCAGAGTGTTGGTACGTAATACCCGCTCCTGGGTGCGCTTCTTCGGACGTGCCGTCTCCAACGATTTTGGGTTTGACGCGTACGATAAACCGTCGCGTGGGGTCCCAAATATCGTTGGAGGGGGCACTCTCGGAGAGAGCGACGGCAGAAGGTTGCGTCTCCTTCCAGCAGCGCGAATCCGGGGCGTGTGGAAAAATCCGAAATCCGAAATCTGAAATCTGAGGACTCCATGAACACTGTTAACACCAAGAACCTCCTCAACCGTCTGATCGCCGGCGGAGACCTCGCTCCAGCCGAGGTGGAGGGTTTCTTCGGCGCGGTCATGGACGGTGCCGTCGACGGCACTGTCGTGGCTGCGGTCTTGGTGGCGCTGCGGATGAAGGGCGAGACCGGCGCCGAGGTGGCGGCCGCCGCCCGCGCGATGCGAGCGCGTTCGCTGACGGTTCCGATCGCTCATATGGAGCGTGCGGTGGACACCTGCGGCACCGGAGGGGACGGCGCCGAGACCATCAACATCTCGACCGCCGCGGCGCTGGTCGCGTCGGCAGCAGGCGTGCCGGTGGCCAAGCACGGCAACCGCTCGGTGTCTTCACGTTGCGGCTCGGCCGACGTGCTCGAGGCGGCGGGCGTGCGGCTGGACCTGGAGCCCGAGGCGATGGCGCATCTGCACGACGAGATCGGCATCGCCTTCCTCTTTGCTCCGCGCCTCCACCCGGCGATGCAGGCGGTGGTGCCGGTGCGGCGAGCCCTCGGTGTGCGCACGGTCTTCAATCTTCTCGGTCCTCTCACCAACCCCGCCGGTGTCGGTCGCCAGGTGATTGGCGTGTGGGGGGCGGAGGTGCAGGGATTGATGGCCGCGGCGCTCGCAGACCTCGGTGCGCGACATGCCCTGGTCCTCCACTCCTCAGACGGCCTCGACGAGCTCTCGGTGTACGCGCCAACGAGGGTCGTCGAGGTGCGTGACGGCGTGGTGGCGGGCGAGTTCATGGTCGATCCCGCCGGCCTCGGCATCGAGGCGAGCGATCGGGAGTCCCTGAAGGGGGGCGACGCGGCGGAGAACCTGCGTCGGCTCCGCCTCATTCTCGGCGGCCGGGAAGAGTCGGCGGCGGCGGAGGCGGTGGCCCTCAACGCCGGGGCCGCGCTGGTGGTGGCAGGTGTGGTGGAAGACCTTCGGGACGGTCTCGAGCGCTGCCGGGAGGTCGTGCGGTCCGGATCTGCGCTTGTTCGCCTGGAGGAGCTCGCGCGGCGGTCGACGGAATTCACTACGGATGGGTGACACGATCCTCGATGAGATCGTTGCCGCAGTTCGACGGCGGCTGGAGAGCATCCCCGAAGCGCCGGGCCTGGAGAGTGACGCGCGCGAGGCGGCCGAGGCGAGGCGAGCGGGGGGGCTGCGGTCCCTGCGATCGGCCCTCGCCGGTCCCGGACCCGCCGTGATCGCCGAGTGCAAGAAAGCCTCACCGTCGGCGGGCGTCATTCGCGCCGACTTCGACCCGAGGGCGCTGGCGCTGGCTTATGCCGACGCCGGCGCCGCGGCGATCTCAGTGGTCACCGAACCCGACTTCTTCGGCGGTGCACCGCGATGGTTGGCACAGGTGCGCGGGGCGGTCGAGCTGCCGGTGATGCGCAAGGACTTCATCGTTTCACGGCGGCAGCTCCTTGAAACCTGCGTGCTCGGCGCCGATGCGGTGCTTCTGATTCACCGACTACTCGACCGCGACACGCTTGCCGACCTGCTGGCGTTGGCCGGCGAGCTCGACCTGGAGGTGTTGTTGGAGGTCTTCACCGACGAGGATCCTGCGCCGGCAGTGGAGTCGGGGGCCGCAGTCATCGGGGTCAACGCCCGCAATCTGGCAACCTTCGAGGTGCGCCTCGACCGGGTGGAGGAGATGGCCGACGAATTGCCCGCCGATCGAGTCCGGGTGGCCGAGAGCGGGATTGACGACTCCGAAACGATGGGGGCCTTGCACGAGGCGGGTTACGATGCGTTCTTGGTGGGAGAGCACCTGGTGCGCGCCGACGATCCCGGTGAGGCGCTCCGGAGGCTGCTGGGAGCGGGAGCAGGACCGTGTTGATCAAGATCTGCGGCCTCACCAGGCCCGAGGACGCCGCCGCCGCGGTGGCCGCCGGCGCCGATCTTCTAGGTTTCATCTTCGTTCCGGGAACGCCGCGCGCTCTCGATCCCGAGCGCGATTCTTGGGTTCGCGAGGTGGTGGGCGGGGAGAAGGTCGGGGTGTTCCGCGACGCCCCCCTCGACCGGGTCCTCGCGGTCCGGGACGCCCTGGGGCTCGACCGGGTCCAGCTGCACGGAGACGAGCCTGACGCCTTCCTCGATCGCCTCGGCGCCAAGACCCTCCGCCGCGTGCAACCGCGTCGATCGATGGTTTGGGCGCGGATCGCGGAGCTCGGCCGGCGCTGTCTGCCGCTCCTCGACCCCGGCGCCGGCGATGGTGTCGCGTGGGCTTGGGAGGAGCTTGCCGGGCGGCCATCCGGAATCGCCGTCGGTCTCGCCGGCGGCCTCACACCCGAAAACGTGGCGGAGGCGATGCGACTGGTGCGGCCCGCGCTGGTGGACGTGTCCTCCGGGGTCGAGACTGCTCCGGGGATCAAGGACCCAACGAAGGTCCGCAACTTCGTCACCAACGCGAGAACGTCCGGCTGTTGATTCGTCCGCCCGGCGCCCATGTCGGCGTTCCCAAGGGCCCGCCGAGGCCGCAACCTCGACCCTCGAATCCCGGCTCTTCGCCCCGGGAATCGTCTCAACCGGGCTCTCCACCCGCGACCAGCCCGTACTTCTCACCAGATTTCGTCGCGAGGAGTACAAGGCGCCGTGCGTGTCTGCGCTCTCGCAAGGTTTGGGAGCGAAGTCGTACTTGCGGTACGTCGAGCGAGCAAATCGAGAAAGCGCCGACACGCGCTGTGCATTGTGCCCCACAGTAGAAAGATGGTGAGATATGCGGGCTAGGTTTCGATCTCGAAGACCGACGTATCCGGTTTGGAGCCTGGAGTCACGACTCTTTTTGGATCGGCCAGGTCTTCACGGATGAGGAGATCGATGAGATGGTCGCGGACCGCTCCGCGGCCGCGCTCCTTGTACAGGCGACGGACCTTTCCGGGCTTGAGCTGGATACCCGTCATGTGGCGGAGATACTGGCAGAAAACGCGCGAGCGGGAAACGAACGAAGCGAACAGGATGGCGAGCAACACCACAACCACCGCCACCGCACCGAGGCTGTACAACGACCCGTGGGCAAAATCGAGGAACTCCAGGCTCATGATCGTCCTCCTCCGTGCTACAGCGTGTCGTCGTTCAGCGCATGGGTCTCGTCGACCTCGCCAAAATGGTTTTCGGACACCAGAACCTCGCGCCCCTTGGATCCGGCAAGCGGACCCACGAGGCCTTCTCTCTCCATCATATCCAAGAGTCTCGCCGAACGTGTATATCCAAGATGCAATCTCCGTTGAATATAGGAAGCCGAGGCCTTGCGCGTCTTGATCACCAACCGGGCCGCCTGGTCGTACATGGGATCGGTGAGCTCGTCCGGGTCGCCGACCGTGGCCCGCCGGCCCCCTCGGTCGGCGCCGCCGAGCGAGGCATGCGTGAGCACGTCGCGCTGGTATTCGGGTTTGCCGAATCGCTTGATGTAGCGGACCACGGTGCCGATTTCCTTTTCGGTCACCAGGGGCCCGTGCAGGCGGGTCAGATTGGCGCTACCCGGAGGCAGGAAAAGCATGTCGCCCCTTCCCAATAGATGCTCGGCGCCCATTGAATCGAGGATCGTGCGCGAGTCGAACCTGGATCGAACCCTGTAGGCCACCCGGCAGGGGAAGTTGGCCTTGATGATGCCCGTGAGGATATCCACAGACGGCCGCTGGGTCGCGCAAATCAGGTGCACGCCCACCGCGCGCGCCTTCTGCGCCAGCCGCGTGATGCTCTCCTCGACCGCCCGCGCGGAGGTGATCATCAGGTCGGCAAGCTCATCGATGATGATGACGATATACGGCAGCGGCTCGAGCTCCGGCGCCTCGATCTCCTCTTCCCCGGCGAGCTGCCGGCGCGCCCTCCGCAGCTGAACCGGATCCCGCACCAGATGGTTGTACTGTTGGAGGTTGCGAACGCCCAACGCCGCCAGGACCCGGTACCGGTCGTCCATCTCCGCCACCGCCCAGCCGAGAGCGTTGGCAGCCTTCTTGGGGTCGGAAATGATCGGCGTCAACAGGTGGGGAATATCGGAGTAGACCCCCAGCTCGACCATCTTGGGATCGACAAAAATGAACTTCACCTCGTCCGGACGCGCCTTGTACAGGATCGACATGATCATCGCGTTGAGTCCCACCGACTTGCCTGAACCGGTGAAACCGCCGACCAGCAGGTGGGGCATCCGCGTCAAATCCGCAAAGAACGGCTTGCCGCGGATATCGACTCCGAGACTGAGAGTGAGCAGGGATTGGGCACGCTGAAACTCGGGCGCCTCGATGAGCTGTCTCAGGCGGATCACCTGAGGATCGGGGCAGGGCACCTCGATGCCCACCGTCGCACGACCGGGAACGCGATCGATCCGCACCGACTCCGTTCGCAGGGCGAGGGCCAGATCCTCGGAGAGATTCTGCACCGCCGAGATCTTCACCCCCGAGTCGAGGCGGAACTCGTAGGTCGTGATCACCGGCCCCGTCCGGATGTTGACCACCTCGCCTCGGACCTTGAACTCCCGGCATTTCTCGGTGATCAGCTTCGAGAGCTCGATCAGGGCGGCGGAATCGCGTTCCGGAGCTTCGTCCGCGACCTCCAGAAATGCATCCCGCGGGAGGTCGTAGGACTCCAGGTCCTCGACAAAATCGAACTCCTCCTGCACCACCTTCTTTCGCGGCTTCGCCGGCGCGTCGGCGGAGTCCGCTCGGGAGGCTGCGCGGCGTCGGCCCCCGGCGCGACGCGAAGCCGGCTTTGCTTCAGCCGGAATCTCGTCCTCCTCCACCAGAATATCGTCCCGTTTGCGGACGATTCGGAAGCGTCCCCTGCCCTCGACTTCCTTGACAGTCAACGAACCTCGATAACCCTGATCGTCCTCGATCCGTTGGAACTGGCGTTCGAGCACCCGCTGCCTGTCTCGCGCCTCCTCCTTCTCCCGCTGGCGAAAAGACCGTTCGCGCCGCCGCTCTGCCCAGCGCCCGCGGGCGCGTTCGGAGAGGCGGTCCGCCGCCACCCCCATCGAGGCCCCGGTAACCATGAGAATGCCGAGGACAAGGAGAAAGACCAGCATGACGATCTCGCCGACCGGCCCGGCAAAACCGCCCAGAAGCTCGTTTTCGGCCAGGCCGACGAGGCCGGCGCAGGGTATTCGTCCGTCCCGAAAAGGCAGGTCCATCGCGAACAGACCCGCGAAGCCCGGCAGGGCCACCAGCACCAGCGCCCAACCCATGGCCGCCAACCGGGGGCTGGTCAGCGGCGCCTGCCGCAACAACCGCCAGCCGAGCACCGCACCGGCCAGGGGAAACAAGAAAGCGGTCACTCCGAAGAAGCTGAAGAGGGCGGCCGACAAGGTGGCGCCGAGCCACCCTGCGAGGTTGATCGGCTGGTCGCGTAGCGTCGAGGCATGGAAAGGGCTCGGGTCGAGGGGAGAGTGCGACAGCAGGGCCACCGCCACCAGCAACGCCCCGAGAAGAAGGGCCACCGCCGACGCCTCACGGATCACGCGCTCCCGCATTACGAACCCCCACCCACCATCATGACGACGAGCACCACCAAGCCCAGCGGCACGCAGTACCAGGCGAACCGGTGGAAGAGACTGCTGGTCACGGTGCGGATGACAATCCGGAGCGCGAGGTAACCCGACCCGCCCGCCGCCGCCGCCCCCAGCAGGCACGCGAGCCAAAAACCCGCGCCGACCGTGGCCAGGTCCGCACGCGCCTCCACCAGCTGGGCGAGCGTCGCACCCGCGATCGCCGGCACGCTGAGCAGAAAAGAAAACCTCGCCACCCAGCCCCGCTCGAGGCCGGCGCCCAGACCGGTTGCGATGGTCAGACCCGAACGGGAAAGGCCGGGAAATATCGCCAACCCCTGGGCCGCTCCCATCACCGCGGCCTGCCGCCAGGTCGTCGATGCCTCACCCCGTCCACCGCCGGAGAGGAAGCGGGTGGATCCGACGATGACGCCGGTGAGAATCAAAAACAGTCCAACCCATATCGGCATGGTAAACGCGCGCTCCGCCACATGGCGCAATGGAAGAGCGACGGCCGCAGTTGCGAACGTGCCGAGAACCAGCAGGCCGATCAACCTCCTGCCCTCGATCGAACCGAACCAGTGCCGAAGCTGCCGGCGTTCGTACCACACCACCGCCAGAGCGGTGCCGACATGGAGGATGGCGTCGAAGACCACCCCCGGCTGCTCGAAACCCGGGATCAACATCTGCGCCAACGCCAGGTGACCCGAGGAAGAGACCGGAAGAAACTCGGTCACTCCCTGGAGCAGACCCAAGAGCGCAGCCTGCCACGCGGTCACCCGTGGTCTCCGGAGGGTCGCTGTTCCCGTCGGCGCCGACAACTCGGGAGGCGAGGATTCATCTCAACCACCATGATCATCTGCATGGTACCACTATCGGGTTAAACACTGCCATCAACTGACTTATGTGACGTCGAGAGAACAGAGGCCAGCCGCACCCAACCCCCGAGGGGAACAGTTCCCGGACGGACCGACGGATCGAGGTCCGCTGCCTCCAGAATCGCGGCGTCGATTCCGGGCGAGAGGGCGTTGGTCAGCACCTTGCGCGGCCGCGTGAGTGCGCGAGCCGCCAACGTGAACGCCCCGGCCAACTCCGTCGCCGTGTACGAAGGTGGTCTGAGATCGAGCGCCACTACGCTGGAGATCACCTTCGGCCGGGGTCGAAAGGACCGCGGCTGGACATCGAAGAGCAATCGGGCATCGGCGAACGCCGCGCGCTCCAAAGCCAGCAGACCGTGACCGCTGCCCCCCGGATCGGCCACCACCCGGTGGGCCACCTCTCGCTGCAACATCACCACCAGTCGGGAAAAGAGGTCGTTGCGCGGCATCAGGCGACGCAGGATCGCCGTCCCCACCGAGTAGGGCAGATTGGAGGCCACCTGCCACGGCGAATCGGCGGCCAAGACAGCCCCGAGGTCCTCGGTCAGAGCATCCGAGTGCCGCACCTCGAATCCGCGGTCGCCGAACCGTTCGAGCAAGCCCGGTATCAGCGTCGCGTCGAGCTCGAGGGCCAGGACGCGATCGAATCGCTCGAGAAGGGGTTCGCTGAGGGCGCCCCGGCCCGGACCGATCTCGAGCACCCTCGGCGGGTCCGTCTTGAGCCGCCCTACCATCTTTTCGGCGACCCCCGGATCAACCAGAAAGTTCTGCCCGAGCCGGCGGCGTTTAGGACGGCCCATACATCAGTTTTGAGTCCTTAGTTTTGAGTTTTGAGTTGCCGCCCACCCCCCCCAAGTTGTTGAGTGATTCGGGGGAACTCAAAATTAAAAACTCAAAACTCAAAACTACCTCTGGCACGCTTCGACCATCGGTCTGACAAATCGTTCAACCTCATCGGCCAGCTCGTCGCAGTCGCCCAGCTCGGCGATACGGTCGACGATCGCCGAGCCAACCACCACGCCATCGGCCCGCGCCGCCACTTCGGCCACCTGCTGCGGCGTCGAGATGCCGAATCCCACGGCCACTGGAAGCCGAGACGCCCTCTGCGCACGACGGATGTTGTCCGCGAGCTCGTCGTCAAGCTGCCGACCGGCGCCGGTGACGCCGGTCCGCGAAACCAGGTAGAGAAAGCCGCCTCCGAGACGGGCGGCCGCCTTGATGCGCTGGCGGGTGGAGGTCGGTGTGGCCAGCATGACGACCTCGAGACCGGAGTCCGCGAGCGGATCCGCGAACGCCGTCATCTCCTCGGCCGGAACGTCGGTGAAAAGGACCGCGTCGACTCCGGCGGCGGCCGCCTCCTCCCCGAACCGCTCGAGTCCGAAGCGCAAGACCGGGTTGGCGTAAGTGAAGAGAACGATCGGCGCCTCGGTTTCCTGGCGCACCACCTCGACCGCCGCCAACACTCCGGTGACGGTGGCGCCGGAGGCCAGGGCGCGTTCGGCGGCACGCTGGTTGGTCGGTCCGTCCGCGATCGGATCGGAGAACGGCACGCCGAGCTCGACGACGTCGGCGCCCGCTGCGGTCAGCCCGCGGACGATCTCAACGGTGCGCCCCAAGGTCGGGTCGCCGGCGGTCACATAGGCCACAAACGCCGCTCGTTTTTCGCGCCGAGCCGCCTTGAAGGCTTTGCCGAGCCGGCTCACGACGATGCTCCCTCGATCCGCCGTACCTCGCCCAGATCCTTGTCCCCACGGCCGGAGAGGTTCACGAGGACGTTGGTGTCGGGCGTCATCGACGGCGCCGCCTTGGCGGCGTAGGCGACTGCGTGCGCCGACTCGAGCGCAGGAATGATCCCCTCGGTCTCCGACAGGAGGTGGAACGCGGCGACGGCCTCGTCGTCGTCGACCCGGACGTAGGTCGCGCGGCCGGTCTCCTGCCAGTGGACATGCTCCGGGCCGACCGCCGGGTAGTCGAGCCCGGCCGACACCGAGTGGGTTCTCTCGATCTGCCCGTCGGCATCCTGCAGCACCAGGGTGTGGGTACCGTGGAGGATCCCGGGTGCGCCCGCCCGGGAGAAGCGGGCGGCATGATCGCCGGGCGTCATTCCCCGGCCCGCGGCCTCGACGCCGACCAAGCCGACAGCCTCATGGGGAACAAAGGCCGTGAAGATGCCGGCGGCGTTGGAGCCGCCCCCGACACAGGCGACGACCAGATCGGGAAGCGTTCGCGTCGCCGACTTGAACTGCGATAACGCCTCGCGCCCGATCACCGTCTGGAAGTCACGCACCATCATCGGATAGGGATGCGGGCCGAGGACCGAACCGAGGATGTAGTGGGTGGTACGAACATTGGTGACCCAGTCACGAAGCGCCTCGTTGATCGCATCCTTGAGCGTCTGAGCACCCGCCGCCACCGACATCACCTCGGCGCCCATCAACCCCATGCGAACGACGTTGAGCTCCTGCCGGCGCATGTCCTCAGCCCCCATGTAGACCCGGCATTCGAGGCCGAGCAGGGCCGCCGCGGTTGCCACCGCCACCCCGTGTTGGCCGGCGCCGGTTTCGGCGATCACCCGGCCCTTCCCCATCTCGCGCGCCAGAAGGGCCTGACCGAGGGCGTTGTTGATCTTGTGCGCTCCGGTGTGGCAGAGATCCTCGCGCTTGAGCCAGATGCGGGCGCCGCCGAGCCGGGCCGACAGCCGGCGCGCCGGGTACAACGGGGTCGGACGGCCGACATAGTCTTTCAGCAGATCCCCGAGCCGGGCCTGGAAGGTGCGGTCGCGGACCGCCGCTCGGTAGGCGTCCTCGAGCTCGGCCAACGGCGTCATCAGCGTTTCCGGAACAAACCGACCCCCGTAGTCGCCGAAGTATCCACGGGCATCGGGTAGGGTCTTCATGGGGATTCTGATTGTACTCGAGACCCGGCCGATTCCGGGCCCGGCGTTTCCGCTTTTATGAAGGGCGCTCCCGATGTCCAGGGCGGCCATTCCATGAGTGTTCTGCCCGTGAGGCGCCAGGCACGCCGACATGGTGTAGAGGAGAACATCAGGTCGGGATGCCAGGCGCCTCCGAACGAGCGCGCGGTCCGAAGCTTGTTGTTTGTGCTGCTTGCAAGCAATTCGCCCGGCGAATTGCGGCCGGCCGATGCGTCCGGGCGCGGGTTTACTGCTCCGAGCCACTCGATCGCCCCCGCGCGCCGGTAATTCCCAATTCCCAATTCCGAATTCCTAATTCCTAATTCTATATTCCTTCCCCTCTTCACTTCGGCCACCCGCAGGCGGCAACCGGCGCGGGTATGATATCCCCCATGCCCAGGATTCACGTTCTCTCCGATGCTCTCGTCAACCGCATTGCCGCCGGTGAGGTTGTCGAGCGGCCGGCGTCGGTGGTCAAGGAGTTGGTCGAGAACAGCCTCGACGCCGGTGCGGCCCGGGTGGAGGTCGAGCTGGTCAACGGGGGTCGGAGTCTGGTGCGAGTCGTCGACGACGGCTGCGGCATGGACGCGGACGACGCGCTGCTCGCGCTCGAACGCCACGCGACCTCGAAGATTTCGGACGCCGATGAGCTCGATCGGATTGAAACTCTGGGTTTTCGCGGCGAAGCCCTGCCCTCGATTGCGGCCGTCTCGCGGTTCCTGCTCGTGACCTCGGCCGACCCGGCCCAGGGTGGGGCGCGGGTGACCGTGGAGGGCGGGCGCATTCTCGGCGCCGAAGGCGCGGCGCGGGCGCGCGGCACCACGG